>CAZVAW010000076.1:0-6077 GCA_964625205.1 uncultured Desulfurococcaceae archaeon
GATAAAGAACTAATGTAACATATAAGTTTGATGGGCCCGCGGGGATTTGAACCCCGGATCTCCGCCGTGTGAGGGCGGCGTCCTAACCAGGCTAGACGACGGGCCCTTTTCCCTACTTCTATCTCTTTTAGAGAATACACAACTACTAATAAGTCTTTAGCAGTGGGTCTGATCAATACTTTATTCATTAGAACACCAGTTTCTATATCCGTATCCTTATTTACAGCTATAGGGATAAGCCATTTATGAGCATAAATAGGATTAATAAAGGAAGTTCTCTTGATCTCTATGGTGATTAATCAATATTTTATTTTAGCAAGACTAGGTGCTTTGTATTATGTTCTCATTATACTTAGCGTAAATTCAGCTTAGAAAAAGCATATGGAACGAATATTTTAGAGCGATCTTAATTAAAAACCTAACATCTGGTTTTTGGTAATCTTCTTAAATTGCAAAGCCTATCATATTTTCTCCAGTCTCTATAATCTATGAATAATCGGCCATTAACAACATTAAACCTTATACTGTGACATACAAGGGCTTTTACTCCTCTCTTTAACTTTCCGTCAGTAGCGAATCTTTTCCTCATACTAGTTCTTCTGAAAGCTCGTAGCATTTATGGTGTTCCACGTAGTATCATTAATAGTTTTACGTGTTTAAATAAACATTAATACTTGTGAGTGCGGGGGGTGGGATTTGAACCCACGCAGGCCTACGCCACCGGGTCCTGAGCCCGGCCCCTTTGGCCAGGCTCGGGCACCCCCGCGTTATCTGTTTTCTATAGTTTTAGGAAGGCGGGTTTATAGTTTTGTTTCCTCGTGTCGGTAGATATACTTATCTATGTTGTTGATTATCTCACGTATTTTTTCTTTTGTTTCTCTACATAGTTTTTCGCTGATTAATCCCTCGTTGCATTGTTTCTCGAATTCTTCTTCATCTATAACTTCTGGTTCACTACCCGGTTTTACCATGATATCTATTGTTAAGTCATGGTATTTTATAGCGCCGGGTAGTATCTCTGGTGGTGTATTAATGTTTATATAGCTCCCGATCCACTGGCCGTTTCTATAGTAGTTGTGGCTTAGAAACCATTTGTTTGTCTCGATAAACATATAGTCTATGTCACCTTCCCTCTTCTCAACGCCTAGGCCGTCATATACGCCATTGCTTCTCATAACACGTGTTAATATTATGCGGAAACCACCCTCTACTCTCTCGATCCTATGGAAATAGCCAGGTGTAAGTTCGTTTCTACTACCATCTGGTTTAACATGTATGATTTTGACACGTGGACTATGTAGTATTTTCTCAACAAGGTATTTCTCAATAGCATTAGCCACCGTAGTTGATAGTTCAGGTTTTTCCTCAACCAGTTTCTCAGCAAAATCAACTAATTCGTTGAAAACACCACCGTATGTTTTAAGCATATGGTGATAACGTATAGTTGGTACTACTTTGCAGCGGTACTCGTCTAGTTTTTGTTTGGCAAGACTAGTTATGCCTATTAAACCTATAAATTCCCCCTCATAAACTTCTTTAGGAGCAACACTTGTTTCACGAGTCTTAGCTATTACCTCGGATAACTTGTTTTTCAAAACATCTATTTCGCGTTCAATATCTTCTTTCTCAGCATACAAGCTACTACTACGAAAGTGTAGACCCAAACCAGTACCTATGAGTTTAGCCGCTGCAACAGCTACTAAGAACTCGCGTTTACCCCGGTCACGTATATGTTCGGAGACCGTGATATTCGTAGAACCATGTATTAATGATACGTATTCTCCAACTATTCTAAGCCTATAACTAAGCCTTGCTATCTCACCTGGTTTAACTGGTGCTTTCTCAACACTAACAACGACCTTGTCTCCAACATTATGTCTACAGTTATAGAGTATTCCACGTACACGCCCTAGATCAACCAGGCATTTATCCTCATGTTTCTCGATAACAACCCCCACATGTATAGAGTATAGCCCGACTGGTGAAACCCATTGAAAAACATATTCAAGGCTATCAACTAAATCTCTATACACACGATCAGCTTTACCATAGAAACCAAGAACTAGTAACTCGTCTTCATCAGCATCTTTCACAGTAACATCTGCTGGGGACACATCTTTATCTAACCCAAACCTTTCACGAATAATATTACTAGCTTGGACGATCTGATAGCCTCTATCAAGTAGGATCTTTGAAATAGCCGTAGCCGATATACCACGTATACGTACACGTATCAACCCATGTTGACCCCTTTTCAAAATACAGTCATTAATCCCTGATCGTTTCCAAGATAGCAATGATTTGCCAGATCTTAGTCCTAGTGTTAATAGGCATATTCGGGTCTTGACTTATAGAATCCAATATACTAATAGCATTAGCTGCTCTAACCCCTGGCGATAACCTCTCATCACGTAATTGGTTTAAAGCCTGCGTAGCCGCTCTACGAATATTCCTAGGTACACCAGCATCATTAATAATAGATAATAACATGTACATAGCGTTCTTCAACTTGGCCTCATTATCCATAACCCCCGCCATTGCAAAAACACCCCCTTATCAGCAAGTCTTAAGTTTGCTAAATAGGTTATTAATCAAGAAAAACTATATTAAATATACGTCTAATTAACAGCTTCGCCTAGACTAGCTCGTGTAAGAATTAAAGACTATAGTGATGAGTAATGAGTGGTAGAGTAGATCCTGTTAAGAAAATGGCCGAGTTACTTAAAAGCGGCGCTACAATGTTAGCAGAGACTTGCCCCGTTAAGGGGTGTAATTTACCGCTTTTTAGACTAAAAAGCGGTGAAACAGTATGCCCTGTTCACGGTAAGGTCTACCTAGTTAAAACCGAGGAAGAAGCTAAGCAAATTGAGGAGGAGTTGACGATTAAGAATGTATTAGATAAACTAGAGCAGAATATATTACGTGTTATAAACGAACGCGTAGATATTGGTGATTTATCGGCACATGAACTCATTAACTATCTAGAAATAATAGAGCGTATATATCGAATTAAATCTCTACTCGTAAAAAGTGGTAAGTAGGAAAGAAAAATTATCTAACTCCTCCTCCCCCGCCACCAAATCCTCCTCCAGCTCCAAATCCTCCTTTACCAGCTTTACCTTTGGGCGCTACACTATCAACTACTGTACGGTAGTGGCGAGGCCATACATATATGAAGTATGCCGATGTTGGTAAAGTCACGTTTAGTTTCTTCATAGCCTCGGCTACCTTCTTTCCAACGCCAAGAGCTGTGCCGTATATTAACCATTCTTTCCAAATAATTAGATCTTGTGGCGCATATTTCTGGATCATCGCGAAATCAGATAATAGTTTCTTAAAAGCATCCCATTCAAGTTTCTCCTTATAATGATCACCTCTCCATCTACCAAAAAGTTGAGAAGGAGCTGCTCCAGCTATAAGGTTTTGAAAACCAATAATACCTATTGGTATAGCTAATTTGAGGCTATAAGGCGCATAGATCCCATTTGCTCCAGATGCTAAGAATGGCAACGATAGTATTGTTACAGTTAGTATAACTATTCCTATGATTATAAACTTATATTTAAACGAAGTAACATATTTTTTACCTAGTTCGTTCATCCATTTGGGTGTATATGTTATTTGTCTTACAATTTCTGATAACTTTATTCTCTCGTTTAAGGGTAATAACTTGATATTTTCCTTAAGACTTACTATATCGAATACACCATTTCTACTATATCGTTTTAAGAAATCAAATACGTCTTTCTCATATCTGTCAAGTTCTCCGGGCTGAGGTTCTTTCTTTAACTTTATAACAACATGGTTTTCATCACCATCTATTTCTATATAACCTCTCTTCTCGAGATCTAATATAGTAGCATATAATGCGTCATCATCAATAGTGAGTGCATCGCCTTTATAGAGTAGATTTACAAGCCAGGGTTTTAACTTAGGATTAGGCACGTAGCTTAAGTATTCTGGTACAACAAATTTCTTCTCTCGTCCCTTCCAATAATATATTCCGAGTAGAACCAATGGATATATTAGCATAAGTCCAAGTAATACATATGATGTCGTCCTTAAACTATTGTATGTCAATAAATATTTTTCATTGAGCTCTTTTGTTGTATCAAAAACATCGCTAGTATAGCTAGGAAAACCTGAAGGATTAAAGCTTCCGTTTAATCTATATACTAATTCAACCTCTAATATCTGGTCAGCAGGACTCTCACCAGTAACAGTGATCGTGTTTCCTCGTCTTTCAATATTATAGAGTGGTACATGTACGTAGTATGCTTTAATGTCGTTGCCCGGATCTATTATTGTAATGTTTACGGAAGAGTAGAAAATGTGTTTATTAGCTAACATTAAGTTTATATGACAATATTCGTTGTCACATTGAATAGGTGGTTTTATCTTATACTCGTAGACGACCTTATAATCGCCAGCTGGTATTTTACCTGGAAAATAACAACCAACTTCATTGGGATAAGCTTTCTTTGCGATTATGGAATCATACGTATTAGATCCCGATAATATGGTAACTCTATTTTGGTAATCCTTAACATAAGCTACTGATCCAGGTGGGCAGGTAACCGATAATAATTGTATATGGGGATTATCAAGAGTTTGTTGAGATAAAGGAGCATCCCAATAACGATATAGCATTGTATACTTCTTATCCTCTTCAATATGATAGATGAAAACTTCAACTAGTTTACCATTAGGATATAATACTGCTTTGTAATCGGCGGAGGGGCTGCTCTTTGCTGGAATAGCGTTGAATAAGGAAAACCCAATAATAGACAACACTATAGCTCCAAGTAAAACTAGAGATAATTGTTTATACTCGCTCATCAACTAATCACCCTTAGAACTCGATTCTTGGCCTCTCCTCGGTCTCACTAACACCTAGTTCTAAATACGCTATTTTTGCAAAGTTGTTCATCTGCGCTATTATTTTTGAGGGAAAGGTGTCGATCATTGTATTATATTGTTGGACGATGTTATTGAATGTATAACGGTGACGAGCTATCTCATCCTCAACCTCTTTAATGGCTTGCATTAATTGACTAACAACTTGCGAGGTCTTAAGTTCCGGGTAAGCTTCTACTACTGCAAATAACCTTGTCATTATACCACGCATTTCACGTTCCATTTTATTAAGTTCTTCTGGACTAGCTTTGCCCACGGCTGTTCTCATTGAAGTAATCTTCTCTAAAACCTCACGTTCAAATTTTGCATAGCTTTTAACAGCGTCTACAAGTTGAGTCACTAAATCAAGTCTTTTCTTGATAGCTACTCTTATTTGGCCAAGTGTGGCTTCAGCAGCATTTCTAAGTCTTTGAAACTTATTATAGATCATGAAGTAATAGGCGATCATAAGACCGATTACTGCGACTAACAATAAGATAACTATTAGTGTTATAAGATCCATTTTTCTTTCCTCAAATTATCTTCTTTCATACATTTTCACGTGATATGTATATATATTTTTCTCCAAAGTAAATGTTTAAGTTGATCGATTAAGGTGTTTTTCAACGATTTCAATTACTTCTTTGAATACCGTATTTACTTCTCTGCGTGCATCAATAAGTGTAAGCATACCTCTATTTACAAGCTCTAAATACGCATTTCTAACTTTAACTAAGAAATCTAATACCTCGTATTCGGGGAATCTTGATTTTAATTTCCTTCTTCTTCTTAGACCAATTTCGGGGTCTACATCAAGATAAATGGCTATATCTGGTTTTAACGCAAACTTATTAATTTCAAGGATCCAATCAAGCGGTGCCCCCTGAGCTGATTGATAAGCTACACTACTGTAGAAGTAGCGATCACATATCACTATATAGTTTTTCTCAAGATAGGGTTTAATTACTGTTTTTAAATGAATCACCCGATCGGCCGCATAGGTTAAGGCGTCTAGATACGCATCACGTAGTTCATTATACTTGGTTTTAAGGATCTCAACATATAATGAGTCATACGGCTCATAAGTATATATGGTGTTATATCTCTTCCCATTTAAGTATCTTAAAAGCATATTAGCGATCGTAGTTTTACCAGCTCCATCTATACCCTCTAATACGATA
>CAZVAW010000077.1:0-5953 GCA_964625205.1 uncultured Desulfurococcaceae archaeon
CTTGATGGTGATTGGGCACGTAAAACAGTAAGTGTCGGTACAGGGTTTACACGTGAGGAGAGAACTAATCATTTACGGAGAATAGCTTGGATCGCCAGGCTATTAGCACGTAACGGCGTAATAGTATTATGTAGCTTCGTCTCACCCTATCGTGAAGCAAGGAAAATGATCAGGGAAATCATAGAGGAGGAGACGCCATTCCTCGAAATATATGTTAACTGCCCACTCGAAGAATGTATCAAGAGAGACCCTAAAGGATTATACAAGAAAGCATTAAAGGGAGAAATCAAACACTTCACCGGGATCTCAGATCCTTACGAACCACCAGAAAACCCCGATTTAACACTTAATACTCATATAGAGACGATAGAAGAGTCAGTAGACAAAGTTCTTAAACTAATACATGACAAGATAAGAATAGAGATATAATAACAACTAATCATCAACTATTTAGGACATACAAAGATACAATACATGACTTCGAATAATATTTGAATCACTTAAACTTATCAAGTAAATCGTAATAGATATTGTGATTTAATAAGATATTTCATACGTATCTTAGATTATGTATTGTCAAATATATACATTATATCAATTCAAACAAGTATATCAATTCTCTGTCTTTAAACAAAGAATTAGATAAAACTTAAATACTAGTAAGAACTACCTAAATTATGATGGCTATAACAACAAGAGGTATAGCTGCACGCATGTTTTATACCTCTTGTTGTTATAGCCATCATAATTGTCGCGACTGTTGTAGCTATATATGTTTACGAGACATATACTCCTAAGACAAATAAAGAACAAGGTTGGGATGTGGCGCCAAGGAAACCTTCTAAAAATAGTATGGAGATAGTCTTTTACTATGATCCTGGGTTTAATAGTTTGAAATTTACTTCACAGAACTGGGTTATTGCATTGAACCAGATAAAATCTAATATTGAACAAGAACGTAGTAATGTTAATGTTAAGATATTTTATGTTAGTGATAAGTCAACGACTTTATCGTATATCGTGAATAGTAAAGTATTTGTCTTTATTGGTCGTTCAGAAGCTGAACCCTCATATCAACTATGTACTTACTCTATCGGCGTAACAGTTAGAAGCGTAGCTCACGCCGTAATTAATGCTATACAGAGAAAACCATATGAAATAAAAACATATACGTGCATATCGGATCAACCAGGATATAATTACTTACTAACAAAGGATAATGAGATAAAAATAGAGTATAGTCCTAAGATAGAAATTTCCTTGAATAGCGATTTAAAGGATCAAATTAAAAGTGTTTTAGACGCAATAGGAAGTGCCGGTAATGTAAAAGCATATATTACTAACCCTGAAAAAGCAATATATCCCAGTGATCTTAAGACACAAAACTTAAAAAGAGTCATGATCTTCATAGCGTTAACCGACGCTGGATATATAGGTAGTTATACAACCACCGACCCTAGAGCCGTAGAATCACCCAAGGTTAATGGTATTGAGTATCTACTATACCAGGTAAAAGTTAAAATACAACCATATTACAAGTTTCACGACTTAATGAAAGCAGTAACAGTTGCAGGAGCTAAATGTTATATCGGGTTTAAAAACATAATACTATACCCTGGTAAAGTAAATTACGAGACAATAATACTTAGAAGAGGATTAAAAGGAGTAATAGAAGTATATGGGAAAATAACGATTTCTTCATCAATAAACATTAACAATAAACAAATAGCCGAGATAAAAGCAGAAATAGAAAGCGTAATAGAAGAGAAAGAAGGATGGGATTATCTTAATGACCATTCACACCTAGCAGATTGGTTAAAATTATTTATGGAATATTCATGTAAATACTATAAACTCGATTTGCCAGAGGATAAGATAAATACTATTACTGTAAAAGATATTGTATCATATATAGAAAGAAATACGTATGTAGATGATTACCTGGACGCCTATCACATGGTAATAAATTACTCAACGGGATGTGGGAAAGCTATTCTATCTCAGATTTTCCCTAATAAATAATATAAATAATTGAGATGAGGAGGTAATGATGAAGAAAAAAACATTACCATTGTCTGTATCCATTATCATAGTAGTCATATTACTCCTTATACTATATAATGGGTTTAATAGACAGATACTACCTTATACTAATGGAACTTCAACTGTGAGCACGACCAGTATTACTAATGGGACACAAACAAACATCGAGAATGACGCCAAGAAATTATTGGAAAGCGTCATTAGATATGGAAAGAAACATTTTAAAAATGTAGCAGAGAACTTTTGCGGAAAATTAGGTTTAAAGTGTCATAACTTTACTTTAAGATTCGATGAAATATCTGCAAATACTTTTGTAGAGAGAATAACTAATCCTAGTTTTCGTGAAGCATTAGGTGAGTTACCACCTACTATTGTAACATATAACGTGGTATTTAAGGATCAGCGTGGAAGAGACTACTCTATCGGAATATCAGCATATACTGGTTTAGCATTTGTCTTTACGAATTGGTCAGCATATGATCTCAGTAATAAGCTTACATGTAATGCTTCACCTAGTACTCTGGAGAAGAATTGTTATGCTATTTATGTTGAGAATAAAACAATGTTTAATCATATTAAGAGTAAAACGCTTAAAATACTACATGCCATGGGTTACAAGTTCATAAGTGATCTAATGTTAAAACGAGATCCGTTTAGCGGGGAAACAGATATATACTATGATGGAGAAGGTTGTAAAATAATATTTATTCCAGTAATCAATGATATTCAAGCTATACCGCCAGATTACTTAATTCCATACAAACCATACTTAATAGGGGTATTTGTTGAAGTTAAGGTGCCTTGTGGATATCCGTATATAATGTATGTGAAAATTAGTAGGGAACTTGGAACCGTTCTAGAAGAGTTCTCTAAAATCAATATAACTAGTTTGATCTCACGTCAAGAAGCACTAGGTATTTTAAGGGAGTGGGTTCAGAGTAATTTAAGCAATAACGTATATTATAAGGTCGTTTCCTATCATGTCGTTAATGTTTCGTTAGGTTATGCTATTGAGTATAAACGTGTAAACTATACGTTTATCTTCAAACTTAAGTTGTTTTGGGTTATTCCCACTATTGTATTGGACGAAAATGGTGGCGAACACAAATACATAATACTAGTTGATGCTAAGTCAGGTGAAGTTAAGCGTGTATAGTCTTTTTACGGCCAAATTGCTGGTATTAATTATTTTAATCAATGCTATTTTAACTCCGTATATAGTATTGAGCATACCTGATATTATTGTTAGTTATATGGTTGTTGATCTGGGCGATGTATATGATTATGGTACGGTATTTACTATTGACGATAAAGTGGTTATACCGTTTTTTAGTGTTAATAGATACTATAGTGGTTTGATCGTTGAAGTAGATATAGGGAGTAGGAGTTATTATAAGACATTTATAGCTAATTATACACCTTTCTTCGCGGTACCACTGAATAGCACATATTATCTCGTATTAGCTAATAGTAAGGAGAAACCAAATATTGTTTACTGTCTCGTGGTAAAACGTGGTGGTGTTGCCGAACCAGTTTATGTATCTAGGGTTATTAATCTTAGTTATACACTTATAACTTCTAGATACATAGTATATGGTAAATCGATCCTATTCACGTTACACGATGGTTTAAACGCTAGCCTTGTAAATATAACGTTGACTAATAATTGGTTTGAAATACATATTGTGAGGGGTTTACCAAATATACTCGCGCCGCCCACGATATATAATGATACCGTGGTTTGGGGTTATTTCATAGTATTGAACAATACTATCGTCTCGAGAGTCGACAAAGTTTTCGAGAAATTCGGATCGATCAACATGTTTATAACCGAGGAAGAAGCTTTTAACAACTACATAGCTTATATTGTAATGGATGCTTATTCGGAGGAGAACCTGACATACCTCTATGTATATGATCCGATCAACGAGGTTTTCGTAGATAAGAGAGTGTTTAAGGGCGAGGTTGTAGCACTACAATCCTATAATAATACCTTGTATTTAGGGGCTCAATACATTACATATAATAGGATAAATATGTCGATCTGGAGCTATAACGCGTTAAATAAGACATTAAAAGAGCTAGTCGGAGAAGATAATGCCTATGACGTATTAATTGCTCAGAGTAACCGTTATTGGTTAACAATGATACCAACTGATAGTCTCACATTAATAGACTTAATAAATGAGAAAACGTATACGTTTGAGTTTAATGAAGAAAAACTTGGTTTTACGAGAACCATATATACGAGGAGAATAATACTTTCACAAGTAAAGTCACTAGTTGAAAAAGACATTAATCTATACTGGGTATTACCAACACCAATAACAATATACGTGTTTAAGATCTCATTAATTGAATTGATAAAAGCACTACCAGAAAATCCCCTATTAGCATATGTATTACTAACAACCGTAGTATTCATCATTACATATACTTACAGAAAACACAAAAATTCTACACATTAAGCTTGCCTTAAAAACCATTAATTACCTACAATATTATCCAGTTGAGAAGTAATTAAGTAGTTATTAATGATGAAACAAAGAAATCATTGTATTTTGCCACATTAGCTTTACCGTAATTACGTTAACACCACTACTTCCTATCCATGGATTATAGGATCTCACTTACAATATTAACCTCACTGAATTTTTACCGTTAATATTATTCAACGTATACTACATACTAGGTTATCAACTATTAAGGAGGCGTAATTCATGATAACCATATACTCGATCAGAGGCTTTATGAAAATAACATGAGGTAATAATTCAGTATTATATGCAATGAACATTAACGCCTAAATAGAATATTGACTATAAAGCGTGAAAAGTATTTTCTCCAGTGGAAACCTAGGTATGGCACCGGGGAGTACCACCCCTTTCCACATAGGTTTTCCACGGCTCGACCAGCCAAATGATCGGTTTTCCATAGATGGCACTAGGGGTGCCAGGGGCGTGTTTCTAGTGGAGCAGTAGTATTAGGTGCTTTGTAGTGGTATTATTAGCTTGTTATCTTCTATTGTGTAGCCTTGTAGTTTTTCCTAGTTCTGATAATCCTTATATGTATTAAATATATTGATGTCAGTGTTAATGCTATTGACACTTCTAGGAAGAAATTGGTTGAGGTTAATAAAGCAAGTACATGGGTTATCACTGCTATATAGCCTATTCTTGGCCCATCTATTAGTCTGGGAGATATTCTTGTTTTATCATGTATTTTCTGTATTGACTTTAGATAAAGTAATAGCGTTGAAATACCTAGTAGGTATAAGGATGCATCTATATACATGGTTAACATAGTTGCTTTACCAACATAATAGCTAGCCGTAGTATAGAGATCATTTACTACACGTTCATAATATATGGTTTAATACTTCATTATAACTAGCTATAATAAAGAAAGAGCTTAGAGGTATTACGATCAATAATGTTTTAGCATAGGTTTTTGTAATCTTTAGAATAGATTCTTTTAATAACACAACAGAGAATCCAATACTGTAGCAGTAGAGTGTATAAAGAATAGTTTCCGCGAAGGAAATAAATACTAGGATGTGTATCGTGTACTTATCTCGTAGTAGGAGTATAGTAGTGCTACCGATTATACCTGATCTAATACCTGATCTAATATCACTATGTAGTGGGGTTAACAGATTGTTACGTATAAGTAGTATAAATAACGCTACCATCATGAAATAGATATAGTATCTCCCAAACTTCACGCTATCATATAGGGTTTTATACTCGTTATTATCTAATACTGTTTTCGTCAAGGTTTGATCCTTAAAACGTTGTTCATATTATATAGTTTTTAGGCCATTGATATGGTTCTCGCCATTATAGTTGATAATAATATTATGATCTCTGATAAAGCAATACAACTTATTACCCCACCCCATATTGTTTCT
>CAZVAW010000078.1:0-5858 GCA_964625205.1 uncultured Desulfurococcaceae archaeon
ATCTAGAGGTAAAGCTATTTTCCTACTCCAACGATCAAGTCCGTGGTAAGGTCTTCCATTAACATATACTAAGGCATCTACATCGCCCAAGATATAGAGATATGGTTTCCCATTATTAACTGGTTTTAATGATACATGGGTTTTTAGCTTCGTTGGTTCATCGTTAGTGATCGTGTATGGTAGCTCTATTTCCTTTTGCGAAAAACTATTTTCTAAAAACCATTTACGCAATTCTATATAATCGATAAAAGCGAGACCTCGTAATTGCCTAGCTTTATTTAGTATCGTTCTCTTCAATATATTCATATAGAAATGCCCCTCGCACTAGATTTTCCCAGTACATTCTATTGTCTCAATAATAGGTTTTTGGAATAATATTGAGTAAAAATACTTAGTGGTTTCTAAGAAAATAAATTCTTTGTATAACTACCATTTATCAATAAGAGATAGGTAGTGTCTCCTCCTACCTTTAAGGAAGTCATTAATAGTGTCTAGTGTTTTCTTAACATTACCATTTCTAATTATTAGATACTCGCCTCTATACTCGTCATAAGCTGTTGACGTAGCAAGTAGCATTCGAAGAAGCCCGGCTTCATCAATAATAATCTCTGTATTTAGTTTACTCGTAAATACTATTTCGGGTTTACCATTAGATACTCGGACTACATAGTCTTTCTGCCTACTCCTTACACCAAACTCTATCTTATCAATAGGTCTAGTCTCGATAAATTTACGGAGATCATCAAATAATTTACTCGGATCCAATACTTTGAACATTAACGTCTCCGAAGAACCTATTCTCTTACATATAGGAATTTCCTCCTCGATATCTGGTTGTAATCTAAAAGTCAATGTCCCTATACCGTCTTCTTTTGCCTTCTTTAAAACAGCATATAGTAGTGCACTGGCCTCTTCAGTATCTCGCGAGACAACCTCTGTTACTACCCCAGCGTTTCTATCGTGACTCCTATAGAGTACACTGTCACGCATATAGTATAGTATAGAGTATCCGTGTACTTTACCGTCAGTTAATACCATAACCTTATTATCCGGGTCTCCAAGAAACCATGTCTCGAAAGGATTAGACACTAGTATTCCGCGCCAACGAGCTGTACTACGATATACTGATCCCCTATACCTCTTATTAACGAATCTATAATAGAGTTGTTTCAAAGTACCAGCACAGTTCTCGGCTTTTTTCTTATCTAAAACCTTGATCTCACCATATAATTTACTAAAACGATCCTCGATCAACCTCATAGCCTGATCAACATCATCTAATACACAGACTCTATTCCAATAAGTTATTAGATCACAATATCCCTGTCTCCTATAAATCCTATAAGCTGGGTCACCATAAGCAGCAAATAGTACTGAGGCAGAGAAACCTTTTTCCATTAAATCATTTAATGCATGCGATAAGAGTTTTTTTGCCAATCCTCGCCCACGGTATTCGGGTTTAGTAGCTACATTAGCCACTCCAGCTACTGGTAGGAATGATGGATATATAGATATTCTTCGTTCAACAACCATATTTACCGACACTAATCTATCGTCAACCCACGCACCATAGATATATCCATTTTTCACATCCTCGTCTATCTCCATAATCTTCTCTAAATACTCGCTTGTTAAACCCATTATATTATATACTGGAAACGAAGCACGTAAAACATCAGCTACATCTCCTAATTGATCGTGTTCCACCAAGTCATATTTAACCACAAATAAACACCCACGTCAAATATGATACGCTTTTATCCTATATATTGCCATTAATACACTATAATAGTTACTCTATAGGTTAAGAGGGTAGCGCTAAGCTTATCAAAAACAATCCCTTAGTAACTCTAATAGTACGAGATGATAATTCATGAGTAGAATTGTTTTTAGAAAAGCAAGGATCTGTACGCCATTAACATTAATCGATAACGGGTACTTAGTAGTAGAAGATGGATATATACGTGAGATAGGCTGGGAACCCTACAATGGGGTTTCTGGCGAGGAGAAGTACTTAGATGGTCTTATCTTAGCGCCAGGTTATATAGATACTCACATACATGGGTACATGGGCTATGACGTGAATAACGGTGATATAGAAGACTTACTAGCATTATCACGTGAACTAGTAAGACATGGTATAACAAGCTATGTACCATCAACGATATCTCTCCCACACGAAGACATAGTAAGGGTATGTAATACTGTAGGAAAAGCTATAACTACATGGACCCCAGATAAAGGATCACGTATACTTGGTCTTCACCTCGAAGGACCATATATAAGTGTTGAGAAAAGAGGGGTTCATAGGATCGAGTATATTAGGGAACCCTCTATAGAGGAGCTAGAGGAATACATTAGCTCTTCTAACAAGCTTATACGTCAAATAACATTAGCTCCTGAGAAGAAAAACGCGTTAGAATTGATAAAATACTCTGTAGAGAACGATATTGTGGTGTCCATAGGGCATACGAATGCCTCCTACGAGGAAACCATGAAAGCAATCATATATGGTGCAAGTAAGGCCACACATATTTTTAATGCTATGAAACCCATACACCATAGAGATCCCGGCCCCATAATAGCTTTACTTGAAACACCATCTATCTATATAGAGGTCATAGCAGACTATGTACACGTGTCAAAGCCAGTTCTCAAGTTCTTATTAAACCATGTAGGTATTGATAGGGTAGTACTAGTATCTGATCTAGTGCCTATAGCTGGTTTACCGGATGGAGAATATGAATGGGCAGGTATAAAGATAGTTGTTGAGAAAAACATACCACGTACCCGAGAAAACAAAGTCTTGGTAGGAGGATTTAACACTCTCGATAAACTAGTACGTAACATACACAATATAGGCTGCAATATATGTGAGGCGATCCAAACAGCATCATATAATCCAGCACGCTCAATCAACGCCCTAGAAAAAGATAAGGTTGGTTTACTAAAACCAGGTTTTAAAGCCGATCTCATAGTATTAGATGAACAGCTTAACGTACTAGAAACGTATATTGAAGGAAACCTAGTCTACTCTACTGAAATATGACTCAAAATAAACTCATGAAAAAGAAGATCACTCTTTGTGTAAATACTTTAAGCTCTTTAAAAACTAACTATTACTACGATGATGAACGACCAATCTACCGAATCATATATGTGGATTTGGGCTTGGTTCTGATCATTCAACATAGGATATAGGGGATGCTAACTAGGTATTCATAACGATTATAAACTATAAACTTGGCTTAGAACATAAAGATAATAAGTATACATTGGTTATGGGAAATGCCTATTAAATGCTTTAGACCATTATGCTCAGCAACTGTATTCTCATGCAACGCAGTCGCCGGGGCACTAGATACTTACACGGTTCTCGAACCATACAAGCTAGAGTATTCGAGAAACGAGTTCTTAGAACTAGATCTTGAGAAAGAAGCAAAAATAACGATAAACCCTCTACTAGAGCATAGGCATAAGTATAATTATATAGTGGTTGGAGCACCAAGTGGTGGAGCAGCCCAACTATCAACTATATTGAAAGCACCACTACTCCCATGTAATTTCCTCACACCAGTTAAACGCGTAAAACCGGGTAAACCCGATGATATAGATTCTTATCTCAACGAATCACTAGAACTAGCCCAAGAGGTTTCACGTAGACTAGATGAGGAGGCAGATATACTTATACATTATGACCCGATACATGATCGTGGGTGGATAACCAAAGATTTAACCATAAGAATACATTATAAGAAACTACCACGTACTTATAAGGAGGTTATTAAAGAAACTTTACGTGAAAATGGAGTGATCATATACATTAATGTTTCAAGTCCCTGGATCCAGTTTAGATTTAATGAAAACATATATGTGCAAATAGGTGGAGCAGATGACCTTGAGGATTGGGAGTATATAGAGGAGTCGCCAAGTATAAGCAAGTATAGGGAGGTATTCGATATCGAGAAATACCCATGGACAACATCGTTGTTAGAAGAGGCCGAGAAAACCAGTGAACCCGAGAGTGAATGGGGTTCGCGTAAAGAATTATTGGATGATGTAATGGATTTCGCATGTAGAAATAATTATGAGTTTATAGTAATCGATCTAGATAACTTCTACAAGACGATGATCCTGGGCACAATAGCGTATTTAGCAAATATAGGAGAGTATAGAGGAGTGGTTGTGGAAAACTATAAACAATCTAGTTCCACACTACCATTAAAGCTGAAATACCTACCAATATGGGTTGTTTTCACAACAAAGAAATCACTAGAATACCTTCGTAGAATACTAGATAATATAGTAGAGGAGACTAGGGGTAAACTCGAAGAAACAATCTATGTAACAGTACCCTATGGTTACCGTGAACAAGGAACTAGATGGCCAGATACAACTAGTATAAGTGATTGGATAAAACTACTTAGAAAATACGCGGACAAAGTTAAGATTATACCTTCCCAGATCACTAAATACGACTCAACTAGAACAATTAATGTTATGAACAAGATCTACGAAGAAACCTACAAACTAGGCCAAAACATAGAAATACCAAGATATGCTCCGAGAATAGATTTTATCAGGGAAATATATGAAAAGATACAAGAAATACTGAGTTGAAACATTATTGAATTCTTTATTAGTATTAGTATAGTACTATGAATCCTAGGATTACAGCTGAATCTGAGAAAGGGTTCTCGGCATCAATATACTCTAACTTAATATATGGCTACATAGATACTCTATGTCGTTGGTGAAACGTGATTTGAGCGTTGAAGACGAGTTTCTCTGGCTTGAGAATATAGATGATCCTAAGGTTAGAGAATGGGCTTTACAACGTAGTAAAAGGGTATATGAGGAACTTGGTGTTCTCTCAGATAAATTATTTAAACGTATACTAGAGTATTACCGGATACCATATTATGTACAAGTAGTATTGACAAAGAAAGACCTATATGGACTATTGAGAGAATATGACTCATACAAAATAGTTAAAATAAAACGTGACGGGTCACGCGAAGTTCTCGTAGATTCACGTGATCTCGGCGAAAATATTGTTATTAAATGGATCGACGCCCCGGAAGACGGTAATAGACTTGTATACTCTTATTCCTCCGGCTCAGATGAGGGTATTATTAGGATAATGGATCCTTCTACTGGCGAGGTTTTAGACGAACTATATGGTGTTGTCGGAGACTTTGTATGGTTAAGCCCGGATAAATACTACTATGTTAGATTCTATAGAACTGGTGAAACACCAGATGGTGTAAAAGCTCCTGCTGAACGTGTCTTTCTCCGCGAAAACGGTAAGGAGGAAATGGTTTGGGGTAAAGGCCTTAGCACCAATTATATGATTGGACTCGATGAAAGCAGTGATCATAGTAAAGCATTGATAACAATTAGTATAGGCTGGTCAGTATCAATAGTATATGCTGGTGACTTAAGGGATCCTAGTACTTGGGAGAAAATATACGGTGATGATCAGCATAGATTTCACCCAATAGATTATGTGGGTGATAAATACTATATATTGGCGTTTGATAAAGAGGGTATGGGTAGGATCGTAGCATATAAACCCGGTGGCGAGATCGTTGAAGTTGTAGGTGAACATAATAAGTATCCGTTGAGAAGTGCTTGGGTCTTCGGCGATAAAATACTAGCTTATTACTTAGTAGATGCCTCGGCACGGCTTAAAACATTTGATCTAAATGGTAAACTTGTTGACGAACTGAAATTTGATCCACCAGGTATTGTGTCATCTATTAGATGCTTAGATAGTCAATGCGTATTTAAATACGAATCTATACATATACCATACCGTCTCTACATGTATGATGGCTCGAAACTAGAGCTTGTAG
>CAZVAW010000079.1:0-5724 GCA_964625205.1 uncultured Desulfurococcaceae archaeon
ACAACACGTGGTTTAGCCTCCCTAATTATCTCTAAAGCTTCACTGGGTTTACATGATTGTTTAAAGACGATAGAGCCACCTATACTTTGTAGTAATCGAGACTTATCCACACAGTCAATAGCTAGTACTTCATAATCACCCATATTAGAGAGGTATTTTAGGGTTTGAAAACCAACACGGCCAACCCCGATCAATACAAGGTCTGTCAAGAATCATACACCATGTAGTATTCATTATTAGATAAGCCTTAAATAAATGGAACTGAACCAAAACTTCTCCTGGCCTTTAGGAAAACTTTATGTTATAGGGTCACGTTTCGTGAGCCATCCTAATAAGGTTTTCTATGCTTATCGTTAAATAGAGGAGAAAACATGATAGAGAGGCACAGTGTATGCATAATGTTATAGAGTGCCAAGGTATTGGTAAGAAGTTCGGCAGGATATGGGGTGTTGAAGAAGTATCTTTTACGGCCATGAAGGGATCAGTGACTGTATTGGCAGGGCCTAATGGTGCTGGTAAAACTACGACTGTACGTGTTTTAACCACGGTATATAAACCGGATAAGGGATCGGCACGTGTAGCTGGATATGATGTTATACGTGAGTATCGTGAGGTTAGGAAGAGGATCTCTTATCAGCCACAAACATATGGTATGTCTCCAGACATGACTCCAGAGGAGATGATCGTTGACAATCTAATGCTACACGGCTATAGCTATTGGGATGCAAGACGAGAAGCACGTAAATGGCTTGAAGAACTAGGTCTTTATCACGTAAGGGATCGTAGGGGCTGGGTATTGAGTGGTGGTGAACGTCGGAGGACTATCGTAGCCGCAATACTAGCTGTTCCAGCTGAGATCTATTTCTTAGACGAGCCTACTTCGGGCGTTGATGTTGAGGGTCGTTACGAGATACTTAAGATTATACGTAGAGTAGTTAACGAGGGCTCTACAATACTAATGACTACACATGATATGCGTGAAGCGCAAATGATCGCTGACAAAGTAGTATTTATCAGTAAGGGTAAAACAATAGCTTCTGGCAAGCCAGCTGAGCTTATAGAATCACTACCATACAAGTATAAAGCGATCATTAGAAAATCACCAGATCTAAGGCTAACTGGGTATAGGTATGTGGATGTTGGGGATAAAGCGATCGTTTACGGTGAAACTAGGTCGGAGATCATAGGGCTTGTGGAAGAGCTTGGAGTCACGACATATGATTTGAGAGAAGCCGATCTTGAGGATGTATATTTAAATCTCGTGAGAGGTAGGGATTAATGGGTTTTATTTGGAGAATATTAGGTGTTGCTTATAGAAACTACATATTCTTTAAGAGACAATGGATGTGGCTTGCTCAGAGCGTGATGTATACTGTTGGTTTTATGATAATATTCACATTATGGGCCGGTATTAGTGCCCTGAAACACATGATCATAGTATTCCTCATAACATCTGGGTGGGGTACTGGGTTAAACGTTATAGCACAAACTATTGGTTGGGATCGGATCACCGGCGAGTATGAGAAGAGAGTAGCTTCACCTTTGAGCTTAATAGAGTATTTACTAGGTATGGTTATTGGAAACATGTATACATCCGGGGCTGTAGAAATACCGATCATAATATATGCCGCATCATGTTTAGATATGGATCTACTTGGGCTATTATTAGTCTATGGGTTATCGTTCTTAGCTACTTTCATAGGATTATTCTTATCGCTATCGATCATACTGAGGATTAAGAACCCGATGAACATATCAGCGGTGACAAACCCATTATATTCATTAACGGTTATACTACCACCAGTATTCTACCCACCAACATTTCTACCAGAGCCGATCAGGACATACTGTGTAGTGATACCAACGACTGCATTAGTTGACCTCGGGAGAGCATTAACTGGTCAAACACATGCGTACCCGTTATGGATGAGTAGTTTAAGCCTATTAGCATGGCTAATAATAGCAACAATACTCGCGGGTAAAAAACTAAAATGGGGGCTTGAGTAATTAACATTAACAATATTATAGTAGATATACTAAAATATTATAGTAGATGTGGTATCGGTAGTTCCTCTGAGTATGTGATGACTTGGCCCCCTCACCGAATCCTCTTCTCCTTTTCTAGGAATTCATCGGCGAATTGGAACACTAATGGCGTACCACCAGTATGTATATATACTACTGTGTCTCCCTTCTCAATAACGCCTTTATCGACTAGATCGTATAACGCGTACATAGCTTTACCAGTATAGACTGGCTCTAAGATCAACCCTTCTTTACGAGCTATTTCCTTCAAGAAATCGATCAGCTCGGGTGGTGCTACGCCGTATCCACCGAAACTATATTCTCTAACAATATCGATGTCTCCCTCATTAACGATCTCCTCAGTTAAACCAAGTAGGTTAGCCGCTTTATTAGCTAATTCTATAATGTGATCAACTAGTTTATGTTCAGCCTCATGTTTCTCAATATCAACACCGATCACATCAACGCCTCTAACACCAAGTAGTTTCAAACCAAGTATGAGGCCGGCTTGCGTAGTACCAGTACCAGTAGCATGTATTATGTAGCGTGGTTTCTTCCCCATCTTCAGCATCTGATCCATGATCTCATAAGCCGCTAACGCGTATCCAAGAACGCCAATAGGTGTAGAACCACCAACTGGTATAACGTATGGCTTAAACCCTTTCTCCTCAAGCTTTTCCTTTAACTCAACCATTTTCTCATCAGCTTCACTCGGGCCCCCCACATGTATGATCTCTGCTCCAAAGATTATGTTCAACAACATATTACCTTGATACCTAAGCTCAGCACCACTAGTTGGTGGATACGTGACTATATATACGTTTAAACCTAGTTTACATGCGGCGGCCGCCGTTAACCTTACATGGTTAGAGTAGTATGAGCCACGTGTAATCACGGTATCATAGCCTTGATCTAAAACTTCACCCAGTATGAATTCTAGTTTACGAACCTTATTACCACCAAAAGCAAGCTCCATAACATCATCACGTTTAATATACAACTCAATACCAAGTTCACGACTAATATTGACAGCTTTCTCTAACGGCGTAGGAGTAGATATTAAACGAACACGAGGCCGATCAAAGATCCTCCAGAACATCCCCCGAAAACCTCCTATATCTCTAACAATTATAGCGAAGAATAATTATACAAAAATAGGTTTATTGTCAAAACCACTTAGATAATGCAAGATTACATGCTACTAGCTATCTAAGTAGCTTTTAGTTTCTCGACTAACTCTCTCCATTTCACTAAGCCATTATCTAGTATTGGTTTACCATGACTAGGCAACACGTGCTTAAACCCGAGCTCAGCTATCCTTATTATCTGTCTACGATTAGCCATTGGATCAAGTGAGTATTGATAAGGGATCTCATATAATTCCCCATGCTTCTCATAAACAAGATCTCCAGTAAAGAGTGCTTGTGTCTCTATGTCATATAAACAAATACTACCAGGGGTATGCCCCGGTACATGTACCACCTTAAACCTATCATATAATAAGTCTTCATCCCTCAATAGAATATCCGGTTCTACAGGCTCATGCCTATAACCACCAAGGTATTTCTCGCCACGAACATATGGAGCTTCATCCACATGACATGCAACCCGTGCATTCAATTTTTCTTTCAACACCTTTAAACTACCAACGTGATCATAGTGAGCATGAGTAACAACAATCAATACTTCATCAGTTCTACGAAGATTATCCTTGATATACCTTAACACAACATCCCCCATACCCGGTAATCCAGCGTCAACAATCAACAATTTATCGGCAAGATCAATAACGTACACATTAGCATTGGTCTCATCGACTAAGTGAATATCATTAACTACTTTCATGAATAAACCCCTATCACTACTCATGTATTATCTCGTAGAAAAACCTATTATTACAGCTACAATTAATCCAAATAAAAGTGTTTAACAAGTTAATTGTTCACTAAACTTATAATCCTCGGTTAAAGACGTGCTTACGTTCCAGAGTAAAACTAGTTCTAAGTAATTATAAAATTTTGTATCGGGAGAAGAAAACTTGTAATTCCTGGGTACATTATTTAGTCTTAGACGCGTTAACTCTATAGAGCTAAATAAATAGGTTTGAAGAAACTTACTTTAGATATAGTCATTGATATATCATAGAGGTGGATGCATGGTTAGAGAAGAAGCTCTTTTATGGATTAAAGCTGCTGAGGAAGACTTGTTTGACGCCGAGTTAGCGTTTAAGAATAAGAGATGGTTTAGAGCCGCTTTTTTCTCGCAACAAGCCGTAGAAAAAGCTTTAAAAGCATTATACTTCATCGTTGCTAGAAAACCACCACCACATAACCATAGAGTAACTGTCTTATACAACGGTCTCAGAGAACATGGTTTCACTCTACCCCAGGATCTAGAGAAACCACTACCGATACTAAATAAATATTATACTATAACGAGGTATCCTGATGCAGCTAATGGTTTACCTAGTGAGGCGGTTGACGAAGAAGAAGCTAAACGAGCCATTGATCTAGCGAAGAAAATTATAGAGGTGGTTAAAAACGAGGTCAGTAAGCATCCCTAGTTGTGTTACTAAAGCTATTAAGAAATTCATAGATGCCCTTGAGAAAAAAGGTTATCATATAAAACAAGTATATTTGTTCGGTAGTTATGCTAAAGGAACATGGATTGAGGATAGTGATATAGATTTAATTATAGTATCAGATGATTTCAAGAATATCCCGTTTACTAAGAGGCTGGATATAGTAAATAGTGTTGTATGGGAAGAGGGTATAGAACCATATATAGAAGCACTACCTTATACCACTGAGGAGTTCAAAGTAAAAATAAAGAAGAGTATTGTACTGCTTGATGCCTCAAAACACTGGATTCCGCTTCACAAGATCCTCGTTGAACAATAGGATATAAAATCTATAATTCAAACCACATTGTTAATCCATGGGCTAGATACTTTTATGGTTCTAAGATCAGAGTCTAACTACTCTACTATCCTTAGGTTGAAATGGTTTTCCATATACTCGATCAGCTCAACAAGTATACTTTCTTTTTTAGTTTTAGTATCTGTTGCTATATCCTTTATAATCCATTGTGTATAGAGCAACTACTATTGTGGCAAACCATTTACCGTATGTGGGTATTCATACTCCTACATATTCTTTCTCTATAAGTTGAAGTGCTTCTTTATCAAATCCATGGAAATAAGGATATAATGATGCCATGGTATGTATATACGTATAAATTAAACCATCTACTAAGGTTGAAAATAGTGTGGAGATTATAAAAACCATGGTATAGTATAATACAATATAGTCTTGGTAAATCTCACGTGTTTATTGCTAATACTATTCAATATAATGTGAGGTCTTAATGTATACTCTATAATAAAGCATGTAATGAGTTACAGGATCATTTTGGATTTAATCCTTTTCTCCTTATAACATCATTAATTATATCTTCGATATTTACTTTTGACCTTAAACGAGCAATACTGGTTTGCTTAACGATCGATTCATTGGTAGAAACAACACTACCTACTGTACTAACTATGAACAATATGAACAAGTAGATAATAATTATTAGGAGGGGATGACGAAGCGTCATCACCCCTTATCCATAAGTTATTTTCCTGTTATTTATCTCCCGGAACAGGATTTCCTTTTTTATAGAAAGTTTTATATAGAAGCTATTCTAGCTTAGACG
>CAZVAW010000080.1:0-5563 GCA_964625205.1 uncultured Desulfurococcaceae archaeon
AAAACTATTGGACATAGTATATTTCTATTAGGTGATTTACTCGATGATTTTTAAAAAGAAGAAAGTAGACCCGATAAGAGAAACAGTATATGCAATATATAACGTGCGTCAAGGAATTAATAGATTAGAGGTTTTAATGGATAGAATAATGACACGTAGAAAAAGAATGTTAGATGTAGCTGCACAACTAGAGGCACGTGGCGAGACTTTTCTAGCGAAAAAATATGCTTCTGAAATAGCTAAGCTAGATAAGATCTATAATAGGTTGGCTGATTTAAAACTAGTACTGGAGAAAATAGCTATTAGTTTAGAATATGCTTTATCGCTTAAAAAATTCCAGGAAACTGCACGTGATATTTCCAATTTATTATCCGAGTTAAAGAAACTACCAGAAACAACTATTCCAGAGATAGGATTAGTTATAGCTAATCTTGAACACTCGATTAAAAAACTTGAGGAAATAAACTATACGTTTCCAGAAGCCCCCGATCTTACTTATTCCTCCGACCATGAAGTCGGTAAAATAATAGAGGAAGCACGTGAGATTTTGAAGAAGAAACTTGAAACCGAGTTAACAGTACCTAATAATTCGGAAAGTATTTAAGTTAAAGTCTTATAATGATATGCTATATCTTTTCTCCTCTTTTAAAACAGCGAGTTTTACACCTATTTTGTTAAGCATATCACGTACACTTAATGGGATCCTACTAATTAATGGTTGTGGAAGTATAACTAGGTGTTTATTAAATGATTTATTCAATATAGTGGATCCGATGATATAGGCTAGCATCCTTAATTGTGTTAATGGATCCTGCATAGGATCAATGAGCCAAACCCCGATCTTCTCATTATCGATTCTGGCGACAATATTTGGTGTTAATGGTTTATTTGATTGTTTAACTTCTATCTGGTAACCCTTAGACTCAAGTTCACGTACTATTTCGTTTATAAACTCTCTACGAATAGGTGGTGCACGCTGGTATATATAGCTATAGATCGAGCCATGTATCTCTGGATTATAAAGCGTGTATCTTCCACGATCTATACGGTAAAGGAATAATTTATCTGGGTCTCTATACTTATCCTTGCTATTGCTGTTAACAGTTACCAAGTCTATCTCGAAATCAAGACTTGCCTCAGAACGTGTAGGGTCTAATTTCCTAGCATACATTGTAAGTTCTTTTCTAGTAAATACCGTCTTCCCCATCTTAACTAGTTCTTGAGCAGCCTCTTTTAGGATTAACCAATTTGGTTTCCTCTCAGGTGATACTTCTTGGTTAGACAAATTACCCCCCAGTCACTAGAAATGCAAAAAGGAGTATATATACCTATCCAACCCTGCCTAAATGGGGGGATTTGCTCATTGTATTCCTAGTTACTAGTTATTACTTGGCTTAGCTATAAGCTCTACAATCTTAGATGCTAGTTCACGAATAGCTCTAGCTGCTTCACCATCACGGTATGTTGTATAGTATGGTTGGTTTTTGTCGAGAGCCTCACCTATTAATGGGTCAAATGGTATTTTAGCTAATAATTTTGAACCGTATTTTTTAGCTAATTCTTCGCCAGTACTTTTTCCGAGTAGATAATAAATCTTACCAGTATCTGGACATTTAAAGTAGCTCATGTTCTCAACAATACCTAATAACCTTATACCATTACTTACTACGAAGTTAATTGCTTTAGCAACCACGATCTCGGATAAGACATTGGGAGCAGTAACGATTATTGCGCCATCAATATTCTTAATCGCCTGAACGATCGTTATTGCTTCATCCCCGGTACCTGGTGGTAGATCAATTACAAGAAAATCGTTTTCCCCCCACGCGACTTTAGCTAATAATTCTGTGATAGCTTTGGATTTTAAAGGTCCTCTCCATACAATAGGGGTGTCTGGGCTAGGTAGCATTAAGTTTATTGCAACAACTTTAACACCTAATGGACCAGTAGCTGGTAGTATTCCCTCGTCGCTGGCGTATAATTTTGCTTCATTCATACCAAGTAACGTGGGTATAGATGAACCATGGATATCGGCGTCTAATAATGCAACTCTGTAACCCGAGTCTGCTAAAGCTAGACTTAGCATTGAGGATATAAAGGATTTACCAACACCACCTTTACCGCTTAAAACCATGATCTTATACTTGATCTTCGACATCTTCTCCTGTACTTGTTTGATCAGTATATCGAGAGGTGTAATACGAGGCGTTGATGATGGTTTAGTACTCATATTAAACACCTCATTATAACGACGTTATATCCTTGAGAATAATATAAATTTATCACCAAGATAAAACATATCCCATACACCGAGAAACAAATATGGTTGAATACCTCTTAGAAACTCTACAACATTCATTTTCTTCTTAGCCTCACCACTCACCTCATATTTATTCTCTCTAAATAATAGATCTGTTTCTTGGCAAAACTCATAAGCATGAACCAGAGGGCCTTTAAACTCGTATACAACGTTTCTACAAGACTTAGGAATAGGTACACCCATATTATACTCGTCTGATACAAACGTTAAAGTGATCGTACCATCGGCTTCTACTTTCTCCTCCCTAAAACGATATATTTTACCATCGCCAAGTACATGGATGGCCAAAGACTCGACAATCTCGGTTGCACGAGCAGGTATACGTGAACGTGCTAAGTCAAAATATAGTGAACGTGCATCAACTGTCTCGAAAATAGCAAGTATACCTGGTTTCTCCCTGAGAATCTCCCAAGCAAGCATTCCAAGTCTAACTATTAATGCCCCTATCCCACTTTTGCTGAAATCTGGTTTATCACGTATTCTTAAAATATATCTAAATCTACCACCACTGGCTGGTTCAACTAAGGGCTCTATAATAGGGTTTTCGAGATAACCATTTAAATGATAAAAACTAAGATCGATCTCTCCCCCGGTCAGTAGCTCCGGCGGTTGATAAACCTGTTTTAAATCGAGTATAGAAGCCAAGTAATTAAAACGCTCTGGTTTCTCATATATAGTGTTAAAACTAGCCCTAACATATTCAAATGTAACATTTCTAAAAACCCATGCGAGTGTAACCGTAGGATTTTTACCAATAGCGAAATCAGCTAATGTCCTCATAAACTGCGTAACAAGCATAGCGTCACGAGCACCAGGTGGCTCTGGTTCTTCGATCTCAACATATTCACTAAGTTTCTCAACAATATGTTTCGTCAACTGTATAACAGTATTAACATAAGGTACACATTCATCTTCTTTCAAAATATTTAAAAGCTCAACAGAGATCTTGAATAAAGCCCATACACTAGTACCAAAACGAGACCAGTAATCCTCTTCCCAAAACTTTTCCTCATAAACCAATAACTAAACACCACGTATAATGCTCTATTACTTATCAGCATTTTATCTTTAGATAATATATTGTATTACTAAAAAACTATATAGCTAACTACTTGGTGGTTTCTACGTGAAACCCGTTGTATGTAGTCAGGCACCAGCTAAGATCATCTTGTTTGGCGAACATTTCGTCGTTAAAGGTAAACCAGCTATCGCTACAGCGGTCAACCTATATGCTAAAACACTTATTTTAGAAGGCGAAGGGCATGTAATCGAGTCAAGACAATTAAGAGCAACATATGATCTGGAGAAGCAGGTTCCTGATCAAATAAAACAATTTAGGACAATATATGAGGTAATCCGCGAAAAAACAGGTATAGATAAGGGGTTTAAGGCAGTAATAGATTCCGAAATACCAGTAGCCGCTGGTATGGGCTCTTCTGCTGCCACCGCGGTATCCTTTACACATGCTCTTCTAACCTATTATGGTGTTAAACCAGAGCTAGAACTTGTTAACAGAATAGCTTATGAGGCTGAGAAAATAGTACATGGTAAGCCCAGCGGTATAGATAACACTATATCAACTTATGGAGGTATAATCTACTATAGACAGGGAGTATTCGATAAACTTGACGTTAATTGGCCTAAAAACTTATACCTCATAGTAATAGATACTGGTGTTCAAAGAAACACGGGCATTATTGTTCGCGAAGTACTAGAACTTTATGATAAATACCCCGAGATCATGCGGATCATCTATGATGCAGCCGAGGCGGTAGTAGATAAAGCCCGTGAATTATTAATTAATAAGAAGTTTGAGGAACTGGGTTCTTTAATAAATATTAATCATGGATTACTTGTAGCACTTGGTTTGTCAATACGCGAGATAGATGAAGCGGTTAATATGTTGAAAGAACTAGGTGCACTTGGAGCAAAAATTAGTGGTGCTGGACGTGGTGGCATAGTTTATGGATTATTTATAGGAGAAGAGGCTTTTAGTAAGGTAAAGGCTTTAAAGAATAAGGGGTATAGAACATTTATTGTCAAACCCATTAATGAGGGAGTAAAATACTGTTTTTAAAGCAAAAATATATATTGATATATTTACATGATTGTTTAAACTTACACAATAAGGCTTTATGAGATACCTATAAATACTTTAAATAAACATATATAGAAAAGGGATGAAGAAAGTGGGAATCTGACTATAGTGATTGAACTCCCATGGGCTGACCCGCTATGGAGGAATACATATTAAAGATAAAAACACGAAAACCCGAAGAGATAATTAAGAAGATCAATTTATTACTGTCAGATTACCTACCCGAGATCTATAGATATAATAATCTCATTAAAGACAAGAAATTCTATTTAAAACCAGTACATATTGTTATCAAGAAGAGATCAAATGGTAAACAAATCAGATATTATTACTATGGGAGATACTGGTATAGAATCGAGAAAAAAAGCAATGGGCGAAAAGGAATTAAATGGGTTTATCTAGGAAAAGAAAAACCTGACCAGTCACTCCCGGATCCTCCTGAAAACCCACTTGATGGACTTGTTATCAAAATATCTGATAGCGAGATATCAATTATAACTGCGAGAAAAGACATGTATAGATTGATCAACGATGTTTTATCTTCTTCGAAAACATTTGAAGAAGCTTCTCTAGTTCATTAATAATTTTCTCATCTCGTATAATCTCCATTTTCTTAATCATTCTAGTGATTTTGAATTCTTTTGTTAACCTATTTTCAATAATGTCCCTAACCTCGGGTGTTAACCCACGTTTAAGCCTAATCTTAATACTATATCTATCACGCATGTCTTCAGGAACGTTAGTTTGCATGGGCGTTTTTATCTCAATCGTGATCTTACCGGGCTTAACACTTAGTTTTACTAACCTTCTACTCTTGATCTCTTTAGATAATGCTTCTTTAGTTTCACTACTATACTTTACTAGTTCTTCTTCAAAAATAGGTATACTAGCTATTACTTCCTCGAAACTGCTACTCCAGAAATCAAACATATCCTGTGAGATAATATATACTAGTTCATCAATATCTTTATCTATTACCGGGATTTCAACTTTAATCAATGGGGGTAGATCTGCTTTAACTGCAATATTATATGGTATTTCGGTCTTAAGTTGTGAAAGTTCAGTTTTGAATGGATTATCCACGCTTATGTCGAAACTTGGTATACGAGTAACTAGTTCCTCTAACTTGACCTCAGCCATTAGAT
>CAZVAW010000081.1:0-5478 GCA_964625205.1 uncultured Desulfurococcaceae archaeon
TATTTGAGTACTATAGAAGGCCGGGTTTCGAGGATTACAGGGTATATAATAGGACGCTTTTAGAGCATTTCGTAAACACTTACCTTAAGGGGTATGATAGGTATTGGTGATAATTTTCTAAAGCATGTGGCGATAGGGGGAGGGTTTGGCCTCAAAGTACTATGAGATTGTTGAGATGTTGATGGAGTATGGTTTGAAACCAAGAGATATCGCTTCTTCTCTCTATGGCGTTGATTGGGCTAAACTGGATCGTAAGACAAGGCAGCGTTTAATTAACCGTGTTATTGCCTTGAAGCATTATGCTTCGAAGAAAAGATTTTATGACAATGACGACGGGGATTTTATGACAAATGAATTTTATGACAACATCGACGATAGTGGCGGGACACGTGATCGTAGTCAATGGTCTCCAGGACGTGACGGTACATTCAACATCATCGAGCGTAAAATGTATGCTGCTAACGATTATGAGAAATACTATGCAGAGTACGAGCGCCTTCTATACTATTTCTACGAGAGAACAGCCTATGAATACGATGATCTAAGTAAGACGTTGTGGAACAGGATCATAATGGTTCATCACCGGATCTTTAGAGAGTTTTGGGATAAGTATCACAAGAAGTTCAGCTTCAACAAACAACCAAGAATCCCCGAGGTAGTCGCTGCTTATATCTACGTATGTTTCTTCGCCGCATTCTACAACTACCCTGGATTCTACACTATAAAGGCAAAACTAAATAAACTCATAGAGATATTCGTTAAAGACCTTGAAAAATACCATGCCTTGATAAAAGATCTTCTACCCCTCATAGCCGACTTCATATAGCATTTTCCTTAGGGGGCCTATTGGTTAGGAAGAGAAAATATAATGATTTTAACATAGAGACTGTTGATGAAATCGTCTTTGCTAAAAGATTAGACCAGTTATTAAGTATTCACCATGACCTTAGAATATTATATAGAGAAGCCTTAGCTCAAGGAATTGATACAACTTCTATTATTAGTGAAATGAAGAAAATTGCTGGCCGTGTTTTCAAGAATAAGAAAACTAACATGATCATGAAGACAAAATACAGGGGTAGAACTGAATCGGTTTTTACATATTATCTTTAATCGTGAAGGTAAATTAGATCATCTAGGTATTGAAGGTGTAGGGGATGGGATCCTCATAATCGTTCCAAAGTTGAATTCAGGATAGGGAGTAAAACATTTCAGTTTGACCACATAAGCTATGGAAGAAGAAGGGATAAGTGGAGAAGAAAGAGTTCATCGGTCCCGTATCATCGGTGAAGACCAGAACCTCAAACGGGAGCTCCCATTATTATTGTTTATATATTTTGGTTTATTATTTTTCTGGCATTTCTCTATGGGGATAACTATTGAGTAGTGTTTATTCTCAGCAACAATCGGTTTATAGTGGTGGTTCTAGTATTTATTCTCAGCAACAGGCCCAGTTGCAGCAACAGCAACAATACTATGTTATGCAGCAGGCGGCGGTCCGGGCCAGGGTTAGACCCAGAGTTAGACTTCGCTTAAAGCCTCGGGAGAGTAGTGGCCGGGTTCCACGTGCTCCGGGCCGGGGGTGATGAGTTGTGTTATGGGTTTTGCTTGGATTGGATCCTACGACGAGTACTATACTTGATGTTGTGTTTCTACTGCTTACGTTTATATTGTTGGCGTATATCTTTAAGTTTAAACGTACGTATGGCGATTGGGTTAGACTAGCTAATTGTGATCACATAATCGTTGCTATTGGTCGTGACAATAATGCTAGACTGATCTGTGCCGAGAGGCGTCACGGTATCTATTTATCACTAGGTGATTATGGGGATGTTCCTTTTGATGGTGAAGCTGTTTATAAGGTGATTAATGTTCCACAAAAGAATAGTATTTCGTTTATCTATCTACCATATGCTTTATTGTTGAGAGCTAAGGAGATGGCTGCTATTAGGAAGTTTCAGCGTGGTGAATACCGTGTTGTCGGCCGTGTTATCAGGGTATTTGATAAGAATGGCCAGGTCATCCGTAGTTTTGAATGTAGAGATGATGAGGAGTGTGCTAAGAATGTTGAAGAGTATTTAAAGGAACTTTCAAGTAGAACTGGCCAGTCTGTTGATAAGCTTGCTAAAGAGCTTCGTATAGAGGAGGAGCCGATAGTCGAGACAACTATAGAACCTGACGAGAAGATAGTTATTAGGCCTCAGGATATCCGTAATTGGCAGATCTATAGCTTTAACCCGATAATACTTAGGTCAATGAATGAGTCTTATTTGACTTCTGAGTTGGGTCAGTATAAGGGTATATTGACGAGTGTATGGATCAAAATCCTACCGATCATAGCTATTGTGGCGTTCATCGGTTTTGTATTGGCCATAATAAAGTAGAGTAGTAAGGTGGGGCCTATGAGTAGAAAGAAGGGAGGTTATGGCGGGCCTGCTCTTAGGCTTTATACTGCTCAGACATGGGGTTTAGCCAGTAGTTATGATCGTGTCCTGCACCTCGTGATGGAGGAGATTAACAGAAGTTACTGGGAGGGCCGTGTTTGGGATATGGAACGCGCTATTAATAGTCTTATAGCTATACTGCCCCGTTCTATCAAGCAGAAGGCCCGGGCCTACTATATCAGTAAATACAAGAATTATAAGGAGAGGGTTAAGGAAAAGCTTAAACGTAGTCTATTACCCGGCTTCTACGAGTATAAAGAGGAACTACTGGAGAGGCTTATCGACGTATATAGTTATATAATGGACTTGCTCGACGAGGCCGGTATAAGCATACATGGCAAACGTGAGGGGCTAGAGCTACCTCAGCCTGAGAAGATTGATTAGTTTTTGTTTCATTCGTTTCTTTTCTATCTACTTTTTCTTTAGATAGTGTTTCAGTAATATGAAAGTAAGCATTATATTATTGGGGGTTTGTATGCCTTATCTCCTCATTAAGATGGATAAAGAGATCTGGGATCGATACCATGAGAACGACTTTATAAGTATATATGCTTTTGGTAAGGAGGGGAGTGGTAAAACAGCTTATGCGTTATGGCTTGGTTATAAGGTATATGGTGACTGGGATCGTGTTTTGAATCACTTGTTTTTAGAGCCTCAGCCGCTACTTGTTAAGATGTTGAGGTCTCTTGAGCAGAAGAAAATACTTGTATATGTTATAGCCGATGACCCTGGCCGGTGGCTTCATAAGTTTGATTGAGCCGATGACCGTGTTAGGGCTTTTGTCCGTTTCTATAACATTATACGTACGAGTGTTGCTGGTATAGTATTTACTAGTCCTGCCGATGATATTGTTAAGGATATTCGTAAAAAGGCTCATGTCAGAAGTAAAGTATATAGTATTAAACGTTATAAGGATAAACGCCGTAAACCTAAGCCAGTTAGGTAGGTTCTCAGTAATGCTGAAATGCTTAGGAACTTTTATGGTATTGATTTAGAGGAGAGGTATAGCGTTATCAGTCATTATAGCATGGAGATTGACCTTAAGTTTAACGAGTACCCTGTTCTCGATGGGCTTGAAATATATCCGACTCATTACCCGGATGATGTGTATGAGAAGTATAATGAGCTTAGACGGCAGGCTAGTATTAAGGATTTAAAGACTATGCTGCGTTACTGGGATCGAAGCTCTAGTGTGCTCAATATTTTGAAGCATTTTAGCGAGGAAGAGCTTATTAGTATAGGCTTGTTTGTTATGAATAAACTATTAGGTATTTCTATGAGTAAGATCGAGAAACTAGTACCCTATAGTAAAGCGACTATTCATCGACGCATTAAATGGGTCGAGGCCAAGCTCTATGAGTACATTAGTAATATGAAGGGAGAAGAGACGGCTGAGCAGGTACTTGGTGGTAGGGTTGATTAAGATAGTTATGGTGGTTATTAATGATGATGTTAGGGTTGAAGTGGATCTAAAGAAGGCTAATAATGTTGAGGTTTCTGAAGCAGTTGCTTATCTTGAGCGGCTTAAACGAGAACTACTAAATCATCTCTCATGGGACGATGAGGAAGAAGAAATAGATTCAGGGGAGCTAGAGACTAGGAAGGACCCAATGTACAACTAGGCATATTCTTAATGGTGAGAGACGTGGCCCGCCGTAGATCCCGTTCTAAGTCTAAATCACGGTCTAAATCCCGCGGGTCTAGACGCTCTAATAGAACCAGTAGAGGTAGGCGTTACTTCCCACATATTTATTTCGAGTCAAAAGCTATAAGGGGCAAGGACAGCGTCTACGAGGCTGTTCCTGATATCTCTCGTCCAAGGGTTAACACCGCGAAGGAAGTGAAGCTGTTAACGGCCGCGACTATTGCTGATCTTGCAGACGGCTATACTGTGGACCACAGGGGCCGCCGCATAAGGTTTACTAGGAAACTATTATCTGGCCGGTTCCTGGTCTTAAGAAGACTCGCTAAACGCTATGGCGGTAAGAGAGCTGTAGAAACCGGCTACAAGATAGCCAGGGAGGCCCTCGAAATCCCGGCCGGGCCAAAGCGTAAACGCTTTATTAAGGAGCAACTCAAGGAGAAACTAGGCTTAGCAACCGAGACAATAGAACAGTTAATAGCGAGAACCAACAAGTTCAGGAGATAACGTTGAAAAAGCGAAGACATGGATTAGGATTTATTAGGTTTGTTTATCTCGATAATAGTTTCAATGAAATAAGAGTTGTAATTAGTGGGAGAAATAAACGTGGTACTTTAAAGAAGTTTGCCTGGCGTTTCTATAATGCTTCCACGGGTCTTGGCGGTGGATTAAACTATGGATATGTACCATGGGAGAGACGAACCATAGTTCATGGACACTATTATAGTAGGAGACATGGATGGATACACACGGCCTTTCATAGGGAATTAAACCCGTATCTCGGATTAAGATACGCTTTATATGGTTTTATGAAACTCCATAGTATCTTTAGATACAAGGGTATTAGGAAGAGTATAAGGAAAGGGTTTTTCACCCATATGAGACTTCCATAACCTTTCCATCCTCAATTATTAACTTGTATATATATTCGTCGTTCTTAGGCTTAACATACAGTACTGCTTTACAGCCGTCGGTAAAAGATCCTATAACTGTTAACAATTCCTCAATCGTGGAATCGACCAAGATAGACCTAATATAGTCAATGTCGTCGAGTAAAATATTCTCCGAGCTAGAACCACACTTATCAAACATAATCATGACATGCTCAAGTTCTTTATCAATAATATCCTTTAACGCCACAGATCTCTTAGAAACATATCCACTCACACGAGACAAAACAATATCACCCACCTTAAACCAATAATAAAAGAAATACGACAACCCTATTTTTAACCTTCTCAAAACCTCAGCCATAAAGTGGGAGCCTCGTGGTTCTCCAGTGGAAACCTAGGTGTGGCACTGGGGAGTTCCACCCTTACAACGGAAAACAATCATTGAACCATGGCCGCCAGCAACTCCTTTAGATCGGGTTTTCCATGGGTGGCACCGGGG
>CAZVAW010000082.1:0-5432 GCA_964625205.1 uncultured Desulfurococcaceae archaeon
ACTCATAGTATTGAGCTTGTTTATTTCGCCTATAAGTTATCCGAGGAGATAGGTATAGATACTAGGGTGTTCTTCTTAGAGAAAGATGAGGATGGCGCTGTATCATATAGAATTCTAGAGAAAATTGACGTGGATACTTTGAGGAAGCTTGGGCTTGATCCACGGTTTCTAGACATTATCTAACTTATGGTGTTTCTCGTGGGGGATGATGTTCTCCAGTTGAAACCCTATGAGGAGGCTTTCTATAATATAGCTAGGAGTATTAGGAGAAAACTTTCATCGATCATTATATGTGAGGGTAGTGATGATGCGAAGATTTTGAAAAGTATTATAAGGAAAATAGGAATAGAGTGTAAAGCTACTATTGGTGTTTCGCATGGTGGTGGACAACCTAGTATTGATGAGTTGATCGAATACGTAATTGTGCTTAGTAGGCTGAGTAGAAGGCTGAAATCTATTGGCTTAGTTATTGATTCGGAAGAGTTAACACCACATGAGAAGTATTTAAATATACTCAGTAAATTGAAGGGAAAACAACAGGACATAGGATTCTCTAAAATAGAAGAAGTTGTTATCGAAGAAAACTTCTATATGTTAAAGATCCGTTTTGATCAAAGGGTGATAAACCTATTAATGGCTATTAGTGGTTTAACTGAATATCCGTTTAAGCATCACATGATCGAGGATCACGCGTTGAAGTTGGCCTTTAAAGAGAAAGATCTAGATCAATCCATAGTAAATGATTTGACTAGATCAAAGGAAGCATTCAATAGTGTGGATAATATAATAGCTTTGATCGAGAGGGCTAGCAAAGAAAACATAATAGCTTCGTTTAACCACCTTATTAACTTAATAAAATATGTATGCGAAGAACCAAAGACGTAGAGTAGCAATTGTTAACTTGTTATCCTGATCAAATATTACAATGTATAGTTATATTGTTCTTAATATTTTATCGCGTATTTAGTGCTTAATCAGAATCTTTTTATATAATTACTTCCTATCTTCATGTTAGAGTATTGTGAGGCTAACGCGAGTATGACTAAGCTCGTGATCCCCACAGTATTATTGGTTATTGGTTTGATTATTGGTATTTTACTTGGAATATATACTGTAGCACCAATAACTATTCCTCCTGTTACGGAAACAGTTACAAATACAGTTACAACGACAAAAACATGAACAACAACGTCTATATCTACAATGACACTAACCACCACAATAACTACAACTGCTACGGTAGTAGAACATCTAAATTTTACAGCTAAGCAGTACCTAGAGATCATAGATGTGAATTTTTTCTACCAAGACTTGTGAATAACACCACATATATTGCGATTGAACTGGAATTCACCGTTAAAAACGTGGGCGATAAACAAATTACACTGATCAAGATAGAGGTACCAGATGCAAATTATACTAGAGAATTAAACATAACATTGAACCCAGGCGAGATATATTCTGGGAGCTTAAGAGTATTAGAAGACATACCATTTATCCCGGCATGGGAAAGGGGGACACAATATACAGTGAAATTTAGCTAATAGTTGCAGGGGTGATAGGGGTGGTATCAAGGGTTAGTATTAAAGCTACTGTTCACTAAATATAATGGTTAAGCCTAAAATTGAATTAAAGAATGAAAAACTCAATCTTGTGAAGCAAACAATAAAAGTAAGATCAAAGATATTGATCTTAGGTGAGATCATGGCTCATAAATCTAAAAATGACGCTATATGGTTAGCTATTCATGGTAAGAAAATTGGAAAGATCACGCCCGAGGAAATTGAAGAAGAGAGCATTAATGAGCAAAAGAAATTTTCTCAAATAAAATAGTTTATCATCGAGAAATTTGAAAGATACTATTATATAGCCTATTTAAAACCCATATAGCATCAACCGGGTCCACCCATGTCAAGTCTGGTGGCGGGTTTTTAACAAATGCTCTAAATCCTCTCTCTTTAAACAAGTTATTTATCTCTATGATTAGTTTCTCGACAAGTATGTCATTATAGTTTTTCGTGATAAACTCTATAATCTTAGCAATCATCTTTACTTGGCCTTTCTCAACAATTCTCTTATTTCTACGAAGATCAACCTCGTAGACTATACCATCGCGGTATTTAGCGATAATCTTGTATCCTCTAGCCTTTATACGTTGGAGATCCTTTACGCATCTAAAGATCCTTTTACGTGGAACAACATAATCGATCGTGGTCGATCTAGTGATCTTTAATGGTTTATCGAGTAGTCTTGGTATATAGTTCTCCATAACAATGATAGTATCTGCTAACCCGAGGTATGTAGAGGAAGCACTAGATACTATCACTAGATTAGCCCCAGTCTTCTCTATAAGGCTCTTAGCTTGTTTATCTAGTGACTTGATCGGTTCATATCTAAGTATTTTCTCCATAACATTATCTTTATATAATAAATTAGTAGCTGAGGTATCCTCGTCTATCAATAATAGTTCAGCGCCAAGTTCTATAACTTCATTGATCGAGGCCGCCATACTAGTTGAACCACTAGCGTCCAAGCTCGTGAAGCAATCAACGTTTATTTTAACTGGTAACCGGGTAGAGTCTATGAAGCTAGAGATATCTACACATGATATGATCCGGCGATCCTCGGCTTCAACATAGAAAGTACGTGGTAATGATACGACGTATTCACGGCCATCCCCTGGTATATGTGGGTAGATCGCCTCGGCCAAGGTATCTAGTAATGTGGATTTACCATGATAACCGCCACCAGTAATGATCGTTAACCCACGTGGTATAACCATCCCCGATATAGTCTTACCACTCGGTAACTTGATCACACGCCTTAGTTTCTCTGGAGACTTAAATGGCTTCGCCCCACGTAATGGCTTGTCGGAAATACTCGTTTCACGTGGTAAAACACTATCGTCACCTATAAACGCTACACCATCATTCTCTCTCAACCATTCTACGAGGAAGAAATGGTCATTATACACGTTAACATACTCCTCGATCTCCTCAACCATATCACATAGTCTACGTATAAAGGATAAAGCCCGAGGTATATTATGGGCTAAAACCTCGTAGGCCCTATCACCTAGTATTCTCCGGCCACGAGCTGGTAACCCCACGTAAAACCTAGTTATTAACGTAGAACCATGTATCTCAACACCACTACGAAGTAACATAGCGGGGCTTGGCCTTGGTACTCCAAGATAACAACTATGGCCCGATCCACATTTAACACAGTATCTCCTTAAACCACGGTAGAGGAGGCGGTAGATATAATCAGTTAATGGAACCACGTTATCCAGTAGATCGCGTCTCAGCCTATGGATGGAATGGGGTATTTTTACTTCGAAAACCGAGGGTGGAGCATAAGGGTCTGCCTGTATCTTCGTAAAATAGCCTTGGTAACCATCATATAGTATTACATAGTCGTAGAGTACACGATACCTCTTATACCCTCTACCATCTAGTTTATCGAGTAAAACCCTTAGATCACCAACGTTTATCTTATCACGAGAAACCACGTCCAAACCACCATATACAAGACAATACTAGCTAACACTTATCCGGTACCTTTATAGTCAAAGCAACAATCGATACGAGAATATTGTTCAACCCCTTGATCAAGGCTCCACCCCTATGTTTATTCACAATTATATGGCCCGGCTTAACTGGTAACATATTAGCTACTCTAGCTTCCTCGACACGCTCCGGGTAAGGAGTATAAATATCAACTATTACCTCGGCCTCCTCGAAACTAATTCCTTTCTCTCTAAAGAATGGTATATAGACACGATGTACAATATCATGAATAGCACGCTCAATACTAGCATGTACATCCTCGCCTACAAGATCAACTCCAAACCCAATCTCAATTAATAAACGACTATACATGACCACGATGACCCCAGATAACATACATGGTTAATAGACTTAATAATATGACAAGGTTAGAGTATCTTTTAGCTAAGAGTTTTGTACCCTTTTCAGCTTCTACGTCTTATTATTTTGAATACAATTAATGCTATTGAGCATATTATAGCGATAAATACCAAGGCTATAGTAATTATTGTATTAAAGGCTTCTTTAGCATGTTCTTCTAATATCTTAGTGAAATCATAGGGTATCTGGAATAAGTCAGTAGTATTAGGTGGTTTCCTAGTAACATTATAAATAGTAATGTCTTTATCAGTAATCTGGATCCTAACAGTAATATTTTCTCCCGGAACCCCTATTTTCAGGGTAGGCGCTATTACGTAGGGATTACTGGTGAACGGCAATAAGTATGTGTCGTAGACGTATAACTCATCTACTTTTCTACCTATTGTTTTACTGACTAGATCCTTTATCTGGTTAAAAATACTCATGTTAAATACTAAGTTTTCTCTATTAACTATATATGGTAAGTAGCCAATTATAGCTTGAACCTTAATTTTATCTGAAAAGGTCCTAGTATCTACTTTGCTTATATCTATGCCTTTTATCATTAAAGGATAAGCTAGCCTATATCGACCAAAATACACGTAGAACACGTCATACCCATTACTAGAGCCATTATATGTAACTTTTTTCATCTAAGTATTTGTTCTGAAAGAAATAAGTTAATAATTCAGCTAACCTAGTTAGATTCTTACCTAATAATGAGTAGAACGATTTAGAGGGTAAAGATTCATTACCTAAATATTCATAGTAATAGAATCCATGCGCTGTCCAAATAAAAACTGCTTTCTCATACTCTAACACATAAGCTTTATCATGATCTATAGCTTTTGTCCAAGTACTTAGTTCCTCACCCAACACCTTATCTATATCAAACCTCTCGCCTAAAGAGATAAAATATAGTGTTAATACAGCGATTAACTCTTGATCTATGTATGGGTAAACAAAGAGTATAGGAAGAGTAGTATTGATAAGATCACTTAACTTAATAGCCTTTGCATGCTTACTTTCATAAACATTAATTATTGGAGATACTTGATTTGAATAACTATATGGAGTGACTAAGCTAGAAATAATAACTAAAAATACCACCGTGATCGAGGTTAACTCCTTAATTCTAAAATTCACTAATAACCACCCTATATAAATGATATAGGATTTTAAAATTATTTAGAGTTCTTTACTCTTACCGTGTCATAGTATATATTGCTGAAGATACGTTCACAGTAATTACTTTGAATCAATAAGTATAAGAATAAAATCGTTTATAGAAGCTTCCATTCACATCTGTCTTTACTCAAAGGTTCTGGATAATAGCTAGTAAGCTTTGCTGGTTTTTATTAGGTTTTAACCCCATATAATATTCTAGGTGTAGTCTTAGTGAATGATACAGTAAGTATTAGACTTCCACGCACTATAGTTGAGAGACTTGAGGAAGAAGCTAGAAATGCAGGTCTTACCCTTGAAGGATATATTCTTGAACTCATACTCTACGATCTTGATCCT
>CAZVAW010000083.1:0-5431 GCA_964625205.1 uncultured Desulfurococcaceae archaeon
TTATAGCCCATCCTATAACCCATGTTAGGAAGAACATAATCCATGCAATAATTGTTACGTTTACTATAAGATCTTGTATAAACCCTATGATATCATTCATGTTCTCCACCCTCTAGTTTTACCATTAATCTTTATATTGTCGTGACTTGGGCGAAACTATTAATGATTAGGTAATTACATAACTATTCCCTAACCAAGCGATAGCGAAACTAGTATCTAATATCCATATTCTTTCATAACTATCTACGAGAACAACTTGGTTAGAACTGAACATGGCAATCGGTTTATCGTTGGTTATCGAGAATATTAATTGTCCCTTAACGTTGTTATTCACGATTACCTCTATTTCCCTAATGATCATATTACGTAGGTTGAATATGTTTTCGCCTGATGCAAAGTTAAAACATTGTGTTTTATTATCAACGTATTTCACTATTATTAACCCGCTTACATTAACCATATTATCTACAATTAATACCGGATACTCGTATTCCACATCTTTGTACAGTATGAATCCATGTAATTCACGTATTTTAGTAGTAGATAAGTTGTTACCATGTAGTAAATAAGTGTTTTCTAATGTTTCTAAAATATATACTTGATCGGAGGCATTTTCTAAAACGATATAATCTTCGTCTGCTATAATTACTGGCAGATAGTCTAAGCAGTATATTATCGATTTATTAAAGAAGTAGAGACCATAAAGTACAGTATTATTATTATAATCTCTTAAGATAAATACCCTTGCATTGTCTGCAGGGTATATTCTAACGTAACGTGGGCAAATTAGTAGTGATACTGGATTAGCATAATCCACTATATATACTTCACTATTGCCAGTGTATCTTGTCTCTAAAAATGTAGCATTATAACCATTAATTACATACACTATTCCATTTACTGTTAATAGACCATGTAGAGTGATATTAGCTTTCGTATTATTGTATACTGGTCTATAGTAGAACAGCTGACCACCTATGTTTATCTCCAGCTTATCGTAGATATAAGTCCTTATATATACATTGTCACTGAAACCACCATAAACTGCTTGTTTGATCACAACATACGTTGTTGGTGGAATTGCTTGTTTTATATAGATCCAGTAGTCAAAAATCAGGGTAAGGCTATAGGTTCCTATGTCTAAGTAAGTATAGTTACTGAATAATGCTTGTTTACTTTGACTATAGAGATTGAAAAATACACTACCAAGCGGTATTGTTACGCTATAACTCGTGTTAACTATGGATAACCGTGTACGTACCATTGCTTCAGCTAAATAAGTATTCCCGTATACGTCTCTTACTTCAAATTGGTTGAAACTAACACCTATGCACATATTCAATAAGACGCTTTTATCAGTACTTATTTTTCCGAGAGGAATTCTATACGTTATGTGCATAGGGTTACTAGTTACTACTCTTGAAATAGATGAGTATATAGGTGTTAATGTATAGTTTTTATAACTGTAGATGTTTAACATATATGACCTATACTCAGAAACAGATCCGTAAATCCCGATTAGCTTTTTAAACCTTAGATCTATTTCCGTACTGTTAGTTAATGTTGTATTATAAATTGAATAACGATTATGAAGAAGATCGCTTGTTAACACATAATTTCCTTGTATAATGTACGTTTTATTTCTTGTAACGTTAATGTATGTATGGTAAATAATGGGTTCTAAGATGTAGAAACGATTACTACTATTCATTGATAACAAGTAATGCCAGTTTCGTGAACCAATAGTAATTTTTACACTAGGAGGTAGGTATTGTTTAAAACTATGTCTAAGCTTATCCTTTACATATCTGGACACTAGGATATCTAGTAGTATTGGTTTATTTTTATAACCAACCAGTACTATCTTCGAAACATTATCCGGGATTATAAGAGGGCCATAAAAACCGTTTGTTTCGAAGATCTTATATGTAGAACTTGAACCATTACTATATATTATAACCTCTTCGATAAACCTATAGATCGGGGGATCTATGGATACATATAGCGAGTTATCAAATACATAATACTTGATTTTAGACGGTAAACTATACCCCCAAAATTCCTTATTTTCTCTATAGATTTTGTCGAGTATTGTTAGGGAGAGATAACTAATCGCTAGTAACGAGATAATAGTTAATACGAGAACCGGGTAATTTGTAAGACCTTTAGACAACATAGATCTCCTCCGTACAAATTATTTTTAACTCGGTAAAAACACTAGTCTCTAGTACGATCAAGTCAGTAGTATTAACTAGGATCGTATAATTACCCATTACTTTGACGAGTTTACCTGAACACGTCTTATTGATTACAATATACTTAGTTGTATTTAATACTTGAACAGATATACATCGTATATTCTCATTCTCAATACCTTTCCTTAAATTAGTAACCATATTAACTATAGTGGATGTAAAACTATATGTTAAGGCGATCGTAATTATTAGCGTTATGGCTAATGAGACATAATTAGATAAAACCTTCATACTAATCCCTAGTAAATATTGATGAAATAAACATGATTTTTCCATTAAAACATAGAATTAGGAATACTTTCATCTAACCCTCTAGATAAGATGATATGATAGGATAGACATACAATAATAGGATAAGAGGAAAGTATGAGAAAAAAAGTTTGGGTTTAACCTATTGGTCTTCTTACTAGACCATAACCTACTAATGCTATTATGATTACCTCTAACAACAATACTATACTACTAAATAGTGTTAAGCTACCGTTTAACGAGCTGAATGAGTCTGTTTGTCTACGGTCTAGTGTATCGATCTTTGTTACTAATGTACTAGTGGCTGTATCGATCTTGTCTGACATAGTTGATTTCATATCATCTAACTTGCTGGTTACAGTATTGATTAGTGTGTTTGACATGTTGGTTAATGTTGATTTCATATTGTTTAGGGCATCTGTCATGGTTGTAGTCATTGTATTGAATTGATTCTCCATATAACTCTTCATATCATCTAATGCTTTGTTTATGTCATTGATCGCGCCAGTTAATAGTACTCTTACAGTATCGTTTATGTTTAATAGTAGGGTGACAACTTCATTCTTAGCATTGGTTACAGTAGTGTTTATTACGTTGATCAACTCTATTTTCACATTATCTACTTTATTAGAGAGATTGCTTAATTGTGACATTATGTTTGATAAGTCTGTTTTAATACTTATAAGGCTTGCATTTATTACTGCGAATGACTTATTTATGGAAATTTCTAAGTTGTTTAACTTGTTGATAATAGTAACTTTTGTATCATTAACAGCTGCTAGTATAGTGAGTGTACTGTCGTTGATCATTAGTTTTAACTCGTCAGCACGTAGGTTAATTAAATTGTATAAGTTGCTATATACAGTATCTAGTTTTAGAGAGATATTAGCTATTACATCGTCACTAGTATCGTAGATAATGCCCTCTAAGTAGTAAGTTTTTGCATCAATATACTCCGTGATCTCTGATTTCACTTGATCTAATTTACTGAACGTCTTATTAACTAGGTCTCTTATGTTAATTAGTAGGGTGTATAATGAATCATTAACGTTTTCTATCTTCATCGTAATATTGGTGATCACATCATCTCTAGCATTGTGAATTATGCTTACAAGATACCCTGTTCTATTACTAATATATGCTGTGATATTGGTTTCAACTTCGCCAAGTTCATTTAATACGTTCCCGATCTTTGTCAATATCTTAGATACACTATCATTTATTAGTGTAAACAATGTACTATTCAATTCATTAATCTCAATAGTTATATTAGTGGTTATATTACGCTGTACGTCATAGATTACGCCTTCAAGATATGAAGTCTTATTACTAATATATGTTGTGATATTAGCCTCAACTTCTCCTAACTTATTAAATGTCTTATTGATTAACGTAGCGAGATCAGATACATTGTTGGCTATCCATACTAAGTAGTTCTTGAGTGTGTTGTTTATACTCTCTATATTAGATATTACTATAGACAGATTTCTTCTTAGATCCTTGCCTAAGATTGTTATTGTACCGTTTATATCCTTGACAATATCGTATATAGTTGATATATTCATAATGATAGTGGATAGGTTCTTTTTAATGATGATCATGTCATTTTTAATCTCAAATACTGTGGCATTGATTGTGTTTAATAAGTCTGTTATGTTTACTTTAATGTATCTGCTTAGATCACTGATATTAGCCTTAAGTATTACAGTATCATTCTTAATGGCATCTAACTTAGCTTCAAGTACTCCAAGCACTGTGACTATTTGATGATCGCCACCTAACATTATATTTGTACTGTATCCGTTCCAATAAATAGTACCATTTATATCCACTACTACTGTACAACCATAATCTGTAACATCATATCCAGTCATATTTGTACTCGGCGATAATACTGCTAAGAACATTTGAACGTCTACACGGTAGGTTTTGTCTTCACCTAATATAAATGGCGCCTTTAAGCTAACTACAAACCATACCTCAGTCTTATTATCTTTATCTAGATCCTCCATCATTATCCCAATATTATAGCCTCCAACTTTATCTACTATTCTATTTGATAACGGATCAACTAGTCTTACGTATAATTTCCAACCAATTAACTCGTTTCTCTCATACATTATTGAAGGATCTATAATTAAGTCCCAGACATAGTCTTTATGTGGGAAGATCTGAACCACTATATCATCTCCTGGTAATACTGTTTCTGGCACTGATATTAAGAAGTAACCTCTAGGGATAACACCATATGATACCGTTGTAATAGTTACATTATAGGTTGCATTGACGTAGAAGTATGTCTCGTAATAAGATTCTTTGTAACTATAGTTGTATGATGATATTGTTGAGTTGTCTACGATATTGTATAATGTACCATTCCACTTGAATTTCAGATTGAGTGAGCCAGTGCCATTTAATTGCTGATAAACGATAACGTCCCATGTAAGATTGACTACTTTAGTTCTATTATATATATCTCTCAATAAGAGGCTAGTAGAGCCTTTACCGTAAATGTCCGTTACTACACTAACTGTAAAGTAACCAAACCATTCTGGATCTAACGGATCAACCAATGTTTCTGTATGATAGACTAGATCATAGATCTTATAAGTGAATGTTAAGTTATACTCAGTATTGGGTGCAGCACCTATTATTGTTACGTTAAATGTACCATCTCTACATGGACTTACATCTATATCAATACCCATGTACACAGTGAATACCGTCCTATTGTTCACGCTTGTTAATGTCTCTTCAAGTAATGTATAATTACCATACGCTAAGAATGGTATTTCTCTACCATATAAGCTCGTAAAGTTATAACCATTGGTTAGATCTAGAGTTAACCAGTTATATGATATGTTGAAGAATGTGTTGTAGAACTTTAATGTAAATGTAGTGGTATCCCAACCTATAACCTCCATTGT
>CAZVAW010000084.1:0-5394 GCA_964625205.1 uncultured Desulfurococcaceae archaeon
AGAGCATTATATGAGACAGTCTACGAGTTAACATATGGTGGAAGCAGATCTGGATGGTTTGTAATACCATTAACAGCAATAGTAAATCCATTATTACCAATACTAAGACTAAGCTAAGATTTATGTAAAGAAACTTAAACATTAAATTTTGAAAAGAAATAAAGTATTAGAAATTTCTTTTGGTTTCTGTGAACAATAACGTAACTTTTTTCTTTTCTTGGAATAAAATAAGTATGGGTGGTTGTATATTGAGACATAATATAGAAAATAAATTATTGATACTGATTGCAATAGTGATGTTATTATTACCGATAATTAGAATACCAGTGATCTCCCATACAGTGAACCAAGGAGCTCGTCCTAATTATATGGTTGTAATGAGGACTTCTGGAGGTAATTATTGTACTGGTTGTCCAGTAGGATGCACGCCTTATGAGGAGGCACAAATGACAACAACACGTCAATATTTCTACGATGAATTAATAAATTGGCTTGAGGCGCGTGATAAAAACGTGGAAGTCCATGATGTCATAAAAGAAATAGCTAACCATGATTTTGATCTTGCATGGTTAAGTAATACATTGTATTCGTATCTTGAAAACCCACCACCTTATGGTGTATTAGTAGTCTTTGGACGACATGGCGGCGACTCTAATGTATTAATGTATAGTTTCTCGAGTACTGTACAGTATAAAGGAGCTAGATTCCCGTCACAGTGGGCAAGACCTGGTGAATCTCTTACTCTATTAGCATCTTATGTAGGAAGAGCTGTTAGAGAGAAAGATTTTACTGAACTACCTGCCTTGGTTATAATGTATGACTGTAATACAGCGGGTACTATGGAAAATGGTGTTCCTAAACCCTCGTTCTCTCAAAATACGTGGCTTTGGGCATATAAATTTGATGACCGGACAACATGGGTTCGTTACATCTCAGGCATTGAGTATGATCGTGCATTCATAGGTTGGTTGACGGTCATGAAAATAAGCGCATATGGCGTTTATCCAGATGTAGACGCAGTAACAAAGGCCTTAAAGTATTCAATTACTTATGGTTTACCTCTAATGTATTCACTTGATCACTACATTAGAAACAATGGTGTTAGAGTGGGTGTATATTATGATTACATTAAAAACAATGTTGAATACGTGGAATCTATCGGTTATAATGGATGTAATGATGCTAATTGTCCTTGGATAGCATACATTGGCGGCTATAATGTTTTCTTAGACCCTACACATAGAGAACGTTTAATAGATTACAGTGTTAACTATTTACGTACATATTATCCTTCACTCTATAATTTGATCGTTAGCGATAGCTCAGTATACGTGGGCATAAATGACCTTTATAACTTAACCTTAGACAAATATACAAAAATTAATGCCTACTTGATAACATGGCGCTCCTCAGGAAAGTTTAGTGTTTCGTTTAAAATATACTGTATTAACGATACATTAATACCAGCTGGTGTAAGTATTTTCTACGATGAGCTCTCTGAGGTTTCACAGAAGCTTGTATTGAATAAGACATTAGCTAAAATTAATAACGAGATCAACAAATACTCTGGCATGTTAGATAAACTGGGAATTAGTCTATTATCAAAGAACAGTTCTAGTAAAGACCGCTGGTTTTCCTTCATGTATAAAGGGAAACCAATAATCATTTTGAGAGACGATCCAAACTTATACGTTGCTCTTGGTGGAAGTATAAGAGTTGACGTAACTGGTTTTGGTGGTGCAGCATCCATAGATTATACGACCGATTACTATCTACTAAAGTATATCTTTGAAAACTATCTAGTTAAAAGAATAGATAATGTTAATATTAGCGAGAAAATAGCTGTAAATAAAGCATTCTGGTATTTAAAGAACTATGTACCCTACGCAGGTGATATGAAGTATAACATAAGTACTTCTACTTTCTGGTTAATATACGGTAAACAATTACTACCTGCGTATTATGTAAAGTTGACTAATGATAACGCTGGAGTAGAATATGATTTTATAGTTGATGGGATAAAAGGGGTTGTTTTAAGAAGTACAAACGGTGTCATGGCTAGTGCCTCAAAAGGTTATAATAGCGGTTCGAGTAGCGAGATAAATGTTGTTTACAGTGGGCAAAGCGATCATGCTACAGTAAGTAATAATGATAACCCTCTTGAACTATTACTAGTGATTATACCTGTAGTTCTAGTGATTATCGGGCTAGCGATCTACATAGTCAAGCGCCGATCTAAATAATTTTTAACCTTTATCCTCCTTCCACGGATATTTCGTTGATAGGAAGATAGTATTTTAAGTTCTAGGTTTAATATATGCTTCCAAAATACCTTGGTTGATATTTTGACTAGTATCATGTTTATGTTTGAGCTTCACCAACCCTACCGCCTATACCGCTATGCTTATCAAAAACTAGTTGAGAAAAGCTTACATGGCGGTATAGAGCCTCGTGATCTTGAGGAGATATTATTCGATAATGACCTTAATAGACTTGTTATCGAGAGAGCCTCGGCTAAATGCTATATACCAGCTACTAAGATCATACTTGAAAACGTGCTTAGATATAAAAATAGTGATAAGCCTTTCAAGGTTAGTTTCTCAATAAGTGGTGTTTTCCTAGAACAAGTGAAACGTTGGAAACCCGAGGTAATCGATCTATTCCATAAACTAGTAGATACTGGTATGGTTGAGCTCGTCGAGCAAACATATTATCATAGCATGGCTGCTTTCATGCCTTTACAAGACTGGGCTGAGCTCCGCGAACAAGTTGATGAACATAGAAAGATAATTGAGGAGTTATTTGGTTATAAGCCATCATCTATCGAGAATACAGAGTTTACCTATAACAATGACATAGCATGTCTTTTCCATAGCATGGGCTACAAGGTAGTGTTAACCGAGGGCGTAGACTGGGTTCTTGGTTGGCGTAGCCCAAACTATGTGTACCGAGCATATGGTTGTGGCATAAGAGTATTAACTAGGAACTATAGGTTAAGCGATGATATAGGATATCGTTTCAGCGATCGAAACTGGGATCAATACCCACTTACAGCCGATAAATATGCTTCATGGCTAGCCGCTACACCAGGCGACGTCATATTCCTAGCTATGGATTACGAGACTTTCGGCGAACATCATTGGCCAGAGACCGGTATACATGAGTTTCTCAAATGGTTGCCTGGCGAGATCCTCAAGTATAGACACTTGGAATTTTCAACTCCTAGCGAGGTAGTTGATAAATACCCAGCCCGCGACATATACGATGTACCGCCATGGTCTAGTATTAGTTGGGCCGATGAACGCGATCTTAGTGCTTGGCTAGGTAATAATATGCAGTGGAGCGCTTTCAAAATACTAGTTGATCTAAGGCCTTATATTGAGGCCCTAGAAAACCCCGAGTTGAAGAGGATATGGAAACTGCTCACAATAAGCGATCACCTATACTACATAGCTACTAAGTTTGGAAGTATAGAGCAAGTACATAGTTATTTCTCACCATATAAGAGTGCGCCGGAAGCATACGCTGTGTATGTGCAAGCATTATCTATACTAGCCTCTATGGTAGCTGATAAGATCCGGGAAAAGAAAGAGGAAGTTGTAAAGAAACTAGTGCTTCCAAGTGAGAAAGCGTTCCACTTCCACATGGCTGATGGAAGCTACACTGGTTTTTCAGCCCATGGACTGAGACAATTACTTGATATCATAGACTATGTACCATTAGAGTCTCTAACTTATCACGTACGTCGTGGCGATCTACAGAAATGGCTTATAGATATATATGGTTTAAACGATGTAGCTGAAGAGATAGATAGTGTTTTAGAATCAGAACCAAGCCCAGAGCTACTACGCGAAGAGATCAAACGCGTAATTAGGCAACGTCTTGGTTTTTAACCAACCGTTTGAAACAAACATTATTTTCCCACTCTATACTATTTATTTGTTTTAAAGCAGTTGTTTAAAGGGCTGGCGTGGAATGCCTAGAATAAACTTCGTATTCGCTATACACTTCCATCAACCAACTGGTCAGTTGAAATGGATCAATGATCGAGTATATGAGAATAGCTATAAACTATTACTTGACATATTCAAGAAATACGCCGATCTAAAATTCACCATACACATTAGCGGTCCTCTGCTCCTATACATGCTCGACTACTATCCAGAATGGGTTGACGAGATAGCTAAACTAGGTGATTATGGTACTTTCGAATTCCTCGCCGGCAGTCTCGGCGAGTCAATACTACCGCTACTACCATATAGTGATCGTGTAGAGCAAGTTAGAGAATACTTAAGGTTATTTGAGAAAACCTTTGGCTTTAAACCACGTGGATTATGGCTTCCAGAGCGTGTATGGGAGCCTGGGCTTCCAGAGCCTCTTGCTAAGAATGGTATAGAGTATGTATTGATAGACGACTCTACATTGTATCGTGCTGGTAAAAGCGAGCCTGATAACTACTATGTGTGGTTGACAGAGGAGGGTGGTTATCGTGTCAAAGTATTCTTCATAGATACTGGGCTACGCTACATCCTACCGTGGAGGAGTAGTGGCGAAGTCATAGACTATATGACGAGCAAAGCAGGTGATACGGGAGACCGCGTAATAGTATGGGGTAGCGATGCCGAAAAATTCGGTGAATGGAAGGATCCCGAATGGGCCCGTAATTGGCTTGAAGACTTCTTATCACGTATGAGAAGAGAAAGGGATCGGGTCTTGATGATACATCCAACCGAGTATATACGTGAATATGGTGTTAAGGGGTTGATCTACTTGCCAAGTGGTAGTTATGATAAAATGCTTGAATGGAGTGGTGGTTTCTTTAGAAACTTCTTGATCAAATATCGTGAAAGCAATAATATGCATAAGAAAATGTTATGGGTTCGGAGAAAACTCGTTGAAATGCCCTATAGGGATGAGGAAGCTTGGAGACACTATTACTTAGCACAATGTAATGACCCCTATTGGCATGGTTTATTCGGCGGAATATACCTTTCTCATCTAAGACAAGCTGTATATGAAAACTATATTATAGCTGAGAGAATAGCCGAGGAAAACACATGCTACTATACAGTAGACACTATACTACATAAAACTGACTTCGACTACGATGGTAGAGACGAGGTTATCATTGAAAAGCCAACGTTAAACCTATATATTAAACCAGATGATGGAGGCACAGTATTCGAGTTCGACATTAAACGGAAAGGATATGAGCATAACATACAGGATACAATGACTCGTTACATGGAATCATATCTTGAGAATATAGGGTTTAATCCAGACTGGTACCGTAGAGTAAGTCTACGTCTACATATGTGGTCCTTAGACACTAACTTAAATGACTGGATAAACAATACCCCGTTCAAGGATCAAAGTGATCTCGCGCTAAAGAAA
>CAZVAW010000085.1:0-5300 GCA_964625205.1 uncultured Desulfurococcaceae archaeon
AGATAATCTTAGAATAGGTTACCCACTCTGTATGAAATACAATAGAAAGAGAAGAATATGTGAGAAATTATCTGATCTAGATATATATCGTGGTAAAAACCTTGAAATATATTGGCTCATGGATCCGAGGAAACAGTATCCACAATATTGGATGGGAAAACTCGATCCGCTTAAATACTGTGCATCAGTATACGGTGCACAGGGGTTTGAAGCCGAATATGTGGGAGTTATCTGGGGCCGAGACCTTATTTGGAGGAATAATAAATGGATAGTAAACCCAGATGTCATAACAGATTATGTGGGAGATAAGTACTCGTTAAAAGAAATCGCGAAGAGAGACCAAAGGAAAGCATATAGACTACTCATAAACAGGTATATAATCCTACTAACACGAGGAACAAAAGGCACATACATATTCTTCGAAGACAGAAATACAATGAAGTACGTGAGATCACTTATTTAAACCATAATAGTAGTTCTAGACTAAAACCATGATATAAGATCGTGGAAAACTACGATGGTAGTTAAGCTACGTTAACCCAAGTACTTTAACCTTACCTCTTAAGTTCATCGAACACATTACATATAGTCCTTTATCAACAAGTCTAAGAATTGACTCGCCACATTCCATTTCTAGCTCTTTTATAACATCAGTATAGTTTCGAAGCCACCTTTGAAGTCTACTCATCCAAGTTAAATATTTATTTACGTCTATTCCCTTCTTTTCTCTTCTCTTCTTAATGCCCATATTTAATGCAACTTCATTATCAAGCAACGGGAAGTAATGTGGTGCAAAGACATGTAATATTTTTATTGATCCTATAGGTTCATTTTTACCAACATTTGCTAACTGGCGAGATAACTTAGACAATTCTGTATTTACTTCATTAAATACTCTTCTTATTTTATCCTTCTCTATCTTATCGTGTACTAAGCTCATTTTTCTAAAATACATTAGTTCATCCTTTAAACTACCGAGTTTACCACCTAGTAATTGATAATATTCTTCTAGAGAAAAATCCTGTTTTTCCCCGAAGTATTCCTCAAACCTACGTATATTCCATGTAGATAAATATGGAGCTATCGCGAAACCAATATTGCTGCACTCTCCTGTATCTTTGAACATTCTTATGAGTTGTTGTGATATATTTCTCCACATATTTTCTTCTAAATTTAGGATAGTATGATCTAATTTTGTTAAAGTACTTTCTAGTTTCTTAAGGTCATCAGCTCTTACTCTAAAGAACCCGTTTCTGTACCATTCATCGATCCATTTTCTAGCTATAGGGTATAAATCGGATCGTTTTTCGAAGAGATCATAGACTGTATGTGACGCTCTAATCCATTGCATAAATTCCTCTTGGTTTAACATAAAAGCACCATGTCTATAAATAGACAAACTAGTATTTAACAATATTGTTTAATTATTATAATTATTTGTAAGGAATACAAAGAAAACTGTAATGAGATATTGTTTAGTATCATGATAATGAGACAAGGTATACAAGCGTAGGAAATAGCTTTGAAGCTGCTACGCTACCAGGAATTGTTTTAACATAAACCGCATAACTAAATCGATCTCGGGACATGTTTTTACTAAGATAAAATTTTGTCCTCCATAATTCTTATTTACTAGATACGTGGTCGTCTCCTATATTTAGGCTCAGCTGTAGTGGTGCGTGTTATGTTCTTATTTGGGATTAACCTATGGTGTTATCCCAAGACAGTGGATATTAAGGATAAGATAGCGCATGTAGCTTCAACTGGTTTCGCGGGTGTTGAGCTAGTAGTTGGTATTGAGGACTATAAACTATATCCGGGTCGGGGTTTTAATGAGAAGTGGGAAGAGATCATAGATTATACTAAGGAGAAGAAGTTACAAGTACCGAGTATAGCTACTGATCTCTATTGGAGGTTTAACTGGGTTCTCGACGAGCATTTAGATGATGCGCTCAAGGTTTTTGAGATGCAATCCTATTTAGCATCAATAGCTGGCGCTAAAACAATACTGGTAGTACCAGGCGTTGCCGTATCAGATATTCCTTATGAGAAGATAGTCGAGAAAGCTGTTGTTAATCTTATGAAGGCTGAGAAGATCGCCGATAAATATAATGTTAAGGTGGGTGTAGAGAATGTATGGAATAAGTTTCTAGCAGGGCCCATGGAGTTCAAAATATTGCTTGACAAGTTAAACCCTGAAGTCTACGGGTTATACTTGGATGTCGGTAATACCTTGCCACATAGTTTGCCCGAGCATTGGATAGATGTTTTCCGTGATAAAATACTGCAAGTGCATGTAAAAGACTATAATATTAGCCGTGGATTCTTCGGCATACCATTAACTGGTGATGTCAACTGGGCAAATATTAGGAGAAAACTAGAGGAGATAAGATATAATGGTTTCCTAGTAGCAGAGATCCCACCATACAAGGGTGATCCCTACAAGGCCGTTGAAGACACATATACTAGCCTAAAGAAAATATTCGGAGACTAAAGCTACGTTTAAAGACTACACCAATAGATACCTATATATCAATAATACTTGGCTAGGGCTTGATCATAGTTGGACACGGTCAAGATAGGTATTATTGGATATGGTTGGATGGGCTCTACACACGCTAAAGTATTAAAAACACTTAGAGAAGCTGAACTAGTCGCTGTGGCTGACCCACTTAGAGAAGCACGTGTTAAAGCACAGAGTGAAAACCCATCTATCAAGACATATAGTGATCCCCGCGAGTTATTAGATGATAATAGTGTCGACGCCGTAATAATAGCTTCACCACCCGATACACATATACCACTACTAGTTAAAGCAGTTGAGAAACATAAACACGTGCTTGTCGAGAAACCACTAGGCCCCGATCTAGAGTCTCTCAAGCCACTCCCAGACATGAACCCCGATCCAGACCTAGTTATTATGACTGCATTTAGTCTAAGATACCATAGCATGTACACTGACTTAGAGAAAATGATCAGTGATCTAGGGAGAACTATATTGTTTCAACACGTAGCATTAGGAGATATACCGCCTCCCAAATGGGTTTTAGACCCGAGAATATCCGGTGGATTATTAAATGAAAACGCCATACACATACTCTACCTAATTACATGGTACTTTGGATTCCCCGAGAAAATATACGCTGTTATACGTGATCACGTGAAACCCGGTTTAAACGATAACATTACATTAACCACTATACACCCAGGTAACACGGTATCAATAATAACTCGTTCATGGACTGCAGGCCAAGTAGTTAGGTATTATGAGATAATAGGGGAGAAAGGAAGTATTCACATAGACGGTTATCTAGGTGGTATAGTTAGACTCGTCAAGAATGGGGAGAAAATAGAGAAAAACTATGAATTCGAGCTTGAAGAAATGTATAAGCGTGAACTAGGGGATTTCATAGAATCAATAAAGAAAAACCGTAAACCCATGGTGGGTTTAAGAGAAGGTATATTGATGCAAATACTAGTACATGCGGCTAAGGTTTCTTCACGTGAAAACACAGTAGTAGAGCCAATGAAAGCTGGTGGAGAACTAGCAGTTAAATTACTGGAGAAGTATCCAGGGTAAAAACTAGGTTGTTATAGCTTTCGCTAACCCTGGTGGAGTATCTATTGGGCGACCATATTTCACGCCTAAGTTATACGCGAGTAACTGTAATGGTATAATCGTGGTTAACGGTGATAACAACTTATTAGTAGACATTACTTTTACGAGCTCATCATATCCCTCCTCGTCTTGTGTAATAGTTACAAGCCTCCCCTTCTTAGATAGGATCTCCTGGGCAGTCTTACTATATAGTTCAAGAGCTTGTTCTTCAACTGGTTTAATAATTATGACTGGATAATCTCCACCAACTAGTACGAGAGGCCCGTGTCTAAGTTCGCCAAGTTGTACACCCTCAGCATGTATGATCGATGCCTCTTTCAACTTCAGAGCACCTTCAAGAGCTATTGGGTAGTTTATACCACTACTAGATACATAGGCGTTTCTGCAACCATAGAGTTTCTCGGCAACCTCTTTAGTCCTTACATAGTATCTCTCGATCTCCTTCTTTAAATCACTAGCATAGCCACGTATATTTTCAACAAGCTCTCTATACTCATTGTATTGTAGCACGCCAGTATATAAGCCGGTATAACCAGCTAGCAATAAAAGGACAGCCAGTGATGACGTGAACGTCTTAGTAGCAGGTACTGCTATCTCCGGCCCAGCCCCTATCGGTAAATACACGTTTGACTCAAGCGCTAGCCTTGAACCAACAACGTTTGTAACACCAATTATTACCGCACCATGCATTTTAGCTAGTTTAACACTACGTATAACATCACTTGTCTCACCACTCTGACTAATAGCTATCACGACAGTACCCGTTGTAACATTCTCTAACGCGTAATAGGGGAACTCGGCAGCGCTTACAACGTTCACGTTAATACGAGCTAATTCCGTGAAGTAATAGGAGGAGACCATTCCAGCATGTAAACTAGTACCATTACCAATAACATATACGTTTCTAGCACCATATGTGATCATAGCAGCTAATCTAAGGTATTTCTCCATAACAGAATATGTAGCCATAACAATAGCGTCCGGGATCTCGAATATCTCTTTCAACATATAATGTGGATAACCAGCTTTACCCACATATTCTACCGGGTACTTAACTCTCTTCTTCACAAGCTGACCAGGATCAATACTACTTAGATCATCGACTTTAACCACACGTATAGAATCCACGCCGATCTCAACAGCCATATGCTCTCCTACAACAAGAGCCTCATCGGCAAAACCATATAAGCTTGGTATATCGCTTGATAAGTAGATACATCTTTTATCACCCCGGATACCAATAACTAGTGGTTGACCCATTTGCAACGCATATATTCTTTCACGTCCACTTACTAGACAAGCTATCGCGTATACACCGTGGAGATCACGAGCAGCTAAAGCAAGTGCTTCTAAGGGATCCCTGCCTTCTTTAACAACATTATCCTCAATTATATGCGCGTAAACCTCCATATCAGTTGTCGAAACATACTTATGTCCATGTTCAACAAGCTTCTTCTTATACACTTCATAGTTCTCGATAAAACCATCTCCAACAACAGCTACTTTACCAGTACAATCTAGTAAGGGGTGAGTATTAACCTCATTAGGCCATCCACGATTAGCGTATCGGGTGTGTCCTAACGCTATATTTGATGGTATATTCCTTAGATCTACCTTCTTGGAAACCGAGTCTAAATGCCCAGGTGCTTTACGTACAACGATATCTAGGTTCTCATCTAGA
>CAZVAW010000086.1:0-5177 GCA_964625205.1 uncultured Desulfurococcaceae archaeon
GTATATTCCTCTACAGGGATATCTACAAAGTCCTCAATGTCCTTATACTTGAACCAAACCCTGTAGAAGTATTTGAATGTCCCTTCCGGAGTAAGATCAGCCAACTTTACTACTCTTATAACTTTGTATTCCTCTCCTACCATAATTAGTCATGAGGCTAGAAGAATTATTAGCCTATGCTCCCTTTATCAAAATTCAACTAACAGGCCCTAATTCTGCTATAATCTACATAGAGAAAAGTAAGGAAGGCCTGCTCCGGAGCGCACTAACCAAACTGCTAAATCGCTATCCAGAATTGTATGTGGCTAAGCTAGGCTATACACCTAAAGATGCAGTCTACTTCCTAAGTCTAGTAATAAGCTATAAATAGTTAGCTAATTGGGTTATTCTGTCTTAGCTCTTTTTGCGTGTTCTTTTACATCCTCTGCTAATGCTAATCCAATACTACATCCAAATCCTATAGCAAACCCAATAGGCCCAGTTACTGCACTAATACCTACAAGCTGCTTAGTAAACTCTCCTAGGCAATAGAAGACAAATCCTAGTGCAGTTCCATAGCTAAATGCTGCTCCTAATCTTCTACCTAATCCAGCCATAACTACCTACTCTTACCTCCCTTCTTATATACATTATTAATAGTATTATAAATTAGCTCAACCTTTGTTTCTAACCTACCTACCTTATAACTAAGATAGAATAACTTACCAACAACAAATACTAATAGCCCTGTAGTTACTGGGTCTGGCATTATTCCTCAATTACTTCTATTACCTTGTCTTTAATCCTTTCTAGATCCTCGCTCCGGAGCAGCTCTATAATCATCCATCCTTCGTCGTAGTTAATCTCTACTACGCTATAACCCACGTCTACGTCTGGCTCAAAGTGTTTTAGTATCCTTTCCTCCCATACTTTCTTATCTGCATTCCAAACCTTCACTTTATTCTCCTTAACCCTTATCTTGACCTTTACCTTTACCATTTACATCACCTCTACAGCTTTTCTACCTCTGCGTAAATTATAGCGCCAGCTACACCATACTGTGTTGAAGTACTTATGTTATATACTTCAACTTTTAATCCATAGCAATAAATCGGAGTCTTAAGGTCAATTATGTATTTGTCATTTGTAGAATCATAACACCTACATAACCAAATAGAATCACTCCCAGATTGTTGTGATAATTGTCTTGTCAATTCTCCCGGCGGTACTTTATCGAGTGCCGATGTAGCACTAGTAAACCTACTTATTGTTTCAGTCGTTCCGTTTTTATTGTACACTGTTATCTTGTATCGTATATTGCTACCCGCATCTTGCCCGCCTAATTCTAACTTAACAACCTTTATCAGCTTGCCTAAGTAGCCTGTATCAAGCCAAGTTATCGATGTATCTGTGCTGATTGTTGTAGCATAAGTATATCCCCTCCAATTCTTTTCTATCCACACTCCGGCTTGTGTATCAGAGTAAGAATACTGAGCCATCTATTCTACACCTCCTCGTATCTAACTGTTACTTCTGCATTTGGATCTATCTCCTTAACTTTTGCCTCTATTTCCTCCTTTATTTTCTGATACTCTTCATAAGACTTGTTATCAAAGCGAATGGATACGTATACCACTCCCATAATTATTTCCCTATCTTAGCATCTAGATTAAGCTTTGAAGCCTCCATAGTCAATTCTATAGTCTGTTGCTGCTCCGGCTGTAGTTGACTTTACTTGTATCATTACACCTCTATACCAATTGTTTAGAACAATCTTAACAACATCACCCGGATTTAGTGTTCCACTTGTTTCTTCGTAAGTAAGTGTGTTATCGTAAATATAGACTAGGACTCTATAATCCATTGAATTGTCTGTTCCTGTGTTCTTAATTAATATTGTCTTATGAAGGTATTTAGTAGCGGCCCAGTTAACTGCAGTTGTCCAGTCGTCTGTTGTAGTCCCAGTCTTCGTATTCCATACTGCTCCATGTGCTACAATTAAATGCATGTCTGAGTCTACTCTTAGCCTATCCCAAGTAGAGCCATTAAAACCATAAAGAAATGATTGTGTAACTAAACCATTATTTGCTGAAGCTCTCGAATCATACGCTCCACTAAATACATTAGCCCTCGCGCCAGATGAGTACACGCTAACTCTCAAGTTAGGATAATCTGCGCTTTGTACAAGAAGATTTTGCCAATCCGTCCCATCATAACCCTGAATCCTTGCTAGTGCGGTAGGTGGTACACCATAAATGGGTGGGCCGTAAATAGGCCTCTCTAATGGCTCCTCCGGAGTGACCTCAAATACAGTAACTACTGTATCTGATTCTGCAATCAACCACACTTCACCCTTATGAGAGCTATCAATGTAATAGCCTCCATTAGGTGATATTAGAATACCTTTCTTCTCTCCACTTGTTGCTACACTAGAATCGAATCCTAGGTATACATTCTTTTCGCTGTTATTTATTACTCCGTATAGAACTCTGTTCTTATTCCTAGTTAAAACACGCTTAGGAAGTGTACCTATCTCAAGCTCATACACTCCCATAAGAAATTAATAAGAAACGAAAAAAATAAGCAAAAAACTACCTTCTAGCTATTTTGGTAATAGGTATAATTCTAACAGCGTTAGTATCGTCAGAGACTATTTTAAGTCTTACTCTTTCACCAGCTGGAATAGGATTCTTTCTTAAGTCAATAAGTAGGTAATTATCAACTATTCCTCTAATAGTGCTATCCCTTGGGTACTCTACTGCGGTTCTTAAGTCAAATATAGTTGACTTCATTATCTGAGTAGTTCCTCTCTCTAAGATTATCTTCTTCACTGTAGCATTAGTAGAGCTAGCAGTTGGTATGGTAGTTGAGTAAATTAGGAATGCATGTAGGTCACCATCGAATGTAGTATCTAGAGCAATGTTCTCTGCTCCGGTTGATGGAGGTGTAAAGTCAAATCTCTTAATAGCGTATATTCCCTCTTCCATTACTTCCTCAGATTCTACCCTAGCTATGTTAATTCTGTAGTTTGTAATTGGTGTTTGAGCTGTGTAGAATAGCCTATAGGCTAGTGTTCCGGAGCCGGCAGGAATAGTTAAGGGTAGCCTAAGCCCTTCTATGTATCCATACTCTGTGTCAGCACTAGGTAAGCTGTACAGTGGTTCATGCTGCAAGAATAGGCAATCAAAAGCTAGTAAGTCCTGTCCGGTTATTTCTGTAATTACAGATCCTCTAAGCTTAATTTCTATCTTAGAAAGTACGCCTAATGCTTCACTAAGTGTAGGAGCAGTAGTACCTGTCTGTTGGAATGTAATTCCAAATTGTAATTCGTGTATATATCTTTCGTATAGTATTTCAATGTCGTCAGTATCCTCAGTAAATGGGAAATCTTCCTTTTCTAATACCCTATAGAGGACCATAGGCTATCTACCTCCCAGTCTTCCTAGCTATTCTCCAGTTATGGAGTGCATCACCAATTGCTCTAACTCTATCGTAATTCTGTGGTGCTCCTCTAGGTCCTCTAGGTGGTAATTCTACACCCCTAATCACTTCTAATACTTCCCTCATTATTCTTGCATACTTATCGCTAGCTGCTTCAATACCCGGAGCGTACCTAGTAGCTCCCTTATCTTCAATTCCTTTTCTATAAGCATCTGCTCCGGCTGCCTCTATACCTGCAGCGAATGCTTTTCTCCTTATAGCATCTTGAATAGCAGCTTCCCATGTGGCCTCTGCAGCTTTTGCATTTTCTAACCATTTAGTAGCAGCTGCCTTAGCTCTATCTGCATATACGGTTGCTCTAGCCCTAGCTCCTTCTTTCCATAATCTAACAACTTCTTCAATTGGAGGTACCTCCACCATAAGCGAATCTTGGTCGTTATTGTTTAATTAAAAAGTGGTACTAAACGGTCACGTACTAAACCCTTTAGTACTATACCCCTTCATGAAATTATATGAGAAAAAGACAAATTATCGAGTACTTAAAGGCCAAATTGATGGCAACTACTAGAGATGTTGCAGTTGCATTGGATATGGATTATAATAACTGTAAGGATGTTTTAATGGAACTTTATTTTAAAGGAGTAGTTCAAGGTGTAGATGTTGATGAAATATGGCCCCATGCAAGGAAACCTTCCCGTGTAAGGTATTGGTTCTTACCACAAAATAGAGATAAGGTGAAAGAATTTCTTGAGAGCCAACCAAACATTAAGATAGTTAGGTGGTATACCCATGGTGATTAAGTTCCCTCACTATACTGAGAGAGAAAAGGAAGCATTATTAGCATTCATGCGCTCCGGAGTGCTGCATGGTAATTGGCAATTTGAGGTAAGGCTAGTAAGTAAGAAGGTTAAGTGGATCACCAAACCTGAAGATCCTTACTATAGGATGTGGCTTAAGAATACTGCTAAGCGTATAGATGCTGTCTGCATAGATGAGGCCTTCGTAAACATAATAGAGGTAAAGGAATACTTACTGCCCTCCGGAGTGGGCCAACTACTCCTCTATAGGAAAATGTATCAAGAACAATTCAAACCTAAGAAACCTATAAGGCTATGGTTTGTTAGTTATTGGCCCGATCCGGATGTACAAGACTTGTGTAAGGAATTAGGTATTAACGTATGGACGGTAAGGAAAACCCTATAGCACTTCCTCCTGAAGCAATCCTTATTTGGTGTCCTAGTTGCAATACTAGAGTTAGGGCTGTATGGGTAGGTGAGCATAGGTACTATTGGGTTTATGAGTGTACAGTCTGTGGTAGAAGAATATTGGTATTGAAAGGAGAGGTATTTAGGTTCGCTATTCCTGAGTAAGCATAAGAGTTATTGACACTGTTTCATCTATTAACGCCTCAAGTATTCTGTTGATTATTTGTATGTGTTTCAAAACAAAATACATCTTATCTGGAACTTTACTACGGTCACTCTCCCTCCTAATTACCTTCTCCAGTTTCTTCTTTAACCTATTAACTGCATATTTTAAACTCCCTATATGGTGCTCAAATTCTTCCAGTGTATTAATTAAGTCCCTCTCTAAACTCTCTATACCTAACTCTAAAAGAAAATTCTTCTCTTCCATAGAAATTTTTCTTCTCTTTTTAGAAAGTTTTTTCTTTCTTTTATTGGTTAGAATGTCAACCTTCTCTCTTATTTATTATCCCCTATATAGAATAGAGGAAAGTAGTATACCTACACTATCCC
>CAZVAW010000087.1:0-4920 GCA_964625205.1 uncultured Desulfurococcaceae archaeon
TCTTCCAACCAGCGTCTTCAAAGTATAAGTGTCTCATTATAGTATTGTTGACGTTGTTTAAGTAAATGCCGTTGCCATCTGCCCAAGTATCAGTGCCCATATTATTGTTTACTAATCTAATATTTTCGAGTAATCCTTGTTCAACACCACGGATATCCATACCGTCAGAATACGTTGATACAGATAAGTCTTTGATCACGAAATTCTTAAAGTCGTTACCATCATTACCTAAAGATACGATCTTAGTATTAACTCTTGTTACATTAACGTCTTCTAGTGAGAAGTAGTTGTAGACTAACTTGTTTCCAGAGCTAACTATGCCGTCAATGTTTGTTACACTAATGTTCTTTAAGATGATCTTATTACCAGTAGAGTCAATACTAATACCTAGTACGTACCTAAATGAGTCACCACGAATACCAGTTATTGTTATATTCTCGTGTGTGTTACCAGCATCACTCTTAATATGTACAATGTCTTCACCAGATAAAGCGCCACTCTGTACTGTTAAGCCCTCAATGTCTATATAGCTTGTTGTTGAGGTTTCATATATTAAGAATGCATGATAGAATCCTAGACCCTCATAGAGAATTCTTGAGTTAATAACAGTTAATTTTACATTACTTGTATAGCTAGCGGAAAATACTGCTGGTGATCCTGCAGAGTCTTTAGCGCTGAAATCAGAGTTTATAATAATGATCTCTGGAGAAGTACTGCCATCGATCCTTACAAGGCCACGCCAATTAGTACCCCATTTCACATCGTCTTCAACACCATATAGGTATGACTTATAGATCACGATCTTGCTATCTGCATCAGAGCTTGTTATCCTAATGATGTGGCCACCATAGTAGAGCGTTGACTGGTTAATGTATATGGTCGTGTTACTAATACCCTGTATACATAGTACTGCATCCCACCAATCATTACTAGTACCATTGTGGATAGTGTCACCAACGAAAGATATTACTGAGTTAGAAGCTGAGATAAATACTGCAAAGGCTTTTGTACCGGTTGCCGGCCCGATCTCTGTATTCTCAATAGTTATATGTACATTTGATACGTTATCAGAGATCCTAAGTACAGAGTCACCTTCAAAGTTAGCACCGCCATTTGTTAATACTGAGTTCCTGATCACGATGTATCCACTGGTGAAGTTCGTTATCCACACATGTCCGCCACCGAGGTCTAATGTTCCAAACTCTAGTATCCATGGATCAGTTGCTGTACCAGTGCCTCCCTTGTAATAGGATGAGGATGTTATATTGTCTTGTGTTATAACGATATTGGTTTGTGCATGAACTACTGCTGGTAGAGCAGGTAGTATTGATAATAGGAATATTGCTAATACGAATAGGGATAAGAGTCTACGCATACGGATCACCTAGAAACACTCAACCTACATTCAATTAAGAATTTTGCTGAATGTATCTCCTATATATAGTTTACAGAAACCTATCATGTAAGAAATATCTGAATAACACTATATCATCATTTGTTACAGTGTTTTAAAAAGTATATAGAATAAGGACTACTAACTATGTTTTCTCACCGTGAATATGGATACCACAATGGCTATAGCTATAATAATTAAGGCTATAATCACCCATAGGGTTTCCTCACTATAACCACCTGCTGTTACAGTGTTAGTAGAACTAAGGGTTTCTGAGGCCGTGGGTGATTTAGATGTTGTTGTCGTTGTTGTTTTAGAGTATTTAGTATGTGTTGGTTTCTCTATAGTTATCATCTTAGTATAAACTGCTTTATTCCCAGCCTTATCATACGCTACTATGGTAATATTGTATTTACCAGCCAAAACTATATCTAGTATACTTAATGGTACGTCGACGCTACTCTCCTTATACATTGCTTTAAACGTTCCATTGACATATACTTCAAAATAATCAAACGACAAATCAGTAACATCGACATGCATAGTATAATATTCGCCTTCAATTAGATGGTCGGGTAAGAATACACTAATCTGTGGTGATGTATAATCTATTGTAAAACTGACATCATATGTACTAGTATGTCCATGTTCATCGCCAGCCAAAACCCTAACATAATGCACACCCTCCGAATACTCCGATACATTAACGTAGACGTCTCTAGTAAACACGGTATTAGATACCGTCTCGTTGAACAACTTAGAAGTATCAATATATAATGCTACCCATTTCAACGAGAGGTCTCTAACCTCTACTGTAAATGTAAAGTCTTTAGAGGTAGACTCCGGTAGTTTTAAGACCTCTATCTTCGGAGGATAAAAATCGGCAGGTACACTAATACTGGTTTTAACCACGCGATCGAATCCCACGTAGTAGAACGTGATACTGTATTCGCCGTCTTCAAAGACTGGTATATAGCTCTTAAGAACACCACTAACTAGCATTAACGGTGAGGAATAAGATAGACTTTTATCACTTACTACTAGAGAAACCGACGCTTCAACATTACTGGTTTCAACAATTATCTCTTTCTCTTTATCGTCTAGGGAATACTGTATAGTTGGTAATTGGTCAGGTAGACTAGGTAGATTTATCGTGACAGTATTGTCTATTGGGGTGTATGTTTCACCAACACCATATACGAACCATTTACTACTACCATCAACACGTATAACTAGTTGGGAACCCTTACGCGATACATATACATGCGTCTCTCCACGAGAAGCTCTTAAGTAAAGCCTATACTCTATACCAGATATACTAATAGGTATACGTAATGGTATTTCAACACCATGATCATATACATCAGTCTTATTATTAAATACCACGTACTCGTAGAAAGTACTATTGATCCTCTCCATATAAACCCTTATATAGCCGGAGTAAGTCTTGACTGGCCAAAGCTCATATGTTCCATCTGGGTATAGTATTAATGCTGTATAATGATATACCGGGAGGCCACCAGAACTAGAGAGTGGGGCCCCGCCTCCACCAGTGATCACTAGATCTACTCCAAAATATGTCTCTCTACGCCATACATGCCAATGTCCACATAGTACAAGTTTAACTTTACCAGCATAGTCTTTGATCAAGCTCCTTAAGAACTCCATTTGTTGATAAGAGAAAACTGTCGGATATCCATACCCGGTATCTAGAGGTGGTACGTGGAACACCAATATAACGCTACGATCACCAGCACTAGTTATAGCGTTGATCAAGTCTTGTTTCTTAATCGGATGTTTTATCTTAGACATATCAATATCACTAGCTTCTAAGGCATATCCATTGATGAAGATTATTCTCCAACCCGGTATATCATCTCTAATCATTAGATTAGGTATAACCATAGTCTCCCAATACTCACGATCAGCATGTTCAAGGTAGCTCCAATCATGATTACCAGTTACTGTCCATGGATTCTCAACACCAGCCATTACCTTTAAGAACTCTTCGATCTGATCCCTTCTACCAAGTCCAACGTGGTCACCAGTGCCAATTGCTGCCTCGGGGTTATAGATCCTGAGATCATATAGTAATCTATAGAATGGTGGATCAAACTTAACTGAGCCCATGTCTCCAGGTCTATTATCTCCAAATACTAGTAGTGGATACCATGGTAGGTTGTCGGGGATCACGGTATACCAGTATTTCATAGGATAAATACTATCTACTACTGAGTAGTCGCCGTAGAATACACTCTTAATATCTATTTTCTTAATACTGAAACTGTATTCTTTACTACCTTTGCTTGTCAATAATGTTATCTCTACACGTAAGTTATTACCGCGTGGTATTTTGAATACCGCCTCTAAACCATCGTAGTAATACGCTATATTTACCGGATCATAGGTTACGCTATAGTCACTATCTACTAGTTTAACCGTATAATTGACTATGGTAGGCGCTAATGGTGGATCATCTACTTCTAAGCCCAGGTAAACATATTTTTGATCTCTTACCATATATGCCTTGACAACCCATGTACCGGGGAGATCAGAGTATGGATCACTACTACTTACCTCCATAGTATTATGGGATATGTACTGCCATTCAATAAGATAACCATCAATAACCGGCCCAGAAGCCACATAGTATAGTAGGTCGTATTCTCCAGCACTTCTACCATCAAAGGGGCTTAGGTTATCAATCAACTCTATATAGTCTGGTAAACCATCACGATCACTATCAAGTCTTAACGCTTCATCTAGCAATGATAATGCTTGATCGGGGTTAGTTGATATAGTCTGGTTTATTTCAACGAATAGATCTTTTAAAGGCATACCATCTACTAGATAGGAATCTATGATACTACTATAGTAGTTTACGAGATCCTCTGTAATACCCGGGTTAACCAAGACAACTCCATAAACTGGTGTAGAGAGCTCGGCTAAGATTAGAAATATTAGGAGTAAACCAGAGTATTTAAGGAAGCTCATTTCTTAACCCCCTTTCTTTTTCTTTCAAGTTTTCTATAGTATTCAGTTCTAAGACGCGGGTTAAAGATCTCTTCCATAGCATGACTAGATAGGATAAATCCTTCTTGTAAGAGGATGATTGCGAGGAGAGGAGCTAAGAGTATATAGTAGAGGCTCGGCTCAAGGAAACCACCAGCCGCGTTATACGCGATGTTAAGCATCATACCCCAGTTCGTGGGATCAACTGGGAGTATTCCGAGGAAGTATAATCCAACAATAGAATACACAGCTCCTGTTGCGGAGAATATGAAGTTTATAGCTATATAGCCCATGATATTAGGCATGATCTCGCCAAACACTATATACCATGTAGGCAAACCTAAGAGGCGGGAAGCTTCTATGAAAGGCCTAGTCTTAAGCCCAAGTACTTGGCTTCGTACACTTCTAGCGAGGCCGGCCCAAGCCGTTATACTTAACACCCCAGCAATAACTAGTGGGTTATACGCTAGCTCTGGTACTCTCTGGAAATAAGCAGCTATAGCGATATATAAAGG
>CAZVAW010000088.1:0-4892 GCA_964625205.1 uncultured Desulfurococcaceae archaeon
TGGGCATGACCCATTCTCTTAGGTTTTTTACCAGTTAGTAGGTAGATCATTGGTATGTAGCACATTGAGAATATAGCTGTATCGTAGAGGTAGACCTCGGCATAATATGGTTTCTCACCACTATAGAGGCCAGCTAACGCATATATCACGGCCATCATACCAGTATATACATCGAATAAAGCAAACGGGATCCTAACCGGTGGTTCTCCCTCATAACCAGTTGATAACATTATACCGCTCAAACCCTGTATAACTAGATCGTATGCTGGTAGTTTCTCATAAATACTACCCGGTTTAAATCCTTTGATACTAATATATACTAGGTTTCTATTGTGTTTAAACAATGTATCTGGATCAACACCTAGTTTCTCACGTACACCCGGCCTGTAGTTTTCAAAGACTATATGGCTCTTCTTCGCCAACTTATATATAATTTCTCTTCCCTCTTCACGTTTTAGATCAACAGCTATGCTTTTCTTGCCACGGTTAATAGAGAGGTAATACGCACTAACCCCGTCTACGAAGGGGGCCCATTGTCTTGTCTCGTCTCCAGTTAGAGGCTCTACCTTGATCACTTCAGCACCTAGATCTGCGAGGATCATTGTAGCGAAGGGGCCTGCTAACGTATGGCTTAGATCGAGGACACGAATACCCTCTAATGGTTTCTCGGCCACAGTCTAGACACCATGTTATCAATTATATGTGATAACCGATATATTTGTTGTATACGATAGTAATGTATTTGGAACAGTTAAGGAGATGGTACGTATTGTCCAATAATAATCGCTTATACGTTGATGTTGATCTGATAAAATATATTCTACCAGAAGGAATACCGCGTAACTCGTTCATAATATTATCTGGAGAAGCAGGTTCTGGTAAAAGTGTATTAGCTACATTTATAGCTAAAAATATCATGGAGCAGGGAGAACCAGTTGTTTTTGTTGCCTTTGACGATGACCCCTTAACGATCATTCAACAATTCAAAGCATTTTCCACGAGAATAGAGGAGTATCATAGTAAGGGTTTATTCTATATAGTTGATGGGTTCACATACTTATTTAGTAAAGAGTTAGAGAAATTCGATGAAATGGTTGCTTTAGAGGTTAATCCAAGTGATCTAGACCAGACACTCTATAATATCATAAAGGTACTCGAAGAACACAAAATTAATGGTAAAGGTGTTGTTATTATTGACTCATTAAATGTATTCCTTAACTACCATGAACCCTCGCGTGTATTGGAAGCGGTTAAGACGTTACGTGCTAATATCTCAAAGCTTAGAAACGTAGTTGTACTTGCACTACTACATACAAGTACCGATTATTATTCGGAGTTTTTAAATAGTATAGTACATCTAGTTGATGGTATACTTGTAACTGAAGTCGTTGTCCAACACCCTATGAGCGGCGAGATCCCACTACCTCTACGTCAAATACTTGTTAAAAAGATGAAAGGAGTATCACATCGTGTTTCATGGACACTCTACGTTATAGATAAAGAGGGGATTAGACCAGTTATATTGAAAACCGAGGAAGAAGGTAAAAGTGGGGAGAAAAAGAAACAGTTTTAATGATTGTGAGGTGTTTTAACGAGAAATGGTGCTTGAATGTTACCTTACTAGTCACGAGGCGTTACGTGATAAAAAAGGCGTTGAAGCAGTAATTGATTGCCCTATTAGTGGATATAGTTTCAAATCCACCGGCGATCTCAAGTGGATCGTTAGAGAAGTTGTTAAGAAACTAGGGTTTGAGGGAGAAATAGTCTTTGTCTCTAACGAGAACATAGGTACTACACATATTCTCTACAACTACCATATAGTATTTAACAAGGAATACATAGGTGTTAGAATAGTTACACGTGAAAACAACGTATATCGTATACTATTAACTATTCCAGCTAAAGAGTATTTGAGAGGATTAACATTTAAGAAATATAAGCCGGATAAAGATCTCGTTAAACCCATGTATGAACACTATAAGAGTTATTCACCGGGCCAATACTATGTGCCAAACATGATCGTGTACGCTATACTTGGTTTCCCGAAAGAAATAGATCTATCTAAGTGGAAACTAGAAGTAGGAGGATTAGTTGAGAAACCATTATCGTTTAGATTAAGCGAGTTATACTCGATTGGTATAAGGACTATAAGAACTAGTTTTCACTGCGTAACTGGATGGAGTGTCCGTGAGGTTGAGTTCACCGGGCCGATGTTTCAACGTTTAATAGATCTTATTAAACCCCGTGATAATGTTAAATGGGTTTACGTAGAATCTCTTGATGGATACTCAACAATTATCCCATATGAAGAAATAATTGATTCTGAAGCACTTATAGCGTTAGAAATGAATAGACGCCCATTAGAACCAGAACATGGTTATCCAGCGAGGCTTGTAATCCCCCATTTATATGGTTGGAAAAGTGCAAAATGGGTGTATAAGATAGATTTTATCGAGGAGTATCGTGATGGTTATTGGGAGGCTTTAGGTTATCATCCAAGGGGACGTGTTGATCTTGAGGAGAGGTTTAAGAAAGCTTGATTTCTTAACGTGTGAGGAGGTTCTATAACTACTATTCTCCTATATAAACGGTTACCTACGTAATAATATATTTTAGCTAAACATGTTCTCTCGATGTAAACGTTCTTCAATACTATAGTCTTAGAAGAGTTAACATCTACTACGGTATTGTTTAACAACCAGGTTTTATTACCAATGACTATCTTATCTAAAACCACTTCGGTGTAATAGTTATTTGTTATGTTTAACTGTAACGTATTGTTGTCGATCCACTCATAGTTAACATATATAATGCCTAGGTTGAATACTAACTTAGATCCATTAAAGCCTATTATTCTCGGTAATATAAGAGCTAGCGCTAGGAAAACAACAAGTAGAAATAACGCTATAAACCCCCTACTAAATATTGATTTTCTCTCACCAGCACTAACACTCATTGATAAACCCTAGTTTAGTTAAGGAGAGTGTTAAGTAAGAGGGTGTAGCGAAAATAATGGGTGTGAAGCATATATAGGTTTATATCTATACCTATTCTAACTAGATATAAAACATTGTTCGGGCGTATAATATGTTGTTACGCACTACAATGGTTTTATCGCTAACTATTTTAATATTTTTATCCACGCCAGTATATAGTGCTTATCGTAAAAACTACGAGGTAGAGGTTAAAGGAAATACATACATACTAGATCTTAAGCTAAATATCATAAATATTGGGGATTATGGTGTAGTATCAATATATTTAGCTCCTGAGGGAGGCTATGCGTACGGTTTAACCATATTGAAGGATCCCGATGAAAAACATCCACATATGTATGTAATGGTTGGTGGTCAAAAAGACTGGTTTGACGCTGGTTTATTAAATACCACGGTTATTCGTTTTAGACTAATATATGACTATAACTCGTCTAAAGCAGTTATCATATCATACAATTATAACCATACATTTAATCTTAGTTTCACCCCGTTTATTAAAAGACTATATGTTAGTGTATTTAATTTAACAAGTCGTGCAGCTGATTATCCTTCTATCTATATAGAGTTTCTTAAAGTATATGTATACAATGAGACGATCGATAAATTAAATAAGACGGTATACGAGCTCAATAAAGAGTTAAAAGGCACCCCAGTTCTAGAACTTAGAGATTATGGTATTAATTACCAGCCAATTATGGGTACAAACGCCGTATCTACTGAATCGAATGATTTTGATAATTTTATCCTCTTGGTAATGATAGTTGCTATTGTAGCTATTAGTTTAGTACTTATTATCTTGATAGTGAACTATATGGGGAAGACGAGAAGAGGATCCCCCGGTCCGTGAAATCTTCATCCCACGGCCCCTTAATGGTCTTCTAGGTGAGCCTCGGTCATCTCCTCTACATACATATTTATCTATTGTAAAGGTTCTTTTATCCATATCCTTTTAGACTATTGGTTTACCATATTTGCTCTCTATTGGTTTTTCTTTGACTAGTCTTTTCTCGACAATTATATTACCTAGCACGTATACGGCTTTTCTACGTGAAAGTACTTGATTATTGTTACCACAGTATGGGCTATAAATACATCTTGGGCAACCATCCAAGCAGTCACATTTACTCATGATCTCGTATGCTACATCCTCGGCTTTCTCGAAACGCTCATATAGTAGTCGTGCAAGACCAGATCCTCCAGGGGCCGCGTCATAGATAACTATATCGCCGCTAGGGTAGCTAAACCCGCCCATATCACCTAGTGATGCTCCACATACTTGTCGAGCGGCCGAGATCAATGCATGTTCAATAGCGTGGAATGCTTCAGCATTTTCAAGCATATCCCACTCATGGTTCTCGGGATATTTTATGAGCACCGCCTTAGTATCATATGTATAGGTTATTGGTTGGTCAAAGTAGTGTTTTAGCCCTTTACCTTCTTTCTCCCAGTAATTCCTAATTACATATCCTTCGACCATTAGTGAGAGTTTAACGTATGCATAAGTTAATGGTATTCCACGAAAAGTTGTTCTCTCCATTATAGGATGGTACTCGATCAGATCAACGGTATATAGTGGTCTCGTGTAATAATCTATGTCTTCTGGTAAAGGCTTAACATATGCTTCTTTTTTATCAACATCAATACCTAAACTGATGTAGGGTTTACCGAATGAGTAGTAGACTGCCTCCGGGTGCAAGTCAAGAAGCGCTTGTGGTAGTTCACGATGCCCGATCACTTGTTTCCCATACTTATCAATTATAGCTACTTGTGGGCCACTACCACGTATACTTGAGTTTTTCATGAAAAAACTACGTGCATACCGTGTGTTCGGGTATATATAGTACCCGGTCCAAAAAGCTAGTCTTTCATAAACAAGAGTTTCAACTACACGTCTCC
>CAZVAW010000089.1:0-4610 GCA_964625205.1 uncultured Desulfurococcaceae archaeon
ACGACTAACCCTCATTAAAGGATTATAGAAAACAGGCGACCATGCAGGCTCATATCTCTGATCAGGACGTAGGTAAAGTTCGCGCTTAGGAATAATAATCCGGGCTTTTCCCTCAATAACCTCTTCTTCCCAATCATAAAGTGCTGCGTTAAACATGTTGCTTCCCCAAACATTTTACATTAAGACATACGTATTATGCGGTAGTCTCTGTCAAACGATATTATGAAAATTATAATCTTTCCTATTAATAATGCTATATAATATTAGAATACAAGGGATCTATTTTGAAGTAAGAAAAGCATTTATCTCGCTATATATTTTCTGTGGCAATTCTTTATTTAATTGTTCGCGATTATATATTGTGACTTCATACCATTTAGCGTTTGATAATTCATGGAGTATCTCCCTATCGTTCAATCTGTAGTGGACAACTAGTATGACGGGTTTACCACCATTGAGTATTTCTAGGAGTAGCCTCTTGAAACCATTAATCCGGAGCTCCATAGGCCCGACTTCATCTATGCCAATAACATCTGCTTCATTAAGTGCATTCATTAACGCTTTTTCGACTAATCTCTTTGCTTCTTCTACGAAAACACCGTATTTACCAATACGTACTGGTGAATAATGATCTCTTCTGGCAAGCCATACCCATTTATTAGTCATTAGATCAACTACTTTAAAGCCTATACGAAAACCCTTCTCACTACGTACTTCAGGAGTCCTAATTCCGCCTACTCGTATATTGTTTTTCATTAAGTAATTGATAATATTAGTAAAAAGGGTAGATTTACCGACACCAGGTCTTCCAGTTATAACGTATTTCAGCATAGTAATATACCATTACACCTATCTATTCTCCACCAAGAACTCGTTCTATCAGCTCTCTCTTAAGATTAGTTATATCGTTTATTTTCCCCACAATATATTCACGGACCTTAAATATACTACTTATTCTCGAACCCTCACTTACCTTAGTTTCAAAATCCTCATCATTATCGCGACATATTATAGAGAGTGCATTATCGCTTAATTTTAAAACATAATCTATAGGGGTCTTGGCTAATTTATAGAACTCACAAATCTCTATTGGAAGCTCGTCACATAATGAGTATATTGTTTTCTCAAAACTAGTACGTGGTCTATCATGTTTGACCATATTGGGATCTATTTTCTCCTCTAAGAGATCTATTGGCTCGAAAACATCCTCGCCCATAACCTCGGCAATCCTAATAGCGGTATCTATGGAGACATCTATTTCCCCACGTTCATATTCATATACAGCCTTACGCGTGACACCGATCATCTCAGCAAGTTCGCCGAGACTATAACCAAGTTCCTCTTCCCTTTTCTTCCTAAACTTAACCGGATTTATACGTACTAAGTATGAACCCTGAAGTCTATATACGAGGGGCTCGGTCTTACCAAGTAAATAGTTTTTGAACAATTCTATGGAGACAATGTTTAGTCCTTTCTTCTTAATAACGATATCCTCCTCGATCAAACCATAATCGGTCTTCTCAGATATAATGAGTGGTGAAGCATCATATGCTCTTGCTGCTTTCTTTAAATCATTATACTCTACGGAGCTAAGGTCTCGTGTATTCATAGTTATCTTGATAAGGGTTTTCTTAGAACCACGGGCACCAACTATATCTATTGAACGTTTATCTTCAGGATAAGAGATAATACTAACTATGAAACCCGCTCTTTTCATAATACTAAGTGTTTCTTCTAAATACGCTTCTAGATCCTTACTTTTCATCTAATCCCCGTTAAGGGGTATTATATATGTAAAAACGCTATTATGGTTATTGTTTCCTCCTATAACGAGCATATACCATTGCATGGTCTCTATCATAGGGTTCAAGATGGACTACGTCAACTATTTCAAAACCACGTTCTTTCAAAGTATTGATCTCACGTTTATAGATCTCGCTCGGCTCTTTAGTTACATCAATACTTCTAGCCTTTATCGCTAATAGTAAGTAACCCTCATCCTTAAGGAAGTAGTCAGCATTATCTGCAACAATAGCTGCTTGTTCAGGTTGTGCTATATCTGCATAGATACCATCGACAACCTCAACTAAGTGTCGATACTCATATGGTTTACGAGCATCACCTAGTATTGGGTAAAGATTTTTCCTAACATCAGCTACTAGTATGAACTCTCTCATGACACGTGGTGCAAACTCTACAGCGTAAACCTTGCCTTTAAACCCAACAATATCTGATACGTGGCTTGCAGTAGTACCCGTGGCAGCGCCTAAATATAAGATCTTGTGTCCCTCCCTAATGGGTTGCTCAGCTAAACCATTAGCTAATGCACCTGCTAATTTGCTTCTATACATGTTCCACTCGCGATACTCAACCCCCTCCCACTTATATAGACGCTCACCATATACACGGTGGCCTGGTACCAAGTTTTTAGTCGCAAACCTCACACTACCATCTTCAAGTTCAACCACGTATACGCCATAGTATTTTTCATGGGGTTTAACACTAACTACTTGTGACACTTATTCCCACCTCCCATACATAATTAGGTATAAAACAATATAATCTTCTTTATCCTATCTCCTTCTACGTCCTCTACGTCTACCTCTACCTCTCTCCTCTCTACGCTCACGGCGTGGCGGTTTAGCATAGAGTTTCTTGATCTCGTCAATCCTCTTCTGAAGTTCCTCAACTAATTTATCGCCAATAAACCTTCCAGTAAAGTAATCGATCTTAGCTGCAATAGCGAGTTTAGCCGCTAAAGCACGTGCAATTTTTCCTCTCTGCCATCTCGGGCTCCTATGTATAGCTGGGTATTGAAAGATGACACCATGCTTGGGTGGTTTACCACCGGTTCTTAATGCTCTAAACAATGCCTTCTCAGCACCAAGTACTTGGATTGTGCTAGCTGGTAGTCTTGCAAGGTTTTCAAGGCCTCCCGCTAAGCTTAATAGCCTAGCTCCTAGTTTAGGCCCTACTAACGCGGTTATGTTAGGAGCTACTTCCTTCATAATAGCCTCTATGTATTTCTCTAACGTCCTCCTTAGATCATATAGTTCTAGTATGATTCCGGCTAATGTCTTGATGTATTCGATGTCAAAATCACTGAGATCTGCGCCAATACTCTTTTTAGCGGTTTCAACTATTTTCTCGGCTTTCTCTCGGCTAAACCCTAGTTCAACTAGTTTATCAACTGTAAAGTTGTTTCTATGTCCTATCTCATACACGATCCTAGCGTAATCCTCGTGTTCACGTACTAGATCATCTAATTCCGGGAAGTGTAGACTATACCATTCCCTCAGCCTAGCCATGTAAAGGTTTATGGTCTTATCAATATCATCTATGGCTCTAATAGCTTGTACAGCTAACAAGTCTCTTTTCTGAGCCTCACGCCTAAGCTTTCTACGAGTAAGCTCTAACATTAGCTCGTGGAGCCTCTTATAGAAATCATCTTCATTCTCGGCAAACTTGTTCTCAATAGCTATTTTAGCGAGCTCTGATCTAAGCTTAAGCGCACCCATATGCCCTGGTTCTATCACGGGGTTAAATCCATTAGCTACCACGATCTTGCCTAAAGCCTCGTTCTCGACAACGATCGTATCGAAACCTTTCTCTTTAAGCTGCGTTAACACATCCCTGATCTGTGAAGTCTCCTCTCCACGCTCAAGTTTAAGTAAATACTCTACATTTTCATCAAGACTTTGTGGTGCTAGAGACTTCGCTATTACCTCACCATTTTCATCAAAAGCAAATACTCCGACAACTGACTCAGCTAAGTAAGCCTTCTTCATCATAACACCCTTCAATCCTAGTTATTGTGTATCAACAATAATTTAAATATCCCCTAAATATTTAAGCTTATAACATGAATAAACACTCTATAGGGTGGTAACTAGATGCCTAGCCACGGTTCATTAACGAAAGCAGGTAAGGTAAGAAGTCAAACACCAAAGATACCACCTAAGCCTAAGAAGAACAAACCACCACGTATGAGAAATAGATGGGAGTATATGAGGAGAGTCATACTAGCCTCTCAGCAGTCGAGAATCTGAGTTTAATATCTATATTACTTAAAATACCCAGCCCAATCATATCTAATTCTGTCTTTACCTCGAACATCTTTGCTTTTCCATTGTCCTAGATAACCTTATTTTTACCTCGTAAAAACACATTATTAAATAGGTGCTAGTCAACTTGGAGAAAAGTATTTATGGATATAAGGGTATTGTAGCGGAGAAATTAGCAAGGATCGGCGCAGAAGTAGGGGATAGGATAGTTATAAGGAAGAAAAACATTTTGATCGAAGGCGTGCTTATGCCTCGTCAAGAACTCTACAGTGATAGACCCATAGTTGTAGTTAAACTAGATAATGGATATAACATTGGTGTAAGAGTTGATGAAAACACGGTTATTGAGCTTAAGAAAAAAAGTGAGAAGAGAAAACCAGTTATTATGAGAGGAAAGGTGAAAAGAACAGGGCTACCCAGGCTCACGCTACTAAGCACTGGTGGTACCATCGTTTCTAAAATAGACTATGAAACTGGAGCTGTAAAACCAGCTCTAAATGTTGACGAGATCCTTGAATGGATACCGGAGATAGGCGATATAGCGTA
>CAZVAW010000090.1:0-4585 GCA_964625205.1 uncultured Desulfurococcaceae archaeon
TCATAGTACGTGCTCTCGAGAATATCTCATTAGAACTTGGTGAACATGGGGTTTTATCAGTTGTAGGTGAGAGTGGTTGTGGAAAATCAACGTTAGGCCGTGTTATAGCTGGACTTCAGAAACCGAGTAAAGGACATATATATTATAAGGGGGTGGATGTAGATAAGCTTGATCAAAAGGGTTATAGAGAGTTTAGAAGAAGTATACAACTTGTACACCAAGACCCATATTCCTCGCTAAATCCAACTAAAACCGTATTCGACATACTATATCCTCCCCTTAAGTTCTGGGGCATAGTCAGTAGTAAGGATGAAGCTATTGATAAAGTATTAGAACTTTTAGAAATGGTGAAGGTTACTCCACCCGAGGAATATATTTTTAGATACCCCCATCAGCTTAGTGGTGGGGAGAAACAACGTATTGCATTAGCTCGTGCTTTGAGTGTTAAGCCTAAGATGATAGTGGCTGATGAAGTAATTTCCGCTATTGATGTTAGTCTTAGAATAGATCTTATGAATCTCATGATCGATTTCTGGAGAAAATATGGTATCGGATATGTGTTTATAACACATGAGCTTTCAAGTGCTCGTTATTTCGCCGAGTTAACAAATGGATTAATAGCTGTAATGTATTTAGGGGAGATCGTTGAGGTCGGAAAACCTAGAGACGTTATATTTAACCCGTTACATCCATATACTAAAGCACTTATAATAGCTACGCCTGAGCTAGTAATGGATCTTGAGGAACTTAGGGAGAAAAAAGAGTTGCCGTTGAAAAAAGTAGATATACCATCAGCAATAAAATATATACCGGGCTGTAAATTCCATACTAGATGCCCATATGCTAAAGAGGAGTGTTATAAGATTAAACCAAAGCTAGTCAAGGTAAAACCTGATCATTGGGTTGCTTGCCACTTATACAGGTGATTATAGGGCTTGGATCCGCTAATAGCTAAGCCCATTATTACCTTTATAACAATATTGATAGTAATGGCTATTATACCACTTCTCTTCCTAACACCGGATGCTCCAGAGTTTTGGATCGATATAATATCGTTACTCATACTGTTATTTATGTTAAGCATTGTCGTCTACAGTATTAGAAGGGCGTTAAAGAAAAGGTAATTGTCTATATGATTTTTTAATGAAGGGAGGAGAGAGATAAATAAATATAGTGCTCTTTCATTAGCCTTTTAAAACTGATGGTGATATTTATGCAAGCTCTCTGGCCTAGGGTTTTAGCATTTATACTTGTAGTTTTAATGATCTCTAGCATACCAGCAACCTGTATTAATAACAATAACGTGTTAAACAGTGATAATGATAAGATCGTTTTTATAATAGCATCATGGGTTGGGCCGATAAATGAGGTTCGATTCAACATGTTAACGCCGCAGTTTTGGTGGGATCTAGGTAATGAGCTTGTCTATGAGAAACTAGCTATTTTCGTGCGTAAAAACAACTCGTTTATACCATGGCTCGCTACCTCATGGGAATGGGAAAACGATACCGCCTTTGTAATCCATTTACGCCGAGGAGTTACATGGAATGATGGCCAACCATTTACAGCACGCGACGTATGGACTCAACTCTGGATTATAAAAGCGTGGGGTTGGGCGGAATATAGCAACGTTGTTGACGTTGAAACCCCCGATGACTACACAGTAGTTGTTCATGTAAAACCTAATGTATTCAAACTTCTCCAAGAATACTATATTCTATACGCATTGCCAATGGCTTTACCATACCATATATTCGGCGCGTATGCCTCGGAGATAGAACATGGGTACAAAATACATAATCGTACACTAATAGACTTAACACTTGTGAAGGTATACCAGTATAAATTTAAGAAACCAATAGGTACAGGCCCATATATACTCGCTAATAGGACTAGTGCAGAAGCCGTATTCGTTAAAAACCCATACTATTGGAACCCGGATGCACAAGTTGTTGATATCGTTAAGGTGATCAGAGCACAAGATAACCCTCATATGTGGACATATTATCAGGGAGGCACAATTGATTCCGGAGACGCTGTTATGTCTCCACAAGTCGAGAAAGCCGTATTATCTAAGCCCTGGAGTAAAGTGATCAAGGTGCCAGACTCTGGTGTTGCAATATACTTTAATACTAACAGCACTTATCTCCGTGACACACGTGTTAGGCAAGCTATAGCTTATGTTATTGATAGAGCCAAAGCTGTAGAGAGCTGGTCAAACATATATACCCCCGTAGAGATCCCAGATGGTTTACATGATTGGATGAGGAGCCAATGGCTTGACCAAGCCACGATCAATATGTTGAATAAATATGAGAGAAACCTTGACCGTGCCAGGGAATTGTTAGAAGAAGCTGGCTTTACCTATGATGAAAATACTAATACGTGGTATACGCCCAATGGCCAGGTATTTACTCTAAGGTTCTACGCACCAAGTGGTTGGACAGACTGGAATACCATTGGACAAGCAATAGCTAAGCAATTACAAGACTTTGGCATACATGTTGACTATAGAGCCGTCGAGGATTCAACACTTTGGGGCCAGATCTGGCCGGGTAAGAAGTTCGACCTCATACTAAACTGGTGGGGTGCATGGAACCTTATACACCCATGGGTTTGTCACTGGCAATGGGTTAGTCGTTTTGAATCCATAGGTTTACCAACAGTATATAATGTCTCCAGCATAGGCCCAATAAATGCTTCTGCCTTATGGAGGGAACTACAATCTAGTAATGAGACTATTGTTAGAAATGCTACAAGGCTGTTATCAATACTAGTCAACTACGCATTACCAATACTACCTATTGGTGAGAAGAAGATCCCAGTATTCGTTAATACACGTGAGGGCACTGATTCGTTCTATAGGTTCGAATGGCCTGATGAGAATGACCCATTATGGTATAGTGCTAGTATTAGTAGATTTGAGACTACACTCATAATGCTTTGGATGCATAAAGCTAAGGTAGTAATTGTTGGATCGCCCTCTTCACCTACTACATCTCAAACCCCTGGAGCTACCTCCACTACACCAGCCACTAAAACAGGTGAAGTTGAAGCCGCTGGGTTACCAGTGTCTTTGATCGCTTTAGCTATTGTCGTCGTTGTCGTTATAGGTGTGGCTGGATATCTATTACTGCGTAGGAAAAAGACTAGTTAGTTACTAATACATTAATTTACTAGGCTATGGTGGTCGTTATTGTATTGGTTAGCACGTAGAGTTATAACGGCTTTTTTAACACTCATATCTGTTTTAACAATAGGCTTTATACTTCTTAGATTAATGCCCGGAAACCCCATACTGGCTTATGTCTACCAGCAATTAGCTCAGGGTGTCCCACCCGATATTGCTTATAGTAGGGCTAAAATGTTCTATGCTATATATCCGCAGAAGCCTATATTGGAACAGTATTTCGACTATATACGCTCTGTTTTCCACGGTGATTTTGGTAAAAGCTTCCAATATGGTGGGAGGCCCGCGTTAGATATAGTTGTACATGCATTGCCATGGACTGTTTTCACGTTAACAATAGCTCTATTTATACAGTTCCTCGTAGGAATCATCGTTGGCATGTTAATCGCGTATAAACATGGAACTAAAATTGATAATGTATTAACACTAGTATTGATGGCGTGGAGAGCAATACCAGACTATGTTATAGGGATAATAGTATTGATAGTATTAGGTGTACAGTTGAAGATCTTCCCCTACGTTGGAGAGATAAGCCCCGGCGTACAACCTGGCCCTACCTTTGCTGATTTTATCCATTTTATAACTGATGCTTTATGGCATGCTACTCTACCTATAATCACATATGTAATAGTTGGTTTCCCTGGCTGGGCCCTCGCTATGAGGGGTAGTACTATTAATGTCCTCGGCGAAGACTATATAGCTGTAGCTGAGATCAGGGGTTTACCTGATCGTAGGATAGCCATTACATATGTTGGTAGAAACGCTATATTGCCTCTCTTCACTAGTTTCATGATCACGTTAGGATACATGTTCGGTGGATCACATTTCATTGAGTGGTTGTTCACATACCGTGGTATAGGTTATTTCTTCCTAAACGCTGTATGGCAGAGAGACTACGCTGTTGTCCAAGCATGTCTAACGATCGAGGTATTAGCGGTTATACTTGGCGTAACTCTCGCGGATGTATTATATGGCTTGCTTGACCCAAGAGTAAGAGCTTCGGGTGAGTAATGTGAACGAGATCTTATACATGATTTGGAGGAATAAGAGGGCATTTACGGGATTCATGATATTGCTGCTTTTCATAGTAATGGGTATACTTGCTAATTTCATAGCACCATATGAGGAACTACGTGTCGAGGGTAAAAATATACTGCCCTGCCTAGAACACCCATTATCAACTGATCCACTCGGTAGAGATGAGTTCCTATTAATATTTGAGGGAACCTCCAAGATACTATTAATAAGTTTCTTAGCCGCTGGCATATCTACTCTAGTAGGTGTAGTACTTGGTATTGTAGCTGGCTTCAAGGGCGGTAGAGTAGATGCTATATTGTCTTCTATAACTGATATAGTATTAAATATCCCCGGGCTACCCTTATATATCGCTATAGC
>CAZVAW010000091.1:0-4530 GCA_964625205.1 uncultured Desulfurococcaceae archaeon
ATGAACGTATGCTTAGAAGAGCACAACACCTGGTAACATACTTCCTAAAGCTGAAGAAATACGCTAAGCAGAAAGGTGTCTATAAAAAGACTGTCTTCGATAAGATATGGACTATAGAATCATATCTACACCTCTTAAACCCCTGGATTCTATTAGTTGCAACACTACTTCTACTAACATCGCTTGCAATGGGAAGCCCTGTAGCAGGGATGTTACTTCTCATAGGTATAGCACTACTCACATTTAAACCCTATAGAACGTGGATAACAATGCAAGCCTACCTAATCATAGCAACAATGAAAAAGTTGTGGGCGAAGGAGATAGCTTGGTCACGATAAACTATGGATGTAGCAGTAGTCTATAACTTCGCTGAACATCCAGGCGGAGGCGATTATGTCGCATTAAATACTTTAATTACTTTAAGAGAGGCGGGTTATAATGTAATATTAGCAACTTCAAAGCCTTCAAATCTCGAAGAAGCAGCCAAGTACTATGATGAGCGAACTCCCGATATTGAGGTTTTGAAAATCAATGTTCCTAAGTTTTTGCATCATCCCTATACCATAGCCTTCATAGCAGAAAAACTCATAAACAAGATGAACTTAGACAATGTTTTGCTTGTTGTGTTCGACGACATACCAAAAATATTAAAGAACTATAATGTTCTATGCTATGTTAACTATTCACATTGCTGTAGAATTAGGAGGCCTGAATATGCCGATCCAAGATATCGAGAAAAAATTAAGTATAGAGTTCTATGGTACATGCATTCGCTGATGTTTCCTAGATTCTTCATATATACAAAGGAGGACATTGGAAATAGACATGTAGTGCTTGCAAACTCAACCCTTACATACACACATCTTAAAGAGGACTTAGGTGTTGATAGGATAGAAAAGCTCTATCCACCCGTAGACTCTCAAAGAATTGTGTACGAATATTCAAATAAACACAAGGAAAATTTAATAGTAAGCGTAGGAAGAATTGAGAGAAACAAACGTTTTGAAGATATACTACAAGCCTTAGCTATTATTAAGCGAGATCATCCAGGGATCAGTGAAGTTAAATGTATGATCATGGGATTCGAATATGATACAGAATACTTATCCAAACTGAAGAAAACTATTGTATCACTAGGACTTAACAATACAGTTAAGATTTACTTGAATGTTCCAAGACATCAGATACTTGAGAATCTAGCAAAGGCGAAAATATATGTACATAGTGCACCATACGAACATTTTGGAATCTCGGTAGTTGAAGCAATGGCAGCAGGAGCTATACCTATAGTTAAAAAAGGGTTTAACGGTCCTTGGATAGACATACTAGACCAAGGTAAGTACGGATTAGGATATGAAACTCCTGAGAATTTAGCACACATAATTGCAAAAATTCTTGTATACAACGAACAACATCTCGCTAGTCTGCGCAAAAGAGCAATAGAAAGAGCCAAACAATTCGATAAAACTGTGTTTAAGCAATTCCTACTAAGAATTATAGAGAAGTACTTCACGTGCTTAAAGTAAACATCGTACAACCATCACAAAAAAGAATAGCAATAGTAATCCCAACAATTCACTCTAGACTAAGGATAATCGAAATGCATTTAGAAAATTTAGCCAAAACAGAGAAGGTATTGAAACCTTATGTACTTATTGTAGTATCCACAGACAAATGCAGTTTACTTAACTCTATCGAGGAAACGCTCAAGCTTATGAGAAGAAACCTTCCCAAACTCGATATTTCCTGGATAATACTATGTCCGGATTACGGCCCTGCAACTGCCTATTACATAGGAATGAAGTTTGCATACAGGATGGGGTTCAATTCGATATCATTAGCAGACGATGATGTTATACCTATGGACGAAAATTTCATCTCTAAATTAGCTGAATACTCCCAAGAATACGGTGTTGTCCAACCATACAACGTCGATGCACATAGCTGGCTTCTCACAAACCACTACAAAACCATAAGACGTGATATCATCGAGCGTGCTGGGTACATCGATCCAATATTCATCAAATCCTTTGACGACATAGAGTATCATGTAAGGATAGAATTGTGTTCGAAAGGGAGAATAAAAAATGTAATGTTACGATACAAACATCCGCCGTCGAAGGCATCTCTCATAAATCTTGGCGATATATATCTTTCCGCACGTAACTTCGGACTATTCATCTCAAGGCATAGACTATGCATTGTATCAAAAATAGTTGGTGCAAGAAAATTCCAAAGCATAATAGTCTATACAATTGCGCAACTTCTTCCTCTACTCTTAGCATTAATAACCAGCTTGATTGGATACATAGAGCTATTCAAAATCTTTGTAAAAGCTCAGATTGCAATCATACGTCTATTAATGGCATTATCCAAGAAAAAGGTTATAACCTTAGATACGGTAAAGAAGGATCTCTTAATATTCAAGACAGTAAAATCCTTGTTTGATAGAAACATAAAGTTGATAAATGCATCGAAATTCGCTACCCATAGGATGACAAGTCTTCCCACATTAGCAATCAATCATTATTTAAGTACCTATGCAATGCACGTTACAGGGGATGCTAAGCTGTATATCGTCGGTAATCGCATAATTCATCCTATTAAGGTTGTTCAAATTTTACGTAGATTAACAAGACAAGGAATCAGCAACTCTATCAAAATGTTCATACCACCTAACTATCCGCTAGGTATAATATCGTTATTAACGACGATAATGATAGCTAAGTTCTTCTCTAAGATAAAACACGTAATAATTCCTGACCCCACATCCGAACATATCATAGTATTAGCCATATCTAGGCGACAAAAACAGTGAATAAAAACATGAAAATCTTCGTAAATTGCTTTAGCAAATGACTTATTTAATGTAATGAAAACATACGCTCTCGCACACTATGATTGAAACCCACTGTGTCATTCTTGGTTGTGGCTGGGCTGGTGTTTTAGCCTCGTACTTCATCCTGGAGAATTTTGATAACGTAAATGTTGTTTGTGTCGAGAAAGAGAACATTCTTGGCGGTCTATTGCGATCTGAAATAGTGAATGGCTTTGTTTTCGACATTGGTGGGAGCCACGTAATATTTTCAAAAGATCAAAGAATTCTCCGAGAAATGCTTTCATTTCTAGAGAGTAATGTTATTGAGCATCATAGGAGGAGCTATATACACCTAGATAACATGTTTGTACCTTATCCTTTCGAGAATGGAATATGGGTTTTACCTCCCGAGAGAAGAGCTGAGATCCTGGTATCATTTGTAGAAGCACTACTCGAGAGAATTAGCGATTTGAATTGGAGACCTAGGAATCTTCGTGAGTTGATATATGGTTTCTTTGGTAAGGAGATCGCTAGACTATACCTAGAACCATATAACGAGAAGATCTGGAAGAGAGCCCTCGATGAGATAAATGTCGACTGGATCAATACCCCCGGAAGATTGCCAATACCTGATTGGAGAGATATTATCCGTTCAGGAGCTGGCGTGGTCACAGAAGGATATAGAGAGCAGGCAAGGTTCTACTACCCATTGAAAGGTGGTATCCAGGCTCTTTACAATGCCATTCTTGAAAGAACTATTGCTAGGGGATTGAAGGTTATTAAAGGAAAGGTATGAAAGTTGTGAAGATTAGAAAGGTTAGTAATAGATGGATTATTAACGATCGTATAGAAGCGAAGAGAATTATTTCGACAATACCGCTCAATGAGCTTGTTGAAGCTCTAGAAGCTCCTGAATATATCCTGAAGCTTGCTAGACAACTCGAGTACAACATGGTCGTTATTGTAGGGATAGCACTCAAGAAGAAAGCTCCAGATGCGCATTGGATCTACGTGCCAGATAAAAACATAGTTTTCCATAGATACGCGTGGATCTCCAACTATAGTCCCTACAACACACCGAGTGGTGAATATTCATCAATAATTGCAGAAATATCCTTACCTCCACAATCAAACATTAATATGGAAAGACTTGTTTATGAGATCATGGGAGGTTTGAAGAAGCTTGGTATCTTAAGAGTGAATATGAAAAAGAGCTCTTATTCGTAAAGATGTGGACTAATACGTATGGATATCCGATACCAACATTTAGGTCAGCAAAAGCTAGAAGCGAAATCTTAGATTACATCAGAGAACAAGGAATTTGTACAATAAGTAGGTGGGGTACGTGGAGATACCTTAACATGGACATGGTATACAAAGAAGCCAAGGAAGTCATATCACGAAGCAATAATAACATATCTTAGTTAGTGATGCACGATAAAAACTACTACACGGTTCTCTTCCTAAGTGGGATTGTCATTAAGAAAGGAGTCCGTGAGCTAGCTAAGGCAATAGAGATGTTGCTGACGAATGACGTCTTTCTCTAAATGCGAGGAATTTTGCCGAGAACTTTATACTGAAAAGGCAGGTCGATAAGCTAGAGGCTCTATATCGTGAAGTTCTTAATCGTTGAAATTCAAGTTATGCATGTTTCGTCAGAAATATAACATGTTAAGAGCTAGCTGAATTTACATCTTCTACTAAGCTCAGAT
>CAZVAW010000092.1:0-4347 GCA_964625205.1 uncultured Desulfurococcaceae archaeon
CCATCAACTATAGCATATACACTGACATATTTCTTAAGTGGCGTACTCTTGATCTTTGGTAGAAGAATCTCGTCTACTTGGAAAATACCTGCTTTCTCATCCATATATACATTAACCTTTATAGGTAATTCCTCGTCATCGGTGATCTCTACTTTCTTGATACTTAACGCTGAGACACTATGTATTGATACACCTCCTAGCCTATAAGGTATACGTGCCCTACCCTCAGCCATGTCTAGTCCATCACCTACTTTTACACAGCCTGCCTCGATAGTTAAACATTCTACATCATATGCTGTGCAATGTATTGCATGCATGATTTCTTGACGTAACTTAATCCTAGTGATCTGGTCTTCGACTAGTTTTTCAAGAACTCTTTCAATAATTGGCTTGGCTAATAGCGCTCCTAGTTTCTCATGTAGATCACGGTGTATAGCATTACCTATATCATGTAATAATCCGCCAATAAGTGGAACTAAGACAGCATGTTCCACGCGATCAACTACACCATCTCTAATAAGTGTAGGTTTTACGTTTTTCTCAACAAGTTGTTTAAACAAGTAAACAGCTGAGCCTGCAGCAATCTTTGCGTGTATTGGGCCGTGATCATTGTATTTAAGTCTTTTAACAGCCATTACATTACTCATCTCCCAAAGAACATTGACTTCGGGATCGCTTAACATGTAGGAGTATACTTTAGCAATCCATTGATCCCTATTCGCCAGCTCGTCTATTAGATCCGGTTTGACGATAACCATTGACCTTATACCTCTCCACTATTCTTGTTAAAAGAAATAATTTGAAGTATCTCCATTAATAACCCTATTCTTAGACGAATAAGTAATTATTATGAGGCAATTGCATTGAATAATGTTTATGTAATGTCGTTTAAACCACTATATGCAAAACAAGTACTTACTCGGGAGAAAACATGTGAGATCAGAACATGTTTTCAAAAATTAAAACCTGGAGATATTGTCATAGTTTATGCCTCAAATCCGGTTAAGGCGTTTCTAGGCTATCTATTAGTAGGTTTCAGCCGACGCTGTACATATAGTGAGGTATTAGAACTTATAGAGGAGTATAAATGTAAAATACCACGTAACAACTGGGTTTTCGTCGTAAAACATTATCACGGTAGGGAGAATCTATTATTCTTTACAATAGGAGATACAAAAATTTTCAGGAAAAAGATCAGGTACGAGACTATAAGAGGTTTAAAACCGGGTTTTAAAATACCATACAGCTATATAAGAGTTGAACACGAGTTTTTCGATACTCTACTAGAACTTGTGGAGAATACGTAGAATGGCTTCTTGTTCAGTCCTCGGTATATTTATTATTTAATGAAAACTTATTAATACTTGATAAGAAGCTAGAGACTCTCTATTAATGCGGTGTTGTTTTATGACTAATAATCAAAAATTTGTACTTGTAAAGATTAAGGATGGTTTAGTTAATGGTTTAAAAACCTACTACTACACATGGAGTGGTAATAAAGCCCCAGAAGATCCGGCCTCTTTAAAACCCGTTAAAGAAGATATTTCTCCGTGGATAAACTATGTTTGGTGGGATAGCCCCGCACCCGGTATTCCAAGCGAGTTTTACGCGATTCTCTGGTTCGGATATATCGAGGTTGATAGACCTGGTATGTATAGGTTTTATTTAACGACAGATGATGGTTCTAGGCTATGGATTGATGATAAGCTTATAATAGATGCTTGGAAAGACCAACCCCCTACCACGTATATCAGTGATCCCATATATCTTTCACAAGGGTACCACCGGATTAAATACTATTTCTACAACAAATATGGTTTCGCCGAAGCCGTATTAGGATGGATACCTCCTGAGGGAGAAGCTGGTATTATTCCTAAAGAGAAGTTGTTTCACTGTATTGGTTTTGACGTATTCTTTACGAATATACCGGATAATTACGTTGTTGAGATCTTACCTATTGATGCTGAGAAAAAGACATGTAAGGCCTACGAGAATATTTGTAGAATACCTTTACCTCCAGATAAAATTCCATTAGAGGCTATTATTAGGTTGTATGATAAACGTGGCAGAATAGTGTATGAGTCTAGCAAGAGAACACTTGTATGGGGTGGCGATGAGTTTAAATTCGTTAAAGTTGATTAAAAATGCTTATTTCTTTTCTCTTAACTCTACTCAGTACCATTATTACAGTAACACCTGTTATTATTCCAAGAACATATGATACTACTATTAGTTCTAATTCGTATGTGCTGCTTGATCTACTGTATTTATTTACGGGTATATTAGGCTTATGTATCACTGGTTTTACATATACGTATTTAGGCTTTGCTGTAGTGTTGAGTAGACTTATTGTATAGATAATAGTTTTTAAGAAGTAGTAGTCAGCGTCGTCGTATAATTCATTATCATAGTATTCACAAGCTACCCTATATTGGTGTACAATGTAGTCGTTATAACCATATATGTTTATATAGTAAGTTAGCTCCCGTTCTAGATACCACGTTATATTACTTATAACGGTTACGTTGTTAGTGAATAGTCTCTCAATACCCAAGTCAACATAGACTATACTATCTACCAATAATCCCAGAACAGCTATGCTATAGTTCTCTCTATAAGCTTCAATTGCTTTATCAAACAACTCTATACCATAATCTATATAGTTGTTAGAGGAACCAATATCCCTAGTTAAACTATAAGCATACGATATTATTGAGTCGGCTATACTGTATAACATCAATATTGAGGTAAGAACATTTATTGGTTGCATTGTTGTCTTCTTACCTAGTTCTACTTGATCCTTTGCAAGCAATAATCTAACATAAGTATCAGCTAGTATATTGAATAAATCTGTTACACTATAAGAATTTTTATTTCGAAGTACTTTCAGATAGTTATGCATGGCTAGATAGTAGTTTTCATAAGCATCTATTAAGTACATGTTAAGTTCGTGTTCAGTAATATTACTTAGTAGTTCATATACTTTATTTAATGTTTTATTCACGGTATCATTGATGTTATTGATAGAGAGCTCGCCTCTAAGATAACGTATAATCCAATTAAACTTTAGATTCTCCCTATATACTTTATAGGAGTACTGTGTAGCTGCTAGATAATATTTATTCTTAACTAGTTTATCCAATGTATTCTTCATCGCATTGATCTCTGTATAGTATTTTCTTAACTGGATCTGTGTAAATGGATCGAGTTTGCTATATAAGTCTTTATTCTCGCCATACACTATATTGATCAATGCGTTATTTCTTGATAAAGTCTTATTAACTAGGCTAGCTACACTGTTTGTTAATTTTATTGTAGTATTTTTGAAACCCGGTGTTATGTTGAGAAAGTACTTCATTGCCTCAAAAATATTACTTACTTCGACGACAGCTATCCCTCTTTTAGCCCCCTCAACAACAAGGTCTACTGGTTTATAAGTTATAGTCTCATAGTATCCCCATGGTAGTTTATGTATTTTCCTCTCCTCAACATATATGATCCTCTGCCCCAATGGTATTAAAAATACCTTATAACCATGATTGGCTACTGCGTCAAGCTTTTCTAATAAACCACCCACTGGCCCAATACTACCATCTGGATTAATCATTCCAGTTATCGAAATGTTCTCATTCACTTGTTTATCTAGGAATAACGCTGTGAAACCAATAGTCATAAGAGCACCAGCGCTAGGCCCTCCAACTACTAGGCTTTGACTAGTCATTACCACGTAATAGTCGTAATCATAATAGTTATGCCCGGTTACGACAGCCGCTACATAAGAAGCTATACGAGCAGTAGCTTGAGTATCCAGTTCAACAAGAGGCTTTGCTGAGAAGAATAAACGGCCACTACCCGGGTACTTAATAGTAAGGTTGACTTGTATCAATGCACCACCCCCACCTCGAGAGACGGCGGGGGCGTATAATGTTATCGAGCGCGTAAACGACTCACTAAGTGTAGAATGAGAAGAGGTGGAAGGACATAGAGAAACCAATATAAAAATAATTAATAATAGAGAAAACCGGGTCATCATTCAGAGCCCCCGAATAATAACAACAATATAGTAAGGTAATAATAAGCCTTACAAAACATAACAATAAAACAGGAAACGGGCCCGTAGCCTAGCCTGGATAGGGTGCCGGCCTCCGGAGCCGGTGGTCCCGGGTTCAAATCCCGGCGGGCCCGCTGGTTTATTTTGTTTATGTGGTGAGTTAACTACGTTGATCTTCTTCGTTATTTCTTCTACTATCATTTTGGCTAGTCTGCGTAGATCGCGTTTGCTTAGTTTTTCTACTTTGCCTAGGGATTTATAGATCTGGAATACGCGGGCCATTTCGTCGAGCGGGC
>CAZVAW010000093.1:0-4336 GCA_964625205.1 uncultured Desulfurococcaceae archaeon
CTTATCAGGGCACATGGTATGATGCCGAGATACATGTAGAGGCTAAGAAGATCACCAACCCACTATACATTGTTAAGAACCTAAATAGAGCTAATGGGGATAATAGCAAGGCCGGATTTAAACCATTAGTGGTAGTGGAGAAGGGCAATCTTGTGATCGAGAGCATTAAGAAAGCCGAGGATCGAGATACCATTATACTAAGATTATATGAACCATGTAATCATAGGGGGAGAGCTGTTCTTAGATTTGCTAAACCAGTTAAGAAAGCTTGGAGGACAAATATATTAGAGGATCGTGTTAAAGAGCTGAAGGTTGAAGGTAATAGGGTATTTTATGATTATAGGCCTTTCGAGATAGTGACGATAGAGGTTTTATTTTAGAGTGGTGGAGCCAGTACTTTACCTCTATACTTGTCTAAAACCATTAATAGTTCCGAGAGATCGGCTTTAGCAAGCATAACTACTTTATCACCAGCCCCATAGTATAAGTAAACCTCGTTATCTCTAACAATAGCACCCGTAGGGAATACTACAAAGGGGACATCACCATAAAGCTCCCACTCATACCCATGTTCTGGGGCAAGTATTGGTTGTGGCGTTACAGATAGTATTTTCTTAAACTCTTTATCGACAAGCATAGCGTAGATCAGGTAGATCTCCGGTGGATAAACAATATGTATGAAGACAAGCCATTCATTATTATCTAGTTTTATAGGCGGGGGCCCGATCCCGGATTTTATCATATGATAGGGGGTTTTATAAAGTATCCATGAATCTTCAACACTATAGGTAGTTTCTCCTATGTACCCCTTAAATGGTGAACACCAAATACTGGGTTTCGCGTTAGGTTCCTTTTCACGGCCCCAATCCCATGGTCTATGGATTAAGATTTGCTTCCTTTCAACCTCAATAATTACCGCGTTTTTATCGTTTTTGGGTTCTACGATCTTGCCCAGCTTAACTACCTCCACGTAATCACCTTTATCAACTACCTCCGCGAAACCTACAAGCGTTTTTACGCGATCCCATTTAGTGTATGTTAGTATTAATTTATCCCCGATAAGAGAAATCCTCGGATCCTCTACACCCCACCATTCATCCTCATCTGTGGGGATCATTACCGGATCATTGCCTATGTATCTGAAGTTATATCCATCTTCACTAACTGCTAAGCCGAGCCTACTTATGTATCGATAATATTCGCCCACTGCTCGATAGATCATTTTAATTCTATCATCCTTATCTATATAAACTGCAGGATTAAACACTGCTTTACTACGCCAATAAGTATTAGGATCTGGTTTTAGGACTGGTTTATCTATCTTCTTGAAAACCTTCATAGGTTTTGGATACTTAATCCCTAAAAACGAGTACATGTGACCTACCTCTTTTAATCGACTCTTCTTCTAATCATCAATGTTAATATTCCAAATAGTAAGGGGATCATTAGAAGTAGTACAGCTAATACTCCATATATTTTAACTGGTACATTCGATAATAGTGTTAGAGACAATATAGCGTCATCATATATACTTGCATATATATTGTTAATTATGTAGGGCACCATGTTTATTCTTAGTATAGGGTTTATGAGGATCATAAGCGAAACTATTGGGATGATAAAAACTAGTGTACCTAGGAGTTTACGATGCATATACTCGTAGAGAGATAGAAACGCATAGGCTACGATTAATATCGCAAATACTATCTGAGTATATAAGCCAGTCATAACATTATAGTAGGCTAGTTCTTTAGATAATAGTAATGGGTTTAATCCACGCGATAACAGTAGTGTTTCATTAACACTGGTTTCCGTCTCATTTATTACATGAGCCTCTATACCAAGTTTATAGAATGAACCGGGTACATATACTAGTAATAGTGCCGAAAATAACCCTAGCACTAGATAACTTGAAAACAATAGCAATAGTAAATAATGTTTCAACATGAGAGTATTCTCTCTACGAATTAACGTAGTCAAATAATATGGTATTCCAATAAATAGGTAGTAGAGAGGCTGAAGCGCACCGATACTATTGTAAATCATTAGATATGAACTTATCAATACTATGGTCAAGGAGAATAGTAGAAGCATTAATAACTTATCTGTGGAGGTAATTATTTTTCTCTCGGCATAACTAGTTGAAATACTCCATATTATTACTGTTGCAAATAATAAGGCTGTGTTAAACAATATGGATTTACCATAGTCTATGTCTACTATTCTCTCATAGATATTGAGCAATAACAAGTACTTAGCGGTATCACCACTACTATAGTTTTCAAGTTTAAACTCGATAGACTGATCAGTGTCTTTTTCACTAATTACTAGTCTTACAATCAAGCCACTATATCTAAGGAAAAAAGCTGTTACAACATAGTTTGAAGAGGCAATTGTTTCGTTTAACTTGCTTAGATCACCGTCGGACACCTTATATATACGTGCAATAACGATTTTATAAGAAGTATTACCTACTCCCTCAAGATAATCTATATCCATACCTCTATAGACCAGTATGTAGTTATGGTAGATGATATAGGTTTGCTCAATATATCGTTCACCAATCCTGATCATGATCTTATTATTAGATTTCAGTAGTTCATCCATAACTTGTTTCCCAACCAAGTATATGCTAGGATCATCTAATAGTAGTAGATCATAAAGTTCTTGACGAGAAATATTGAGTTTATCAAGTAGTTCTTTATTTATCTTCTTAAGCGGTGCATAGTAGGTGAACTTCGTACTATAATTATATTGTTTAACCGTTAAATCTCTAACACCATTGGCTTCTAAACTATAATATACATTATAGGTTATTATGAATTGAAAAGTACCTAGTGCTCCTCCATGACAACTATAATTTAATTCTATGGGGAAAAACTGGTTTTCATATATAAGGTTATTAGCTACTGCTACATCTAAGTTTACTAAAACTGTATAGAGAATTATTGCTAACAAAAATATAATAACAAATACTAGTATTTGATTCTCCAAGATTCTTTTCAATACCAATACAAATACACCGCGTAAACTAGTAGTTATAAAATCACTTTCTCTAAACCAAGTATTAGGTGATAAAAATATTTACCCTAGCCTATCATGGGGTTTGTCAAGGTCTACGTTTAAAAATAAGTTGTTTCGATAGCTTTTTAAATAGCAAGTAACGCGTTGAGGCCGAGTCTATTGGTGGAGAAGATAGAAAGTATACAAGAACGAGTTAGCGAGGAACTACCGGATAACATTGTTATTGGTGTTAGGGATTTAAGCGTGATCTATAAAATGCCTCGCGGTATAGCGCGTGTGGTTGATGATGTGACTATAGATATTTATGAGGGAAAGATCATCGGTATAGTAGGCGAGAGTGGTAGTGGTAAATCAATGTTAGCCTCTGCAATCCTAAAAGCTGTACCTAGACCCGGTATTATTGAGGGCAGAGTATTATTTAGGAGTAAGAAATACGGTGTTGTAGATCTACTAAAGGTGCCACGTAGTATTTTGAGGAAGATCAGATGGCACGAGATAGCAATGGTATTTCAAGGTGCCCAGAATAGTTTTAACCCAGTTATAAAGATCAAGGACCACTTCATAGATACTGCAAGAGCCCATGGATGGGATGATAAAGACGCCGTTCTCGAGAAAGCGGCTAAATTACTCGAGCTTGTTAAGCTAGAGCCTAATCGTGTACTAGAGGCTTATCCACACCAATTAAGTGGTGGTATGAAACAAAGAGCTTTAATTGCTCTCAGCTTACTCCTAGATCCTCATGTGCTTATCTTAGATGAGCCTACCTCAGCACTTGATACTATTTCGCAGAAAGTGATCGTTGACCTACTTAGAGATATTCACGAGAAAACAGGTATTACAATGGTATTTATAACACATGATCTACCGTTGATAGCTGGATTAGTTGATTATGTAGCTATAATGTATGGATTTAAGATCATAGAGTATTTATCGATCGAAGAACTAATAAAGAAGCCTTTACACCCCTATACTATAGGCCTTATAAGATCAGTTCCTCCACTTCATGGTGATTTATCCAAGGCCCGCCCAATACCTGGTACACACCCAGATCCTATTGAGCCACCCCCAGGTTGTAGATTTTCACCTAGATGCCCACTGGCTTCTAAGGAATGCTTCGAGAAACACCCTCCAATGTTTCGTGTGTCTAAGACTCATTTTGTCGCATGCTATAAGTGGAGGATGGTTGAGGAAAAAGATCCTTGGGAAAGTGGTGGGAAATGATAAGAGTGGGTGGGGATCAGTTACTTAAGCTTGAGGATGTATCAGTGTATTTTCATGTGAGAAGGGGTTTATTGAAGAAATTATTCATAGT
>CAZVAW010000094.1:0-2836 GCA_964625205.1 uncultured Desulfurococcaceae archaeon
ACTTTTCTGAGAATTGTCTAAGAAATGAAATAGGATTAAGAAGTGGATCAGTATACCAGAGAACAGGATACTAACAGATAAACAAATAGAAAAGTTCAGAGAAATAATGATTAACGACTTAAAAAATAATTACAGTAATATTACATAGAAATGAAGAATAGAAGAAAAAATATTGGATTTAGGGATCGTAGAGAGAATTTTCTAGCTCTTTGATACGTTTTTCAAGATTATTTAACTTGGTATTGAAGTCTAGAATATCGCTTAGATAATCGCTTATTTCAGATGTTATATTCACTAATTCGTCGATAGCATAATCGATAACTTCATTGAACCTCTCTACATACATTCTATGGAGTTTCTTTATACTAACACTCACTTCTTTGCCCTTTTCCAAAACAAAGGGACCATACTCTATCATTATGACCCATGGATCAGGAGGATATGGTCGCATTTTTAGAAACTCCCTGCTGTGATCTACGAATTTATTCATGTCTCTTGCTGACAATAATTTCTCTATTTTCACCAATCTTTGCTGAATCTCTGAAGTTTCAGGTAGCTTTTGTGCTACTTCTTGCAACTTCTCTATTTGCTTCTTTAATTCTTGTATTTTCTCGTTTTGGGTTTGGTTCATGGTTCTCATCCTCATCTCATATATATGTGAGAAGTCCCTTATAAACTTTTCTGAGAATTGTCTAAGAAATGAAATAGGATTAAGAAGTGGATCAGTATAAGAGAGTATCATCATACATCATGAGGAGCATATATGGAAAGCTTGAGGTGGAAAAAAAGGTTTTACGTTGATACATTTTTAAACAGCATAGAATACTATTTCATCTCCATCTTCGACCTGGTACATAATATCTGTTAGTTGTTCTAGTGCTTCTGGTGTTAGTTTGTTCAAAATAAGTTCATCTACAATAGCGGGTGCTGGTTTGAACGGTTTGTATCGAACTGATCCATCAGCATTTGTTAGCCACCAGTGACAGATTTCTCGCTCATTTGAATCAACTAGTACGGCTCGTAATCGCTCGTTTATTTTAACAATTTTTATTTTGTAGGGAATTGGTTTTAAAGTATAGATTCTGTATTGGACCATATTATCACCGTGTTATTTCTTAGATAGTATTTATTTATTACTCTCAGATTCCTCTAATATTAGCTTGATTCTTACTGTTTTCCTATTTTGTAACATTGGTTCCAGTTCTTTTGGAAGTTTTAGTAGAAGATCTCCTTTGCTATGCCAAATTTTAACATTTAATATTATCTCATTAGCCATGTTTCTCACCTATTATCATATATTTATTATAATAGGTATTTATGGGTTTCTGAGGATTTTCTGAGAACATGGCTCAATTATATATCATGTTATAGTATATTATTATGTTGAGGGGGTTTGATCATGCGTGTGGCTGTTATTACTAGTCGTGCTACTAGTTTGATGAACGTGGCGCGTGACATAGCTTTTGTTATACAGCAACGCGGCCACGTCCCGGTTCTACTTGATTATATGCCCTATACACATGACTTGGCCCGCCAGGTTGACCAGGTAATAGTTGTTATGACTTTCAACCCGTTGATGTCGCGTACATGGTTTCTACTGCAACGTGAGCTGTTGAAGCTCGGGATCCCCACGATAGTCTATACCACGATCGAGGGTAAACCGGTCGACCGCTACATTTCGCCGTGGATCAAGCGGGAAACATTCTACGTGGCCAACTCCAGGTACACGGCCAGGAACCTGTCAATGTATGGTTTACAGGTAATAGATATTGTCTACCACGGCGTCAACTTCAACACGATCAACGCCGTAAAGCCGAGGAAACAACATTATAGGAAATACATTGAGAGTAAACTGGGCCAGGGAATCATCTACGGCATTGTAGCCAGTAATCACCCGAGAAAAGGACTTAAAGAGTTTAGTGGTGTTGTGGCCCAGGTTGTCGAGAAATGTGATGAGTGTAAGTTCTACATATTATCGACGCCTGGGGCCACTGGCTATTTCAGCAATATTAAGAACGTGTATGTTGATCCACGGTTTGGTAAGCTTATGTATGAGGAGGTTCTCGGACTAATAGCTGCTTTTGACTACTATGTACAGCCTAGTCTTGCTGAAGGCTTTTGTCTACCAGTTCTCGAGGCCAACGCGTTGGGAGTACCAGCGATTCACTTGGAGTATGAGCCGATCACAGAGTATAGTAGAAGCGACTTCAACTTCTACGTCAAATACAATAGTATAGTATACGATGACCTCAACGAGGGGATCTACTATGAAATGCACTACTACGAGCCAAGCGACTTCATCGACACAATACTATATACATATGATATTATAGTAAACAAGAAAGACGAGTACAGGGAACGCAGTGTTAAAGCAGTTGAGAACGCTAAAAACTACAGCGTCGACAAACTATATCCTCGTCTTCTCGAGATCCTGGATAAGTTGAAGGGTTAAGCATAAGCGGGGTTGATAGTTATGGCCGATAATGATCTAGTAATAGTGTTTAAGACTGAAAAAGGATTTTCTAGGAGTGTTCTCGTGAAAAATGGTGATAAGATCAATATACGTGCCGTTATGTTGATTATGTCGTGGATAATGGATAGATATGAGCAAGGCGACACATTATCAGAGATAGAGATACTAAAGTGTATAAACATTGCATGTAATGAGGTTATTAAGACTATAAAGGTGATCAAATGACTTGGATCGAGAAAGCACGGAATATTGCTAGAAAGCTACGTCAGGAGAAGCAGAAGTATCATGCTAAAGTATTAAGTGATAATGCTATTTTCAACAACTTCATTAAAACCCTGGACATTGAGGATCTCGTGGCATTTT
>CAZVAW010000094.1:2936-4241 GCA_964625205.1 uncultured Desulfurococcaceae archaeon
GCTATTTTCAACAACTTCATTAAAACCCTGGACATTGAGGATCTCGTGGCATTTTATGTTTGGCTACAGATCCCGGAGTTCAACTACTCCAGCCTGGCTTTTTCGCTATTGTTTGACATAAATCCTTGTGAGACTGGTTCCGTTGACATAGATTTTAACGCGTTATTACCTGAGATCAATGAAATGCTACAGGGCATACTAGTTAATTTCGAGAAAATCGATGTATGTGCCGAGATTGATTATCTCTCGGATATTATCAAGTATATACTCGATAATATTAAGGAGGAGTATCAGGAGGACCTGATAAAGTATCGGATTCTTAAGGGCCGCTACGATGAGAGTCTTTATGGCTACTCATACTATGATCCACCGGCGGTCCGCGAGTTTATGCGTAAAACATTCATTAAGTTCTTCGTGGAACGTACAAACTATCATACTATAAAGAATGATCTCGAGGACACGGCTAAACAGTTAAACCTCAACCTCGAGGTAGCCAAGTATATCTTTAACAGGATCTCGCAAGTGATCAATACACAGTCACAAGTGTTTATCTTGGGCTACGGTATACTTGGCTATAGTTACCTGGCCGAGTTCAAACCAACTATAAATTACTGTAAATACGATGAAGGCCAATACGGCGAGTGTTACTACGCACCAAATAGATTGTCAGATTTACTCGACAATGGCTACGCTGTTAGTAGATTCGTCAACTATGACATTGATATACAGGAGTTTGGCCTGACAAGCCTTGATCAGGTGCAGAAAGGCTTTATACTTGGAGTAACTCCGCTTGGCTACGGCTATTTACTGCCACGTGAAACTATCTATAAGCTTGTCGAGCGTAAACTCTCAGAAATATTCACTATACTCGGATCACCAGATGTTGTTAGGTTTATCGATGAGAAGAGCCGGAGATTCATTAATCGTCTAAAATATACAGCTTTTGCTTTCGCTAATTACCAGAAGCCCGAGGAACGTAGAGACTATAGAAAATCGATGAGAGCCGATCAATGGATGAATCTGCAATTGCTACGATACATGATCGAGAACATAGTAGATCCCATCATTCGTAAATATGAAAGTAACCCGGTGAAGATCCGGATGTATAAATCAGCCACACTTAACTTGATCAGCGGCAAGGCTAAGCGGCATACCTGGGGCCTCGAGGGAGTAAAAGCATTAAGTGAAGAAGAGTTTAAGGAGTGGTGGCTAAACCATTGGAGTAGCTATGGTTTAAATAAGAATGTATTATTAGAGATATATGAGGCGATTAAACCATGGCTACCTCAGATAAGATCCCTCAAA
>CAZVAW010000095.1:0-4195 GCA_964625205.1 uncultured Desulfurococcaceae archaeon
TCATAACCGTAAGCGTGCTTAATTATTTTTCTTATCTCCTTTATTATTTCCTCATCTACATTACCATTTAGTTTTTCCATAAGCCATGCTAGGTAGAACCAGTTTCCACGTAATGAAGGAGTAACAACTATATCTGGACCTAGGCATTCTACGAGAGGTTGTATAGTTAACCATGCTAGTAGTGAGGCTAGCCATGATGAAGCCCATAGATCTCTTACTTTTCTAGAAGCAGAGATGTATTTTTGGACACCAGCATAGTCGATGAGTACGATGTATCCCCTGAATTTATTATTTTTAAACATATTAGTAACCATGGCTGTAGCATATACGTGATCAAAAACACTATGTGTAGGTACACGAGTATCAGCGGGTGACGTACATAATGGGCTAGAATACCCCATTTCATCTCTGCAATGCTTATACCATAACGGCTCTAATAGGGTCCATAATACATGATACCTTAGCATAGGATCTTGTATTCTGTTGATAATCCTCTTAAGATCAGCTATGTAATTCTTTACAGCTCTCTCTACATTCTCTCGCATATCATATTCACATTTATCAATACCCTCTTTACTTAAGCAGATCCTCGGATCGAATATGTTTAGAAATACTAATTTCCCTAAACTAGCTTCTTTCTCTTTACCATAAGCTTTCAATACATAGTATAATAGTAGGCGGTCAAAAGTTGAAGCTAATCTATCATATGTCTTAATTTCCTTGAATAATTCTATATATTCTTCTATATAACTAAGGTCTGCGACAAACGCCGCTGCATCTGCTTCGTGTGCTTCAATTTCTTTTCCTATTCTTCTTCTTAGCTTTTCCTTGTATTCATCAGATTTCTCATGAATCTTACCCTTTTTCTTAGATGCGTATATAAAAGCTTTCCACGGTGGATCATGCAGCAATGCTATAGTTTTTACTTTAATTAATTCCTCAATGTTTCGAAGAGATTTTTCCCTATTCAATCTGCTCACCTATGAATGGTTCTACCTCTTCTTTTAAGAGAAGATTGTATATAGACTGGTGTATCGTATTTAGTATTGTTAAAAACTAACTTGTATTTAATAATCTCGAACTTACCGTATCCCTGGCTAGTTCTAGCGCCTAATCCATAGTTGAATACGGTTTTAATTATCGATAATAACCCTATGATAGGATTAGTTACATTACTCAAACCTAGACAACTCATTAGGTTTTTAACATTCTCTTTAATACTTTCATTGATCTCTCCTTTCCCCTCCGTATCTGGCTCGAGAGCTATAATAAACCTAAATACTGTACCTGGAGCTATTGATACATGCGGTATTGGCACTGGTTCTACTTCATATTCCCATTTAACGGTTTTACCTCCTTTACTATAGTGTGGTGATATAATATTGGGCTCGATGAGCCTCCCGCTTTCATTATTAACGGCTATAGGGTAGGCGTCAAAAAATATTAGTAATCCAGCCCAGCCTTCATGTCCACCACATCCAAATAATGCTTCAATACTATCTTTACAGTTCTCTCCTAAAATAGACTCTAGCATACCACGTATAGCACCCTTGAAACTAGATCCTGGTATAAATGGTAGATCAAAAATATGATCCCAGAACATACCTACTTCAAACACTGACTTAAAAATACCTTGTGAAACACCAAATATGCCTGGAGTAACCAATTTAGCATCAACAACTACTACATGGTATCCACTATCTGTAAGTCCTTTAACTAGCTCTTCCATAGCTCTTGCCGTAAGATTCAACACTTCTTTTAGATACTGGTTGGTTTTTAAAGAGTAAATTCTAAGGGTATTTACGATCATCTCATTTTTAGCTTCGGCAATTATTTCATCTAAATCTTTCCTTTTTCTGGCTGTTTTTCCAAACTGTTTAACGATCTCCTCTAATATTTTTCTCGAATATTCATCCATAATTCTAAGTAGGTTTTTAGTAGTAGAATTTTCTCGTTTCATTTTCCCACCTAACTAAGCAAGAACTTCACCCACTTAAGTGAGTTTTTCACAGTATCTTCTACAATAGTTGTTAGGCTAACACGTACAGTTTTTCCATTAGGTTCAGCTTTCTGAACATATTCATTTCCGCATTCTGATGTTAGAGTACTGTGTTGAAATGAGATACCACTAGCAATATCGATCACATGATATAAGGGGCTTCTACGGTGCCTTCCTATATGCACCAGCTTTTCATCCCCTACAAAGAAATCCCTTAGATCATTATACTTAAATAGTATAATTATTATTTTAACATGTGAGGATGGAAGAACTATTGGCGTGAATATTATCGGTGATTTCCATCTCTTTAACCCCGTTTTTCGACTTATAATATGCCCAAGATCACCGGATGGTACACAATAATCTACATTTGTAGATCTATAGCTAATTATATCGTTAATCGAGATCACGTGATATCCGGTCAAATTAACTTGTCTAGGTAAACCGAGACTCCAAGTATGGAACATGAAACCAGGTTCACGGACATGACTGCTTGAGACTTTCTTGGTTCGTATGCTATACCAATACATTTTCCATGTACTTTTCAAAGTAGCTTTTCCTATGGCACTTAATGCTTTAATATCAGAGTTTATTCTAGCTACGTTTACGCTCTTTTTCTTATACTCGGGACCACAATAATTTGCAACCTTCTTTTCTTGAGTATACTCTCTTGAAGAAATCATACAGGGATGTTTAGGATCTTCTATGATATCAATTAAAACATTTGATAACCTAGGTATTTTGACTACACTATCATATAATTTAATGGTTTCAGCAGACGTGATCTCTTTTAGTAATTCTCCTACGTCCTTTATTACATGTTGGATGAAGTTGGTATAATTTTCCTTAAGGTTTTCAGGATCTAATAAGTTATTAATTAACGGAACAATATTTTTCTTTACAGCCTCATCATATATTTCATATCTTTGTACCTTAAATTTACCGAAGCCACGTGTAGATGCTTTACCCAGACCTATAACAGTTAGCCCGAATACCAGTAATTTGATTATTACACATTTTATAGAAGGTATTATTTCTCGTTTACGTAAATATGGGGGTAGAAGATCTTCTCGTAAGCCTATACTTATTTTCAACTTGAGGGTTTTACTACGGAGTGGTTGTATTTCAAACAACTCCTTAGCAATGAGATCAACTACTTCCAATAGCCCCTTATTACGTGTGGGTATATTTCCTATTCTCTGAGCATTTAAGTATACTCGGGGTATTGTGAAAAGCGTTATGTAATCTTTTAAAGCATTAATGTATTTTTGGAGATCAGAGGATATCCTGATCTCGGTTTTGAAATGCGTAGAACCACGTAATAGATCATATCCTAATTCTTCCAGTAACGCTAATAAACGATGCGGCTTGTTTTTAAGTTCTCTGTAATAATGTTTGATTAGATTTTCTATGAAAGACCTTAACGTATTATAATCTTTCACATATAGTAAATTATCCTGATCATACTCTATATTAACAGTTATATCTAAAGCTCCAGCTCGTGAAACCACTTTTACGATCTTACCGGGTCTCGGCATTGTTTCTCTCGGTTGCTCAATTGCTCCAAAAAGAGCCTCTATTATACCTGGTTCTTCGCTGTTGCATTTTGGATAGCAATCTGTCACTCTGTATCCATAACTATTTAATAGATCGTCTGGTATATAGCTTGCTATCGCTATTCTCATCAACCATCTTAATAAACCTTTGATACTCTTAGCTGTAGGTAGCGAGATATATATTTCGCGGCATTTCTCGTTAAGGCAGACTACAGTATCTGGCTCATGTCTCCCCCCATACCATGGCGTAATATTTATGGCTTCTAATTCAGCGTATACGTGGGGCTTAACCTGAGTCAATCCTTTAGGGTCGATCTGATCAATGTTCATAGTTTGCTTTATCCTCCGAATAATGCTTTTGATATTTTCTTTAATTCTATTAGAAATGGCTCGATCTTGGCTTGAACCAAGATCTCTTTTTCCGTTTTTCCCTCTCTCAAATCCTTTAATTTACTCGCTATACCCACTACTGTTAATTCACTAGGTACTAGATCCTGCTCGATCTTAGATAAATAAGAAAATACTATAGCGGTTAATGCCAAATACCCTTTTCCTTCTTTGCTAAGTTCATCCGATAATGCATTCTTTTTCTTCTCCTCTATTAATTTCTTAAAGAAGTCTTTGTAATTTCTACTTTTAC
>CAZVAW010000096.1:0-4187 GCA_964625205.1 uncultured Desulfurococcaceae archaeon
CATTATAGCTACTCTGGAAAACCAATAGATGTTGGTAGATTACAAGTAGTATATGGCATGGGCCATACAGATACTTACCTCAAGAGCAACACGTCATGGGATTGGACAATAGTAGCTACACCTAAAGACTATAAGGGCTTCGTATTCACCGATAGCTATGGTAGATACACGTTATACATGTATATAGCTTTTGAAGAGAACGGTAGATGGTATGTACGTGAATTAGACGCTGGATACGTAGTATTAAACGGCAACACTATGGAGATCTATGCACCATTAGATATCGTTAAAGAGTATAACCCACACATCTCGACAAACGGTTTATCTGCTTGGAAGATGTTCGCGGCAGTATATGCCGTTAACTTAACAACTGGTAAAATAGTAGGAGCACCTGGTGCTGATTGGTTTGATGTACCAGGTATTGTTACTACGAACTCGACGCCAACTAACTACTTCGATCTTGGTGCTACTGAGAGCCCATTAGATGACAGATATGGTTATGATTATGAGCTTGACACCCACTTCATACTAAACATTAACTGGAGTAAACCAGGGTTCTTCGCATATACTAAGGTAAAGTTTGTTAAGACATACTTAGACGTTACAAGATATGGTAGGATCGAATATGATGAAGTCAAGGCTTTCATGGGCACAAACAACTACTTGGTTAAACTAGTAGATGCTAATAACACATTATACGGTGTATATGGTAAGACGGTTAAGATACTCGTAGATGGAGTAGCTAAATCAACGGCTACAACAAGTATAATTGATAATGTAGTTGGAACGGCTTCACTATCGTATAAGTGGTTAAACACAACATTTGGAACTGAGCATAAGATAAGCTTCGCGTTCGACGGCGACAACGACTACATAGGCACAGTATCAACCGAGTACACGGTTAAACCAGTATACCTAGTAGATATCGTGAGTGGTACAGCCACACTTATAAACAACGACAACATACCAACAGTATCGCAGGGAGACGTGATCAAGGTAACATTATATGTTGATGTATGGTATGATGACTGGATACCAGCACCAACCGGGTTAAAGTTCAAAGTATACCTCAACTCAACACCATACTATCTAGGAGAAGCAGTAGTAACCTCGCCAGGCGTAGCCGAGTTATCCTATACAGTAACTGGTGATGAAGGACTCTACGACTACAACTACACCACACACGAGATCCTAGTATACAAGGATCCAGATACAACATGGATTGTCAGCGGCGTAGCAGTAGCGCTTGACTTCCCATACTCGCTGGGAATGATACCAACACCAGAGCCACCAATACTACCACTATTACTACTAGTAGGTCTACTATTACTACTCTTTATTACTAAGAAAAAGTAATTCCAAACTCTTTTTTACCAATATTATCCTTTCCTTCCTCTATAACCTAACCTTTATAACTTAATATGTAGCGGTTAAGTAGTTCTAGAAATATTTCAAACTTACTAGCCTCAATACGAGCACCAGCCGCTGATGCATGGCCTCCACCAGATCCTCCTATCTCCCTAGTTATCCTACGTAATATAGTGTTTAGATCTATTCCTTTAACAGCCCTCAAACTCATTACCAACTTATTATTTCTCCTCTCATACGCTAGCCCAACTGGTTTACCGCCATAGACTCTAGCATAGGTTGCTGCCCTTCCAACACTACCATGTGGGTTAGAAACAAAAGCCACCTCACCATATACTTGAACATTTTCTCTAACCCATAGTCTCAGCTCCTCATCTCTCCGACTTTGAACCACAGCTCTCAGTAAAAGCTCTGGATCATTACTTGGCAGATCATTTCTACCAAGTAAAACTACTACTCTACGTTTAAAATCGTATTCCCGCCTAGAACCTTCAAGACCCTGAATCAATACCCCGGCCTCATAGTATATTGCGCGTTTATCCCAATCCTCAATAACCTTCTTAACCCATGGGGTTTCATCTACATAATCACCAATAGCACCATATAATGCTACACGACTATAGTCTTGGTCAAACCCTTGTTCTTCGAGAGACCTAAATGTTAACTCAGAAGCAGAACAGCACAGATCATGTACTAGGACTGTATGTGGGATTTCACCGGGTTTAAACTCGAGTGGTTCTGGATGGTGATCAATATATATTACTTCACCATAACGGCTCCTCTCCCTCAAGACCTCAACAATCTCTTCTAAATGAGTCTCACTTAACGCAATATCAGCTATAAAGATATTATCACCATTACGTGTAAACTCCCTAAGATCCTTAGCGAGATCGGCTGGGTGCGTGAAATATACTTGGGGCTCAATATTCTTACGTCGAAGAAAACCATACATTAAAGCACCACTACATACACCATCACTATCGCCATGAACAAGTAAAACCCATCTACCCAAAACCTATCACCTCCTCCCAGTTAGTTTCAAACCATAGTATTTCTCGCCAGCTTCGAGAAACTCCCCTAGATCAGGGTTTATCAATGGAGTTTCACCAGCTATACGAGAAGCTACACCAGGGTCTTTCAAACCATGCCCAGTAACAAGCACTACAACAATATCGCTTCGATCAACATAGCCTTCGTCAAGAGCCTTGATCAAGCCAGCCAAGCCAGCCGCACCACTAGGCTCAGCATATACCCCCTCATAACGTGCAAGTAACTTAATAGCTTCTAGGATCGCATTATCACTAACGACTACACCATAACCATTAGTATCATATAATGCTTTCAAACCATAATCACCATCCCATGGAAATGTATCCTCAAGACCAGTAGCTATAGTCTCCGGTGGTTTCTCCCAAGGCTCGATCTCCTCAGGTTTCGGCGGTTTACGTTTCATCCAAGCACGTACAAACGGATAATTACCCTCAGGCTGAACAGCGACAAGACGCGGGTAACCATTTATCCAATCAATCATATTCCAATCCACAAAGCCACGATATACACCAGTCAATAAACTAGCAGCACCAGTAGGTATAAACACGTGATCAGGCACTATCCAGCCCAACTGCTCTACTATCTCATAACTAATAGTCTTAGAACCCTCGATCTGATATGGGTTAAAAGGCCCAAAACTAGGACTAGGATAAAAACCATATTCACGTACAACCTTGATCATCATCTCAACAGTAGGATCCCGGGCCTCACTCCATCTCACCCTAAACACTTTAGCACCATAGACTAGTAACTGTGCGATCTTACCCTCAGCCGCAAAATGTGGTACAAACGCAATAGTTTCAAGACCAGCTCTAGCCGCATAAGCAGCGAGTGCAGCTGCAGCATTACCACTAGAAGCTGTAACTATGTGTTTAAACCCGAAATAAGAAGCCATAGAAACAGACACCGACATACCACGATCCTTAAAACTACCAGTAGGATTACGAGTCTCATCTTTCAAATACAGGTTTTTCAAACCAAGTTTCTCGCCAAGTCTCATAGCCTTGATCAGTGGAGTACCGCCCTCGCCAAGCGTAACCCTATATCTCTGATCAGGGAGTGGTAAAAACTCATAGTATCTCCACATATTGAAAATCCTTTTAACAAGATCACTTCGTCTCATATTTTCCTTGATCTTCTCATAGTCGTAGAAAATATCAAGCCTCCCAAGATCATCATTAACACACATAACTGGTTTCTCATCCAGAGAATAACGACGGCCACAACGACTACATCTCAAATACTCTACAAACAAGACAAAACCCCATACAAGCTCTTTAAAATAACTAGATAACATGTAATAACATATTAAGGTTATACTAGTTACCAATTAAATAGGAATTTAACCTAAATTGGTGGTTAATACTGATTTCACGAAAACAAGCCGATCTTTGTTACGAGGATATTGTTGAAGGTATTAAGAGAGTTGGAGAAAAACTAGGTTTTATTAAATACATGGTATTGTTTGGCTCCCTTGCACATAATGGTTGTGGTAGAGATGTAGATATAGCTGTTAAAGGTGATTTTAAGTCGGCGTTAGACCTAGGTAAAATAGTTGTTGAACTTGAAGAAGAACTAGGTATAAGTCATGATTATATAGATGTAGTAGATATTGATTCAGCCCCGATCCATTTGCTCAAAAAGATAATTGACGAAGGAGTAATAGTATATGGTGATCGTGAAGAAGCATTAAAGGATCTAAGCCGTAAATACATAGAGATACTAGATCAATTAGAAGAAGAAAAAGCAGTAAAAACAAAGCTAGGAAA
>CAZVAW010000097.1:0-4136 GCA_964625205.1 uncultured Desulfurococcaceae archaeon
TAGTACTCCCTGTATGATGATTTTATCCAATCCCTAAGATAATTGCTTAACTTCTCTTTATCCACATTATTCCTTATTAGGCTTCTAAGCTCCATTAACCCCCTATAGGTTATCCTCGGGTATATGTCTAGGTTTTCTAATAAACCTATATGGTGGAACATCGTTAAGATATGGTCGCGCGTGTTATTACTGTAGAGTATGAATATTGGTGTTTCTCTATAGTTGTTTTTCAACCAATTTATTGGTTCAAGGAATACCTTGTTAGTATAATTGTGTTGATCCATATAAGCTATTATCCCGAACATGTTAAGCATAGGCCAGGCCATGATCGTGAAGATTAAGAAGGTTGTGAAAACATATTTTATTATTCTACGGCGTAATTTCAGTTTCTCGCGGTATAGTCTTGTCAGACTAATAGCTAATAGTATTGAGGCGTAGGGTGTTAATGGTACTAGGTAGTGTGGGCCCCATGCAAAACCAAATATATTCGTAGTCATTCTACCACTAGTTCCTATTGCTAAGACTAAAATAGTTATTATCAAATACACTAGGGTTGCTCGAGCCCTACGATCACGTATTAAACCATATAGTACTAGTGATGAAGCTACTACTAGGTATATGTAGAAATATGGTTGCCTCAAGTGATACGGGAGGGTAACAAGTGGTATTCCAGAGGGATACATTGTGATAAACTCCATGACTAGAAATACTATTCTCCTCATATACTCCGCGGGTGTGAGACCAGTTGATACTCCAGTCCATCGTGCTTGAAACATGAATTTGATCGAGCCCAGCGGGTCTATGATCGTATTGTATATGATCATGTTTATATAGCCTAGTGTGAAGCCAATGATCAATATCTTATAATTAATGCTTCTCAACAACAAGATCGCCTTCTTTAAGCCGTAGTAATAGATCAGCATACATGGTAACGCCACATATGAGGCTATGGCTGAGGGATGAGATTGTATAGTAAGCCCTATTGTAATGCCTGCGAGAAACAATTGCTTAATAGACCTATTAGTGTATCCCATGTATAGTAGGTGATAAGAGAGTAGTAGGAGAAATGGCGTTAGGCTAGCAGACCAGGCTACACGGCTAGCGATCAATATATGTGGTGTAGTGAAAACCATGACTAGTGAAGAGATAAGCGCTAATAATTTATCACGTGTAAGTCTAAGGACGAAAAAGTATAGTAGAAGGGGAGTAAGAGAACCAGTGGTTAAGACGAGGAGGCGGGGAGCCCATGAAGTATACAGTATGCTATAAGGTATTAATGCGAGATAATTATATAGCGCTCCTATAAATAACGCTGTATTAGTTAAAGGATAATTTTCACCATCAAGTATGAACTTAGCCCATATATTCTCATATAACTCATCAATCCTAAAAAGTGGGTATTCGATAAAATACGGTATTCTAACAACTATAGACAATACAAGGATTATTAGAGGCCATAACTTGTTAAACCAATGGTTTCTTAACAAACTTCAACCTCTATCTGTGTTAAATAGGTAAAAATACTGATCCTTTCACCATATCACTTTAACCCCTATTTTCTCAGCCACATAGTATAAATCAGAGTCTCCAGTTATTATGGGTGCTTTAAGTTTTAATGCGAGTGCTAATGTTGTAGCATCGGAGACCGAGAGCTTCCTCCTCTTAAGCTCTACTATTTCAGTATTTCTTAATAAACTATCCCCCTTGATCTTGATCTGAGAAGCCATTACAGCGATCTCTGGGCTTAGATCAACTAGTTTAAAATAGGTATTTACAAACTCTAAAAGCTCCTCCTCATCACGAAAAGGTAGAAGTCTTTTCTCCAATGATAAGCAAGTTCGTAGATAATGAGATAATGCATTACTCCCTCTACTTCTCCAGTTCTTATCGAATCTAATACTTTAACCGCTGAAGATGGAGCTTGACCCGTTAAATCAGCTATAATAGCATATGTATCAACAATTACTACTTCAGTCTTTTCAACCATAACTCTTCATCCTCGGTGACTTCTCTCTCAGCTTCTTCGAGATCAACCCTTAACTTCTTACCACGTTCTCGAAGCTCACTCCAAAGATCACGTACTCTCAAAATTATCTTATCACCCTCAACTTCTAATTCCAGAAACATGCCCTCCTCAATACCTAGTTTCTCACGAATACTTTTAGGAATAACGATAACACCACGTTTACCCACACGAACTCTAGGCAAAAACACCACCTAAACTTTTCAGTTACAGTTTTTTCGGACTATAATAAAATTGTCTGAAGATCATTGGATCAGCCTAACTAGTACTTACTACTTGATCTCATGTGGTTATTTTAACTTAGTCTTAAATTCTCTCCATGTACCAGATTAAGCGTATAAAATACTCTCTATTGTAATTCTATAACCTATACTCAGTCGTTCTTAGTCTATGCATATTGTTTTACCATATCTACCTAGATCTTCTTCACCAATAATATGTAGTTCTATGGGAGCATATATGGGGAGGCCCTCTTTCTCAGCCTCTTCCCAAATCCTAGTCCTTACGTCTACGGCTTTTTCAAAAGAAGGTTTTTCTTTAAAGACTATAACAACGTCTATATCGCTATAGATCGTTAACCTATTCTCGGCAACCCCGCCTACAAGACAAATACGGGTTTCAGGATATAGTTTTTTCACAACCCTAACTAGTATTTCTACATACTCTCTCCACATGCTAATGATCTTAAGTCTTGTGTTTTTCTTCGAAACCACTCTTAAACACCTTTTCCTCAATATCCCTTAATAGATCCATTATCCTCTTAGCTACATCGAGCAGTATATCTATTTGTTCTTTAGAATAAGAAAAAATACTATAGACGGCGCGTGTACGTGCTTCTTCTAACTCAGCTAATGCTCTACGATAACCACGGATAAAATCAGTTAATCTAGATGCTTCCTCGTGGAATCCTTGTTCTTGCAGTAGAAGTATAAGAGTACCTAGTAACGATCTAATTCCATGTCCACGCCATTCTTCTCCAGAAATTCTATGGAGGAGGGATTTTAGATATAATTGAACAGCATATTCGAGGTTTAAAGCAGAAAGATCATATTCTCCCTCTTTAAATAGTTTCTCGGCTAACCTAAACATCGCCCATGCTCTCTTCCTAAGTATGTCGGGGTAAACTCCACTCAATATGTTACACCATTCTCTATTCTAGGATATATAATGTTTCATATATATTTACATAATGTAAAATAGTATTGCTAAGACATGGGCTTAAAATCAGTAGAGGACGAGACGCTGTAAACCCAGTTGCTTAAACATAAATTGTATGTACAATGTATAATGATAAGCTATTTTTCTCCACTAACTACTATGTAGTGGTCACAGTATTTGGAGAAATCCCATCTACCACCGCCGGCTTTAATGATCTTTTTAACCATCTCATTATCCCTCGGGATCATCGAGGCTACGACGTCGAAGTATTTGGGGATGAGAACATATGGGTATATAGCGGCCGTTGGCCCAACCAATATTTTTACCTTATCCTTCGTCTTTTCTAGGATATAATCAATTGTATCGTTTACAAGGGTGGCCCCAGTTATAATTATTGTTCTCGATCGATTGATTAGACGTGGTAACGATGTATCTGGGTAAATATCTCGGCCACGATATAATGGGTTTTTCTCAACAATAAAGATCTCCTCAATACCATGTTCTACTAACTTCCTATATAACGGATACATGTTTCCAATAAGAAGGACTGGTTCAACAATATACTTGTCCAAAAGATCAACTATATCGACACTACGTAGTATATCACTATGTTTCTTTCTCAATAGATAAGCACTAACAGCGTTAAGAAATGCTACGCCAAAAACCCTATCATAGGGGTTTGGCGATGAAATAAACTCTAGTAAATCACTAGTTTTCTCAGGGATTTTGAGCGTCGGCCTAACACCTATTAGATCCTCAGATAAAGTGATCGCAACACCCAAATACTTATCGTTACCATCGCTTACTTCACAATAAGAATATCTAAAACCAATAAGACATTCGTTGACAATAAGCTCAATATCTTTAACCAGAGATAATATCTCCCGAGCAATAACATCGATAAACATGGTAGATGAACGCCACCTAGCGAGATGCTAGAGATCATTAATGTTTC
>CAZVAW010000098.1:0-4126 GCA_964625205.1 uncultured Desulfurococcaceae archaeon
GATATGCTGTATATCGTGTATTCTATCCTAGGAGTGATGGTTCTCGTGGAAGGGTATTAGTTGTTACGAACTTTGCCCCATTAGCAATGATTGCTGGTAATGTATATGAGTATATCAGTGATGTTGGTAAAGAGGATAACCTTATTTTCCTCAACATATTTGCACCAATCACATTAGCATCAAGTATTGTTAAAGACGATACAGATTATCTTAAGCAGTTTAAGGACTATATTGACGATATAGATAAATTAATGGACACTCTGGTAACAGAACTCGCAAAACATACTAGTAAATGGAGAGATCTAAAATGTGCTAATAAGGAACTATGTGAGTTCCTCAAGAACGAAATAAGGGCAATGATGGAAAAGGAAGGCGGCAGAGAAAATATGGAACTTATTCTCGTAGATCTTGAAAATATTAAAAGTATTGATGAAACAAGGTATACTAGTAGTTCTTGCGAAAAGATCGAGTTACCGAGGATTAAGTTTTACGAAGCTGAGCTAGTATTTAAACTGATCAAAAATAATGATACGCTAGAGAAAAGGCTTAAGATCTACATCGGACTAGTTTTAGTTCCTCTAACTGGTAGCTTCCCTATAGGTAATCCTAAGAAAAGTAAATATAGAGTTGTTTTTAGAGAAGCTAGTGGGAAAGATATCGAAGTATTCAATATTGTCTCAAAAACCATATGTGTTGATGGGATAAAACGCTTAATAGAAAAAGAATCTAGTATGCTAAAGAAAAACTCGTTGAAAAACGTTAAAATACTTGTAGATACTACACATGGTCTTAATCAATTAACTGTAGAAGTCGTTAATGTGTTTAACGAAGTATCACCACTAGTTTATAACGAGATATTATCACATGATCTAGAGCTTAAGAAGATGTTATTCTATAATAGTGATCCTTACCCGCCAGGATTGCGAGATGATTGTGAAAGCATTGAATATACGTTAAAGTATAATCTGAGCTATTATTATTTAGTTGAAGAAATCTCCACATTAACTACAAGGCTAAACAAACTCTTATCAGAAACCGATACACTTCTCTTCAAAAATCGAGATTCCTTGGGTGGATTCATAGACATTATTAAAGGCGTTTATTTACTAAGACATGGTCTTATACCATGGGGCCTCTCATATATTGACTCTTCTCAACAAGTAAAAGATAGTTATAGAGCTTACGTAGAGCTTATTAAACCTTCAAAGCCTTTAACACAATTGAAGGACAAGACTATTGTAGAGATAAAATATAAATGTATTGAGCGAAACCCACAACTATATACTATGGCGGTAAGTAAATGGATAGCATCGTTGATGTATAGAATGGTTAAAAAGATCCTTGAAGACGAGAACATTAAGTTACTGATCGGTGATGGCACGAAATGCTGGGAAGAGGGAGATACAAGTATACATCTTAAATACTATAGATGCTATAGTCTTAGAGGATTAAAGGATCTAATGTTCAAAAAAGAACTCGCTCAAACAAATTGGGCTGTAGGATTATTACGAGGAATCGTCGAGGATACGGCATTAATAATATACGATAGAGAACTGAAAGAATGGGGGGATGATCCGTTGAAGAGGATTAGTTATTGGTTACCACATAATGTTATATTTGAAAGAGTAAAAGGTGAGTGTTCACAAATTTTTGGGAAGAAACAAGTTGAAGTAACATATTGTGGTAGAACTGTGAAAGCATATTGTGTTACTCCTATGAGGATACAGGATGAGATAAGAAATATCATAGCTCACGCTGGTTTAACGTCGGTAAATCGTTTTGTAACAGCATTATTCACGGATAGAGATGGAAAATGTGAAGCATTCGCAATATGTATACCGTCGTCGTTTCCTTTTAGTGAACTTAAGAAGGTAGTTAACGAATTAAGGAAAAGATAAAATAAGTGTTTCGTAGGTGTTTAGATTGACTAGGTATTTACATCTTGTTACTGTTGGTACTAGTGTTGTCCGTAATGCTGCTTTTAATGTTGATAAGTATAATGTATTGTCTAAGCATAGAGAACGATTAAATAGGTGGGCCCGTGCATCTATTGATTCCTATGAGGATAAAGAAGCTGGTGAACATGCACGTGAATCCTCCGAGGTATTTAGAGACGTATACTCCTACGTAGTCTCCAACCCGTATGGTGCTTCTGCAGAGCTTAACTCTCTACTTAAGTATTTGGAATTGTTGAGTAGTCGTGGGTTTAAAGATGTTGTGCACGACATAGTATTGTATCCCACCGATACTGGTACTAGTAGGTTCTCCGCAATGATCATTAAATGTTTTCTAGAGAGGGATTTTAGCCCCGAGATAGTAGGTATTGCTAGTGATCACGGTATTGGTGTTGTCGAGGTTGTCGAGGTTAGGGGTTTTGGACATGATTTCTGGAAAGGCCTCCTCAACCTAGTTGCAAGTGTCTCTAAGTTGAGGAATAGGTTTAATGAATATGATCGAGTACTAGCTAATCTAACTGCAGGGTTTAAACCAGAGACTGGCTTCCTCCTCCTAGTATCCAGCTTACTAGGTATTGATACAGCATATTATATACACGAGTATATGAGGGAAGTGGTTGAGATCCCGGTGATAGAGCTTAAATTAACAGATACTATGAAAACCATATTCACATATTTAGTTAAAGAGGAATACATACCACAGGACTTGCTAAAAGTAACAGATCGATTAGGGTTAACAGTTAATGGAAAACCATTACCTGAAGCAAAAGAGTTTGCAAAGATAATCCTTAACACTACTAGCACATGCTAAAGACATTACATGGTTGACAAGAAATGATCGTTTAAAGAATTAATCAAAACTATCAATATACTGATTATTTTATCTTCTTCTCTACCTCCTCCACAAATTTTATTATCTCCGGCAAGGCTTTTTCTATATCCTCTCGTGTACACCATCCTTCGTAGAAACACGTATGCATACTTTGAGCTATGGCCCATACGTTATAAACCCATTCACCAAGTTCTTTTTCCATAAACCTCTTATACTCCCATAGCTCTTTATGACTAGTTAGTCTCCTACCTTCTCTCCATTCGGCATAAGCTTTAACAGCTAATGCTGATGCACCCCATAGTTTCTCGGCAGCCTCTCTAACATTGTTTTGAGCCAATTCCTCCTTAGCTTGATCTAGAAAAGTTTTAGCAACCTCAATATACTCTACAGCTCTCTCCGTAGGGTCAAGATTTTGGAGAATAAGGTCTAAAACATATTCTTCAAGACTTAAACCAGCTTTACAAGCCTCTCTCTTAACTCTCTCATAAACACTACGAGGGAGTCTAAGGGTAACACTAGCTATATCAGACAATAATATTACACCCAATATAGATTATCCAGGTTAACAAACCTAAATACATTATCTAAGCATAACATTAACAAGATCATCAGAACACGTCTACATGAACATTAAAAAACATGTCTATTGAGGGGACTCTAAAAGAGATTTTAAAACAATTAGTAACGACATAGTAAAGTTATAGAGGATCTCGGCAAAGAGATCCTTCTCCTCTCGGGAAAAATTATGGATCTTACGGCGAAAATAACGTCTATCGGGTATCGATACGGTATTTATACAGAGGAAGCATGAGGAAGGGTATAGAATACTTAGACGGGGATCTACTTAGAAAATACAAAGTTAGTAAATGGCGTTATTTCGACTCAGAAGGCCTAGTATATGGTCATTCATCTAAGATAGATGTTGATATACTAATTAGTGACGATAAACACGTTATTATTGAATACAAGGCTTTTGTAGATAGGAGTAATGTAGCAGAACTACATAGGATTGGTAAACTTTATGAGAAAGTAACTGGTATTAAACCTTATCTCCTAATAATAACCCCTAATATAAGGAAGAGAGCAAAAGAGCTAGCAGATGCCTTAAATATAGAGGTACGAGGAAATATTATCGATTAGCTTTTCCAGTAATAAGGATCAATGCTTTTCCCACCCTAACTCCTAGTTCACCAACTATACACCATAAACCCTCCGACGAGGATTTAATCACTATATTTTAGACCACCAGCTAGTTTACCACTAATTATTATCCTCATCCTCTCCAAGTACGATGACTGGTATAAATTCCGCCCTCCCTATATTATGGTCACTTAAAAAC
>CAZVAW010000099.1:0-3692 GCA_964625205.1 uncultured Desulfurococcaceae archaeon
ACCTAACAATCGTGTAGAGTAGGTCGCTTGACCTAACTATTTCTTCTCCTATCAGCTTGGTTAATCCATAATAGTTTATCGGGTTAGGCGTATCTGTTTCCTTGTAAAGTCCTTTTTCTCCATCAAACACGTAGTCAGTTGAGACATAGATTATGTGTGCTTTCACCACCTTGGCTGCACGGACAATACTACGGGTTGCCTCAACATTGACGCTCCAAGCACGTGCTTTATCTTTTTCGCATCCATCGACATCGGTATATGCTGCTGAATGGATTATCACGTCTGGTTTTTCCTTTAGAATAAGGTCTTCTAGATAGACTCTATTAGATATGTCCAACTGGATCTTTGTGAGCTTCTCGTGGCTGAATGGTACCTGGTTTCTATTATAGAGTGCGATCACATTGAAGTCTCTATCCAGTAGTTCCATGACTACCTTCTTGCCGAGTAATCCGCTTGCACCAGTTACAAGAACCTTCATAAGCTATTAGCCTCCTCTCATAACTTCTTCTAAGAATTTAGAGAAAGGAGTTATCTCTACCGAAATAACTCTATTATCCTCTATAAATACATGTATATATTTACCCGCATATTCACCGAATCCTTTATCTCTTTCATACCCAAACCTGATATATAGTAAGTCAAGTTCGGGTACAAGACTTATCTCTAAGACATTCCTTGGAATAACTAGGTCTGGAAATTCTCTTCGTAAATGCTTGATTAGAATATTCACGATCTGTTTGAGATCTAGGGTTAGTAGACTTTGTACACCCATCTTTTAGACCTCATTCTACAATAGTTCTTATTGCTCAATAAATACATTGTTCTAACGACGTTATCATATACTATTGCAGTAATAAATATATCGTTTAAACGTCTAATGTAATAGTAGGTTCCTTCACGGTCCTTATAAACCTCGTGAGGGCCCCCTAATATATTTTTTAGAACATCATATAGATCATATTTATTCCTTATATTAAGAACCTGTAGCACATCTGGATGCCTACGTTCAACATGATCAAACAGTCTAGGATATACTATTATATCGACACCACGATAATCCTTGATCTTCACCGGATTATCTCCTCTTCCATGGAGTATCTAGCTGGAAGTAATCATCTTTAACAAATGGTTTCCACCACCACTCATTTGCAAGATACCATTCGATCGTTTTCTTTAACCCCTCTATCCATGGTGTTCTCGGCCTCCATCCCAGTGCAAGTATTTTGTCTCCCTTCATGGCATATCTTCTATCGTGTCCGGGACGGTCTTCGACATGTTTTATAAGGGTTAGAGGCTTGTTTAATAGTTTGAGTATGGTTTCTATTACCTCAATATTTCTTTTCTCGTTCAAGCCCGGTATATTGTATGCTTCACCCTTGGACCCCTTATTGATTACCGTGTCTAGTGCTTTACAGAAATCCTCTACGTAAAGCCAATCCCTAACCTGGTCTCCCTTGCCATAAACTGGTATGGGCTGGTCATACAGTGCTCTAATAATTGTCTTCGGTATGAGTTTCTCAGGGAACTGGTATGGCCCATAGTTGTTTGAAGGTCTCACGATTATTACTGGTAACCTATAGGTTCTCCAGTATGACTGACATAGAAGATCGCCTGACGCCTTGCTAGCAGAATAGGGACTGCTCGGCCTGAAAGCTGTTTCTTCATCTGCTGGTTCTTTACCCCATAGGTCACCATATACCTCGTCCGTGCTGATATGTACTACTAATGGAATCTCTAGTTTTCTGGAGGTCTCAAGTATATTGAAGACACCGAGGACGTTGGTTTTTAGGAAAGGTGCTGGCTCGTTAATACTACGGTCAACATGTGTCTCAGCAGCAAAGTTAACAATAGCATCTGGCTGGAACTCTTTTATTGACTCAAGCAGTTGTTTTTCGTCGCATATGTCTCCTTTTATGAACTGAAATCGGGGATCATCGAGTGCATCATGTAGGTTTTCTAAGAGGCCAGCGTAGGTTAGTTTATCGTATACAAGTATTTTAACGTCTTTATATTCTCTTAACAGGTATCTTACGAAGTTGGAGCCCATGAATCCTGCTCCACCAGTCACGAATATACGTGTCACAATCTAACACCCTCTAGAATTGGATCATAGTGTTTTCTCCAAGAATCAATCTATATCCGGAGGGTCTAGTATTGCATTTATTTATCTGGGTCTTCGAGCCTATTAGACTATCAACTATCTTTAAGCCTTCAACATTTATCACGACATCGTCCATTACAACGCTATTCTCTATTTCAACGTCCTCAAGACGTGTTCTACGGCCGATCGAGGTATAAGGGCCAATATAAGTATTGGGTCCTATAACACTGTTTTGTCCTATGTATGCGGGTCCTCTAATAATGGTGTTTGGTTTGATAACTGCGCCTTTATCGATGTAGACACGTCCTTCTATTCTTACATTATCCTCTATCTTACCCTTTATCACTCGTTCTCTTATCTTATGGTCTAGAAGGAGGCGGTTTACGTCTAGTATGTCTTTTGGTGTGCCTGTGTCTTTCCACCATCCCTTCACTATAGCGTAGTCTACCTTGAATCCCCAGTTAATGAGTTTGTGAATGGCATCTGTGATTTCTAGTTCTCCACGCCAGCTAGGCTTAAGATTCTCGATTGCTCGGAAAATATAGGGCGGTTTAAAGAAATAGATACCTACAAGAGCATAATTACTTGGAGGCTTCTTTGGCTTCTCAACAAGTCCTATGAGTCTCCCATGTTCATCGAACTTTGCTACCCCAAAACGCTGAGGATTCGGTACTTTAGCCAATAAGATCATAGCTTCTGCATCACTTTTCTCGAACTTTTTAACATGATCTCTGATACCTTCAGCAAGAATATTATCGCCAAGATAAACGACAAATGGCTCGTCACCGATAAAATCTTTCGCAGTATAAACAGCATGTGCTAACCCATATGGATAACCTTGATAAATATACTTAATCTTAACTCCAAGCCACGCTCCATCACCATAATATTCCACGACACGTTCAGGAGAAAGTTCACCAAGAATAATCGCTATATCCTTAACATTAGCATCTCTTAGATCCTCAATAGCCCACTGGCTAACAGGCTTACCAGCAACAGGAATAAGCTGTTTAGGACCAGTATGAGTTAAAGGTCTAAGCCTAGTTCCAAAACCACCATGAAGTAGAACTCCCTTCAAAATATTCACCAAACATGTTCAATTGCATCTCTAGTAATATGGCATTTTTAAGTATAAATATTAATAGCTTTCCATAAAAATTTAAGATATATCAATTCAAGAGAAATTCCACTAAGATAAGCTTTAATATACTACTGATTAATTGTAAGTTTTCAAGATATTAAAATATAATAGTGAAGCCTTTGCTGTTTATTTAGTTAGGTATGTATTTGCTGTGACAATGGTGTCTAGTTTGGATTATTCCTGTACCTAGAAGCCTTCTATGGGATGCGGGGCTGGAGTTTTTGTTCTTCATAGCGGTATTCTTGTTGTCTCTATGGCTGGAATCCCTGCTCGTAAACCCTGTGCTTTCACTATATTCTGATATTGCTCTTGTCATTATTCATAGCATCATCCTTCAGAGATTATCTGGAATTCTTCAGGGAATAGCTAGCTGGTTAGCTCGCTCTAGTGCCCTGTTGTAGGGATCAATGGTACTTTATGCGGGCTTTTGATCTCTAGCTTCCGTAAACT
>CAZVAW010000100.1:0-3674 GCA_964625205.1 uncultured Desulfurococcaceae archaeon
GTGATCATATAGTCTGGCCGATAGAATGGCCAGTCATTATTACCTCCATCCCACAATATTATATCGTTCTCCTTCTCAATCAACGCTAGTATCTGGCCATAATCTACACCAGCATATACTGGAAGCCCCATCTTAATATAATGCTCATACTCCTCCCTCTCCTCAATAGTAGCGTTATACTTGTCTAGATCATCGTATGTCTTGAAGACTTGGACAACCATTTTCTCGAGATCACCATAAGCCATTGGGTGTCTAACTATACCTACACGATAACCCATGTCAACTAGGATTTTAGCTAATTCACGTGAAACACTACTCTTACCAGCCCCAGTTTTCACAGCAGTAACAGCCAGTACTGGTCTACTAGACTCTAACATGGTATCGGCTGGGCCTAGTATGCGGAAGGATAGGCCAGCCGCTAATACACGGCTGATAATATTACCTACTTCCTCGTATAATAGGTCGCTATAGCTTAAGACAGCTTCCTCAACACTATATTCTCTAACGATCTTCTCAAGATAATCCATGTGAACAATAGGTATACCGTCAGGGTAGAGTTTACCAGCAAGACTAGGCGGGTATCTACGTCCAGCAATACCCGGTATTTGTGTCTGTAGAAAAGCAACTACTTTATACTCTGGATTATCTCGAAAATATACGTTGAAGTTATGGAAATCACGGCCGCCAGCTCCGAGAATAACTATTTTCTTAACCATGTCTCATCACATCCTATTCTCTCGTTAGGGGGTCATTATAGAACCTAATATTGTTTGAATAATAATAATATTACTTTCAAAGAGGAAGTTGTAGAAATTAGATAAAAATAGGATTATTTTTCAATAAGTTCTTCTACTTCTTTCTCGCCTGCTTTTAATTCGGAGACTTGCTCTGGATCAAGGCGTTTAAGTATAGCAAGGAATTCGCCGACATGAGTTTTCTCTTCACGAGCAATATCTAGGAAAACCTTTTTAATATCTTCATCATCTACCGCCTCCGCTAACTGTATATAAAGGTTTATAGCATCTAACTCCGCAATAATAGCTAACCTAACAGCTTGTGCTAATTCTTCTCTCGAGAATTTCCTACTCTTGGGTAGTTCAAGAGGGTTTTTAGACATCATGTTTCTAACAACTCTCTATCTAATCATGATTAAGAGAACATTATAGTTTAGACTAATAATGGTTTCCTATTACAAAGTATTAGGGAAGGGAATAACAGCCCTAGGGTTGAGGATTTAGAAGATAATTTAGAGGAAAAAGGAGTCTTAGTTTAAATCTAGTTTAGTACTCTCTTAGTTCTTTCTCTAGTCTTGATAATCTCTTTAATATGATCTTTCTCTCAATACTAGCTACTAGTCTACGTGTTGAGATCACAGCATCTGGGTTTACACTAATACTGTCAATACCGTTTTCTACGAGGAACTCAACGATCTCTGGGTATACGCTTGGTGCTTGTCCACAAATACTTACCGTAGCACCTTTACTATGTGCTTTCTCGATCAACATCTTGATAGATGCTAGTACAGCTGGGTCTCTCTCATCAAAATAGCCCATCTCAGCCAATATGTTACTATCACGATCAGCGCCTAGTACTAATTGTGTTAAGTCGTTACTACCAATACTGAAACCATCAACGTATTCGGCGAACTTATCAGCAAGTATAGCTGTGCTTGGTACCTCGGCCATAGCCCATACTTTAAAGTCTTTACTTCTCTTAAGCCCTTCTTCCTCCATGATCTTAAGTGCTTTCTCAAGCTCCCAAGTAGTTCTCACAAATGGGAACATTACCCATACATTCGTTAACCCCATCTCTTCTCTAACTTTACGTATAGCACGCACCTCTAACCTAAACGCTGGCTCATACTTCGGGTGAATATAACGGCTAACACCACGCCAACCGATCATCGGGTTTCTCTCTTCAGGCTCGTATTTCTCGCCACCCTTTAATCCACGGTACTCGTTTGTCTTGAAATCACTAAATCTTACGACAACCGGCCTTGGATAGATCGCTTGTGCTACCTTAGCAATACCCTCTGCTAGTTTGTCCACAAATAAGTCCTCTTTACCGATCTCGATCAAATATAGTGGGTGATACTGTATCCAATCAGTAATTATGAACTCAATCCTCATAAGACCAATACCGTCAAACGGTAAGTCCTTATACCTCTCAATAGCATCTGGCTCACCGAGGTTCATGTAGATCTTAGTAGCTGTTACTGGATATAATGGTAGTAGTTGTTCCGGAGAAATACCTACGCCAGCAACCTCAACTTTAGCCTCTTTAGGCTTTACAAGCTCTTCGACAATACCCTCGTAAACAACTCCTTTACCACCATCAACAGTAACCTCTGTACCACTCTTGATCACCTGCGTAGCATTGCCAGTGCCTACAACAGCTGGTATACCTAGTTCTCGGCTAACGATAGCGGCATGACTAGTCATACCACCCTCATCGGTAACAATGGCGGCAGCCTTCTTCATTAACGGTACCCAGTCTGGATCGGTCATTTTAGTAACTAGGATCTCTCCCTGCTTAAACTCCTGAGCCTCCTTACTATGCGGATCGAATATAACTTTTGCAACACCAGCGCCTACGCCAGGACTAGCTGGTAATCCACGTACAATTATCTTAGCCTCAGCTAAACTAACTGTTTTACCAGCCTCGACAGCCTTAGCTTTAGCCTCGGCCTTTTCTTTCTCCTTACGAACACTCCATACAGTCTCAGGCCTAGCTTGTACTATGAACACATTATCTGGGAATGGAAGGTCAGCGTCAACAGCCCATTCTATATCCATGTGTCTACCATAGTGTTTCTCGATCAAAATAGCTAGTTCAGCTAAACGTTTAACCTCGTCCTCGTTAAGAGCTGGTTTATCCGGGTGCATGATCTTAACGATATCAAGATCTACTAGCTCCCCATCAACAATCCATGTTTGCTTATTCTCATCCCACTCTATATGGATATTACGGCCTTTCCTTGGATCAAATACTATTGCGAAAGTCTTATGGTTAATCCTCTGCTCCTTAATCTCTAGAGTCTTTTTATCAACAATCCACTCGTCAGGAGTTACTTTACCACCAACAACTGATTCTCCAAGGCCCCAGCTACCCTCAATAGCTACTACTGATTCATCCCCAGTAACTGGGTGTAGAGTGAACATTACACCAGCTGATCTACTATTAACCATTTTCTGTACAGTAACACTCATAAGTGCTTTCTCATGTGGAATACCCTGGGCAACACGATAGAATGTTGCACGTGCGGTGAAGAGACTTGCCCAACACCTCTTAACATGCTCGACAACACTATCCTCGCCATAAACATTTAGATAAGTATCTTGTTGGCCAGCGAAACTGGCCTCAGGCATGTCCTCGGCAGTAGCACTACTACGTACAGCTACGCGTAGATTAGCTGGATCCATGTTTAGTTTTCGAGCAAGCTCGCGGTAATATCTTCGAATCTCCTCCTCAACCTCTGGAGGCATAGGCTCTTTAAGGATCATTTCACGTATCTTAGCAGTTGTCTCATCAAGTGCTTTCTTATCATTAACGTCAAGCTCACGTAACATACTATAGATTTTCTCGCCAAGCCCTGTTTTCTCAAGGAAGTACTTGTAAGCATAAGCTGTTACCGCGAAACCAGGTGGTACTGGTATACCTGCTCTAATCATTTC
>CAZVAW010000101.1:0-3613 GCA_964625205.1 uncultured Desulfurococcaceae archaeon
CCTAAGGGACCATAGACTCCTATGTATGTATTCTTCTGCATCTTAACTAGTTTATTCGTTGTTTCACCGACTGGTTTCACTATAAACCACAGTTCATCTCTATCATACCATGCTATGCTTAATGGTATTGCCTCGGCTCCGGGGATCCATGTCATTACGAATTGTGGTGGCTTTGGATCTGGTATTTCATTTTTAGTTATAGTTTTTACTAGGTAGAGTGTTTTGGATAAGGGTTTTATAGAGTATATTTTTGCAGAAGTATACTTTGCTTTAATAAGCCCGTTTTTGTAATGATTAGTTTCGGTTTTGTAGTGTTTGATCACGTTTTCTATGTTTTCCAAGAAGCCCTTATCAGCTTATGGTTTTTACTAGTATATATGTTTGACGCCTACTTGGTTATATTTCTTAAATAAGTTTTTACTGCCTCTATTTTTTCCCTATTTACTAGTTTTTCTTCCTCGAGAACTCTTATTATATCATATATGTTGATCAAAGACTTTAACTCTACATTTATGGAGGCTAGTTTCTCTCGTGCTCCCTCACAACGGTCTATGATCACATATGCTTTTTCCACTATGGCTTTATTTTCTCTTAATGTTAAGACTGCATTGTATAATGTATTTCCAGTTGTTGATACATCATCTACTATTAAAACCCTCTTGTTCTCGACAATTCCCTCTATTAACTTTTTTGTTCCATGTTCTTTTACTTTTTTACGAATATAAGCTATTGGTTTATTAGTTAAACATCCTAGGTAGGCCGCATGTATTATGCCTGAAGTCTCTATACCAGCTACTACATCGTATTTTAATCCTTCTCCCTCTATATTATTTATTAACTCCCCCATGATCCTCCTATATAGGCTGGGGTAGCTGGGCAGTATTCTCAGGTCTATGTAGTATGGGCTTTTCCTACCACTTGATAACATGTATTTTCCAAATTTTATCATGTTCTTCTTGTAAAGCTCAACTATTATTTCTCTAATAACATGTTTTGCTGTCATAGATTATACGCCCTGGTATAGATTTATTATTTCTAATAGTTTTTCACGTGGTCTAGGATCTCGTGTTATTAGCCTACCTATGATCTCGTAGTCGGCTCCTGCTTTTATCGCTGAGCCTGGTTTTGCTCCTTGAACCCCTATCCCGGGTGATATGATCTTTAGATCGGCATTCTTTTCTCTAGTTATTCTACGTGTTTTCATTATTAGCTCTGGTTTTGTAGCGCCTACTACGCATCCCCAAGCATTTGCTTTTAGTGTTATGTCGAGTAATAAGTCATAGTTCTTATCTATAACTTCGCTACTACCAGGGTGGCTCATGCTGAGAATAGTTACTAGTTTTCCTTTTGTCTTCTTGAGATAATCTGATATTTTATCTAATCCATTTCTTAACCCTATGAAACTGTGTACTATATACGTGTTAAACCCTATTTGTGCGAGTTTCTTGATTGTTGTCAGCATTATGTCTCCTATATCAGCTAGTTTAAGATCAGCGATTACTAGTTCGGAGTCACGTGTTTTCTCTAGAACAAGTGATAACTCCCTACCTAGCTCTAGTACTAGTGGTAATCCTATCTTATAGCCTATTACAAGATCTTTTGTTTCATCTATTATTTTTAAGGCCCAATTAAGTGGTTTTAGTGTGTTATTTGGAGGATCTAATGCTATTATTATAGGGTATTTCATTTCTCTCCCGAGTTTTTATATGGAATATAGTTGGTTGTTGATTAATAAGTTTTATTTTAGGAGTTTCTTTTCCGCGAGTTCTATATCTATGACTATATATCCCTTACTATTCTCCCCTAGTACTATCTCGGTTATCCCATATTCTTTTAGTTTCTCTAAGTAGTTTTTATTATTTATTATTTCTCTTAATATATGTGATAATTTACCAGCTAAATATATTCTTGTATACTCGCGCATAAGACCCAATAGTTCTATTTTTACTTGTTTTTGCCCACTTGTTCTCGCTAATGAGAATATTATTGTTGATTTCCGCATTAAGTATTGTTTAACTACCTTTAACAATATAGAGACTGGGTCTTTTTCTTGCAATTAATTAATCAGCTCATATATGGAGATGGAAGAGGTAGAAGTTTGAGGTTGGAGGAGAAAAAAGGTTTTGGGTTTAGGGGTTTAAATAACTACTTTACTTTCTTCTAATGACTAAGATGAATAGTAGTAATGCTACTAGTACTAGTAGTGGTAGTATTGTTGGCTCTGGTACACCTTTTGGTATTGGTGTTGAGTAGAAGTCTGTCTCTACATAACCAGTTACTGTAGCGGCTGACTCCTCATAACCAACGTTGTAGACAATATAACCTGGTGTACCGCCTTTCGGCCATATCTGGTGTAGCCATGATGGCGGTACATCGATGATTATTGAGCCGTTGGATAATACTGTTATGTAGTCACGTGGTACGTCGGCTAATTTAGTGCCGTTGTAGTAGAAGATCGATACTGTTACGAATACCTTGCTTGGGTCAATGGATAGTTTCTTGTATGTTGGTGTTATCTGGTAGAACTCGATGTCAATCCTCATCTTGAGGCTACCGTTGAATGCTAGCCATACAGTTGTTGGAGCTGTTACCTTGGTTACTGAGACAGTCTTGACAGTGTAGGCTGTTAACCAAGCTGTTCTGTCGACTGGGTAGTCTGGGAATGCCTGCATTACCATTGTGTAGGTGTTTGGATCATAGCTTGAGACGAAGTATGGACCGCTGCTGATGTAGGCGTGGCCGTAGGTGTCGATGAAGTTGATTGCGTTATTGTATCTGGTTGTCTTATCAGTGAGTAGGTTGGTGCCAATTCCTGGATAGGTCTCAATGTACTTGAGACCATGTGGTATGGTGGTGCCAGCTGCGAAGCTACTTAACATGTTTTTGACGTCTTGTACGCAGTAGGTGTCTAGGAAGTCGATGCCTTTGTATTGTCCGGCTATGTCTTCCCATAGGTATGGTAGTCCTGTGCCGGCGTGGGTCTTTCCTTCTGCTACTAGCTCCTCAGCAGCAGCCATTACATGCCACGGCATATCAGGCCATACAGCGGCATAATCAGCTACTAATACATCGTATACATCGTCATAATTAACCCATATAGTAATAGCGGTGTTGTTAACTACTTTAATACCGAGTATAGTAGCTAGACCAGCTAAGCCTCTCTCTAAACCACTGTAGTAGTATGGGTCTGGCTCACCAGTTGCTACGTCGTCTGGGAATCTCCACTCATAACTAAATCCTAGATCATATAGTATATCGGCCATCGTAATATTGCTTTCATCATGCCATTTACCTAGTGTTACTCCATCTGGCGATACGAAGTTGAAGGTTACTTTACAAGCCGCGGTGAATGCAGCGGGAGCTACTGTGAGTATTCGTACTGTTCTTAATGTTGTGTTGTCATAGGATAAGCTCATCGCCTTACCGTAGGCTGTGGTGAAGTTAATTGTGGCGTTGAAGTATGTGATGTTATTGAAGAAGTTTCCATCTATTGTGATGTTGTAGTGTGTCCAACCAGTTGCGTTGGTCCAGCTACCAGTTACGTTGAAGAATGTTACATCCTCGAATGTCCAAGTTCCAGTATCGTTCTCTAGATAGAACTTCGACTTATAGT
>CAZVAW010000102.1:0-3571 GCA_964625205.1 uncultured Desulfurococcaceae archaeon
ACAGCAAATATAAAACTGATAAAATAGTCAAATAGAGCATACTTAATAAATAGATTTATTTTTTCTTCTGAATTAATATACTACATAAGCTTAAAATAAGTATTATAAGGAGAAAAATATGTATACAATAAGCTATAATGATCTATTTAAAGCACGTGAGAAATTCAAACAATTAATTAGAAGGACTAAGTACTTTAAATGTTTAACAGTAGAGCGTGAGTCTATACTAGGATACAATGTTTAGATTGCATCGACGATCCTATGGTATGGTCTATAATATCCACCCTTATAACGGTTAACTGGAATCGGAGGTGGATCATAAGAGAATGTGGAAAAATTAACTTAAACTGTAATCAATGTTATGGCCATGCATTTAAAACCATCGTAAAGAATCTACAACCTATTTATACTAAATACTTTGATTTCCTCAAGAAGATTAAAAAGCTCCAACTATGTGGATTAGATAATAAGGCATTACAAGATATGAAGGATGTAATTGAGGAACTATTCGACGAGATAAGTTCCATTAAATTTGTTAAATACACTAGTGCCTCTAAAGCATTATATGTAATAGCTCCGATCTTCTTCGTATTATGGGACCTTAAGATTAGAAGGAAATATGGTATTAAGAAGAATAATGGTAAAGGATATTTCGAGTTCTTAACTAAAGTAAAGGATATTTTAGAAAATATTGTTGAAGAATATAGACATGATAAAGGTTTTAATGATTTTGAAAAAGCAAAAAGAGATCTCGAGGAACGCTTAGGAATACCCTTAACTAAAGCTATCGACGAATATAACTGATTAACAACGCGTTCATAAAAAGTTAAAAGTTAGGAGATACTTGGATTAAATTAAGCAATTTACTAAGCTAGATTTTTCGTATCCTATTATTCTTGTTTAACTTAGTGAATAGATTTAGGACATCTAGACAATGAATTATTTATAAGTATTTATAGGTGGGAAACTAGTGAGTACCCGCAATATTGACTGGAAAACCTTAGAAACGAGGTTAAATACCTGGCTTAAGGAGATTGCTTTAAAATGTAATCTCCATTACAGAGGGTCTAACGAGTCAATTTATGGTACACCTAATGATTGTTTTAAGAGCGATGGTATGATCACTGATGGTGAAATAATGATCGCTATCGAAATAGAGCGCGGGCAATACCATCCAGATACTAACGTTGGTAAATACTGGTTCATTTATGATCGATTATATAGGTATAAAAAGATGATATTGATTCACGTGTATACACCATTATATGAGTCTTTCCCGTGGCGTAAAGAATTAGCATCATTTTATGCTAGTAAAATGATAAACTATGGTAATCCACTCGAGTATGTCGAGTTAGATTATAGAAATAAAACAGTTGATTCCAATACTGTGTTTAACGAGATAACTAAGCTAATAGAGAGGTATTTAACAGCTTATAAGATGTGTAAACATTGAATACTTGTTTTTATCATATGGTTAACAATATGGTAAAAGCACAATACTTAATTAAGGGAGAAGCTAGTTAACTTATATAGTTTGCGATAAGGTGATGTCATCCTATGAAACATTTACCCAGGATTGAAAATAGAATTAAGGAAAAATTGTTAATTGTTACATATACTGATATTATCTTAGATTACATAATGCGGAGATTTAATATTCCTAGATCTGAGATCTCTGTATTATACGAAGTCTCTATACGTGGTAGAATACGTCTAGATTTAGTACTAGTGTATAATGGTACATGGTTTATAGTAGAGTTTAAGATAAAACCTCGTCTTAAACAAGACTTAGAGAGAATTGTAAGATATGTAAAGGCGGTAAATGATAGTATTAAACCAGAAAAAACTATTCCGATCCTAGCTTACATATACCAAGCGCCTTCAACGAATATAGTAGATATTGTTAAAGATGTTAAACCACTTATAGTGCTTCACCTAATTCAGGGGACATATAGAGTTTTGTACGAATCAATTTAACGTAGGTATAGCTCAATTGTGCGAGGAATGTACAGCATATATCATTGATACAAATGTTATCCTAAGTGCTCTAATAAAAAGTGGAAAGACAAGGAAATGCCTCAAAACCTGCAATACACAATATTATATTCCCAACACTGTAATAGATGAAGTTTTAAAAGTAAAAATGCAAAAGGATTTTAAGAAGATTATTAAGAAAATGAAAAGGAAAATAAATGAGCGAAAAATTGCACTTGAAGATATAGTTACAGTTTTTGTAGCTGAAATATTTGATATAGCAACTCTTTTTTTGAATATACAACCCATACATGAAAAACCACGTAAACGAGACCTTAAGCAGGCTGAGGAGATCATTGGGGCAAGAGATCCTAGTGATATCCCTATTATAGCGATAGCATTATATTTAGCTAGGAAACATAGGCAAGAGAAAATCTGTATATGGACTTATGACAACGATATACTAAATGTTCTTCGAGAGAAAAATGAAGTGATTAAAGCAGTTAAAAAACCATGTTGTTGTAAATAAAGAAAAGTAGTTGGGTTATGGTTAAAGAAGAGAATATTATTTTCGTTGCTAACTGGTACCTAACATATAAGCTATTTATAGCTACATCTAGTAGGATCAGAGATCAAATTTTCGTTGCTTCTTCGACTAACCAATATTAAGTGGTATTAATAATATATATTATAAAGAAAATGTTTCGTGTAAAAACCATGTTTCTCAAAGAATACCTTATCTACATGTCTAAGCATTTACCTGCATGGTTATTTATAATGTTGATTTCTCTTACAGCTTTATACATAGTTGCTAGTCTCTCATATCCTAGGACTAGCGAGAAAATAGTTGTTGAGGGTGTTGAGCGTGTTACTAAAGTAGCTGAAAAAGTCAGTAATATTAAGAAGAATGTTTCCATGGAGAACAAAACTATTATCGAGAAACAAGTTAATTTATGGTATGCGGCTCTGATCATCTACTTGAATAATCTTAAGGTAAACCTATTGTTCGCAATCCCATTCGCTGGCGCTGTATTCTATGGCTATGCTTTATCATATAATGCTTGGGTTATAAGATACCTTGGAGCTTCACTGTTCGGGCCTACTGGTTATATTGATTTCCTTGTAAAACTACTAGGTGAACCACATACTTACCTAGAACTACTAGCCTACTCGATCGTTGTTACCGAGTCATCCTATATAGGCTATAAACTATTATTTACCCGAGACGCTACACGTCAAGACATCCTATACTACCTATTCTCGCTATTGATCTCAAACATCATATTATGTATAGCGGCTTACATTGAGGTAATGGTTTTCTAAAACTTATTCTCCACCTAATTCCCTCCTAAGATCAACTAGTATATCTGGATAATCACTAGCAATACCATCAACGCCTCTCCGGACCATTTCCATAGCGGTTTCCCTATCATTCACAGTCCAGACAACAATTTTCAAACCAAGCCTATGTGTCAGCCTATTAGCTTTCTCACTAGCAATGTTGTAGCGGGGCAATACTATGGAAGCACCTAGTTTCCTAGCATCAAAGATCCGGCCCGGCGGCTTAAAATAGATCAACCCAGTAGTGATCCTCGGC
>CAZVAW010000103.1:0-3479 GCA_964625205.1 uncultured Desulfurococcaceae archaeon
CCTCTTCCTAGGCAATGATATAGGCTAGCTATTACTAGTCTCCTTCTACAATCATCCTCTATTCCCAAGTGATCTGTTAATTCAATGGTGAACTGTAGTGTCTTAGAGACGTGTCTCAACTTATTGCCAGAGTACTGTATAGTTGTTTCAAGGTGTTTATCAAATAAACTCTTATCCACCAGCTTTAGTAACTGGTAAAGGTCATGGAACATGATCTCTTGGCCAAGAGACTCTAACGCGCCGGGTCTTAATGCTCGAATATAATTAATTGTTTTAACGGGGCTCCAGCCACTGTATAGGAGATAAGAAGCCGCTACTAACCCGCTACGTCCAATACCACCCATACAATGAACAAGTACTTTCCCACCAGTATTTATGATCTTGTCTATCCATTTAACGATCCTATATAACTCGATCAAATCAGTCGGGTGAAAATCAGGTGTTGGTGCATAGTATACTTCAACGCCATGGCTTTTCCATCTCTCAAGGTAGAGGTCGATATACCCCATTGCCTCATGTGGCTCGATCAAGATAACCACGGCGTTGAATACCTTGGCTAACTCTGGTATATCGGATAAACTAGGCATTGGCGAAACTGCTAGCTTATCTCTAAGCACCCAGACGTAATAAGTTGTCATAACTCCACCCAACACATTAGTTAACTTTGGATAAGGTAAAACAAATTTACTAGATCCAAGCCCAAGCTTTATTATATAAGCATAGCAATTACGATAATGTGGTATTTGAGGAGAGAATAAGTAGGTTATAGAATGAGTTTAGCACGTATAGAGCGGCTACTTGAAGAGATCAAGAAGTCCTTAAAGATAGTTGAGGAAATAACTAGTCTTAAGTACGAGGATTTCATAAGTGATGTCAGAAATAGGTATACACTTCGTTTAGCTCTTGTCGAGATAGTTGAGGCTTCAACCACGTTAGGCCTCATCATTTTAAAGGAGTATTTTAAGGTTGGGAAAGTTGATGGTTATATAGCGGTTTTTAAGAAATTAGCTGAGTATAGAGTATTATCTATTGAAACGAGTATTGAAATGCAAAGACTAGTTAGACTTAGAAACCTGATTATACATCGTTATTGGGAAGTCGACGACACTAAAATATATACGGATGCTAAAAGCAATGGATTAAATGTTATTAAGAGATTCATTAAAGAGGTCGAAGAATTTGTCTCAAGAATTAGAGGAGAATGAGTTTTTCAGATTTTATGAAGTGTTAGAAGATGAAAAGAGAAGAATTAGGAGTTCCTTAAAGGAGAAACTCTATGCTAAGAATGAGATTATCATGGCTTACCTCTATGGCTCGATCCTTAAAAGTAATGTGATCAGGGATATTGATGTAGCAGTATACGTTACTGAGGTCAAGAATTATCTTGACTATAAGTTTAAACTTGAAGAAGAACTATCTAATCAACTAGGTTATCCAGTTGATGTCAAGATATTAAACGAAGCCCCCTTCTGGTTTACCTTAGAGGTTTGTAGTGAGGGAGAACTATTGTTTTCGCGAATACCTTGTTTCTCAACTAAAATATGTAAGAAGGCTTTAGAGGAGTTAGAGGGGCTTAGACTTAAAAACAAGTATTTTTAGAGAATAGGCGATTGTGGATAAACCTCTTAATTCTCCAGCTTTGTTTATAGGTTTCTAGGGCAGTGATAATATTGAATGGTGGGTTAAAGAGTTGAGTATTCCATCGTGGCTTACCTATTCACTGATCTGCCTAGTGTTATGGGGTTTATGGGGCTTAGTATTGAAGATCGCGTATAAGGGTTTACCTTGGATACATGTCTACTTCCTAAGTAGTTTAGCCTCATTCACTATAGCCCTTATCGTCTTCCTTATACACCGCAATGGCCTCAACTTCTCTAATAAATTATCGTACATAGCATTGTTAGCCGGGGTATTTAGCAGTTCTGGATACATATTTTTTGTTAAGGCGCTTGAGAAGGGAGAAGCCTCGATCGTATTACCTTTAACCGCTATATATCCAGCAATAACAGTCGTATTAGCGTTGATACTGCTTGGCGAGAAGATCAGTGTTTATCAAGCTATAGGGATAGTATTAGCTTTAATTGCTGTAGTGTTATTGTCCATGGAGTAGAGAAGGGCTAGACTAGTATCTTATGCATATAGGGGCTGTCTGGTGGACGGTAATAACCATGTTTACGATAGTATTCTCGGACACCAACACCGGATAATACGAGCATTTTCTTAACATCATATTCCTCGACAGCTATGCGCTCAGCTTCACGTAGTAGTTTTGAACCCCATCCACGGTGTTGCCAAGAGAAACCATGTTCACCAACTGGTAGCTCCGGCCCGTAAACGTGTAGTTCACGTATAATAGCTGTACGTGAATCGATCTCGGGCCTATGTGCTTTCTCACTGGGTATCCTCATACGTAGGAAACCAATTATTATATCATTACGTGTATCCTCAACCGCGAGAAACTCCTCAATCCCGCCACCAGCTTCATAGGTTGTCCTAGTAATCTTTATATACTTGGGATCGGGTACACGGTTATACTTCCACATCTGCAACCCTACTTCACGGAAACGTATCTCCCGTATCTTGATCCCTTTCTCAAGACATCTTTTCTCCACAAACTCTCTAAGGTTAGAGTAATGTGTACCGGCTATAACCTCGTGTGCTGGTATATCTCTACGTATCCTCATCACACGCACATACTTTGGTATATAACGGTACATCTCTGAAATAACCTCTATAGCAGTCTCGTCATCATATGGTTTGTATCGGCCTTCAAGCCACCATTTATAAAGCTCTGTGCCTTCAACTACCTCGGTCGGATAGATCTTAAGCATGTCTGGCCGGAAATCAGGGTTTTCGAAGATCTCCTTAACCATCTCAATATCGCGGTCGGGATCACTGCCGGGTAGGCCAGGCATTATATGGTATACGATCTTGAAGCCAGCGTCACGTAGTATACGTGTAGACTCTATAGTCTCCCGGACACCATGTCCGCGTCTCACTTTCTCTAATACATCATCATATATACTCTGAACACCAAGCTCTACACGCGTAGCACCATAGCGTAGCATTTCATCAGCGTGTTTCTCATAACCATAATCCGGCCGAGTCTCGATCGTTAATCCTACACAACGGTGTTTAGCAGTCTCATTACGAAGCTGTGCCTCCTCAAGATCCCATTTACGTGGTGGGGTTGGGTCTGGGTAACGGTTAAGCCCCTCAAAGATCATTGCTATGAACCATTCACGATAACGTGGTGGAGCCGCTAAAAACGTGCCACCCATAACTATTACTTCGACCTTACTAGGCTTCTGCCTTAAATACTCGTATTGTTTAAGCCTGTTCCAAACCTGCTTATACGGGTGGAACTCGTTACGCCTAGCTCTCCTCAAAGCTGGTTCTTCGCCAAAATAACTCTTAGGAGCATTATAGCCAGGGCCTCCTGGACAATATATACACTGGCCGGGACATGGCAGTGGATG
>CAZVAW010000104.1:0-3401 GCA_964625205.1 uncultured Desulfurococcaceae archaeon
GATGCGGCGGTCGTCTAGCCTGGACTAGGACGCCGGCCCCCCAAGCCGGAGATCCCGGGTTCAAATCCCGGCCGCCGCACTATCTATTTATCTATCCACAAGTTTTCTAAGCATACTTGATAATCCTTTATATCTCTGAAACTATCCCGAACCGTAACACCAGTTGAGGGGAAATCCTATAGTGACCGCTGTTCATGTTCTTTCCGAAATAGTTATCGAAATTAAGGAAGATACGGGATCGTTTTCTGGCAGAATAATATAGTAAAGATGGTAAGAAGTAGTAATTGTCTTTCGTCCTCATACATTAGAGTTTTGCCATGTGGAAAATAATAGCTGTACTAGGAGACAGTAACATAATAAGGTTTATCTTCTCAAATTTTAAAGAACTATTAGTTCTAACATTTTTAGAACAGGATCCGATTTTGTTTAATAATTCGCATAGAACCATATCGTCTCATTTCAAGATTTTCCTCAAGATCGATAAGGCAATGAAGGATAAACATTCCAGGATAGAAGAGGAGATAACGTATTTGTATTTTAACGACTTGTTCTTATACCTTAGGAGGGTTGATTGTCATGAGACCTCTCGCTCTATTAATGTTGCTACTCATCGTTAACCTATCTTTTATGGTTCTTCCCGGGTATTCAAGTAATAGTGGAAAATATTATACATATGTTTTAATTAGTGAAGAATACGAGAATGATAAACTGGTTGTCAACGATAGTGTTGTATTCAAGCTTGTAGAAGTTAATGAGACGGCTTACAGAATTGTACTAGTCAAGTATAACAAGTCAAGTATACTTGGACGTCAGTTCGAGATCAGTATAGAGTTGCTAATGAATAAGACAGGCGGTATAGTAACTCCAGACCCGTACAGCGGCGTTATAAGAGGCTTGAATCCAGCGAAGTATACTTTATGGCTTCCACCGGATATGTTGGAGAAAGCAGTAAAGGCCGCTGACATGGTTAATAATGAGAAAACTAAAGTGTGTAGCCTCTATGAAGACTATATGAGTTGTAGCAGTTCGTGTAGAGAAAAGTATCAAAACAACCTCACCTCTATGAGGGAGTGTAGGAAAGAGTGTCTTGAGAAATATAATCCATTATTACCGCTTGAAGAAGCATTATTAGCACCGTATTCGCCATCGGTGCTTGATCTGACAGGCGTGATATGCGGTAGAGTACCGCAGGTACAGGTGAAGAGTGTTAAGACAATACATAGCTCTAGCAACTATGTATTTGAGCTAGAGGCCACACAAGAGCCACGTTCAACCATCACTGTTAAATCAATATATAGTGATAACGGATGGCTCATATACTCAACGTCAGAAAGAATAACTGAGATCAAGAATACGGAAAATGGCCAGATAGAACATGTAAGTATAAACTCGATTAAAATAATAGATACTAATGACGACGAAGTAGAGAAAGCAATGAAGAATACGGCACACCTAGGTAATATTGGCGTCGCATCTCCCTTATTTTCATCGAATACGGAAACTATAGCAATAACCGTAGGAGTGATCACATTAACAGTAGCGGCGGTAGTTATCATCAAAAAACTATTACAGACTTAATGGTTCATGTAAAAATTAGAGTTGTTTTATTCCAGCATTTATATACGTTCTTTACAAACCTTACTACTGATACGTCCAAGCCTAACTTCTTCACTATTTTCGTGGGGAAACAAGCTTTCTTTACCGAGGATCAAGACATACCCTATACCACGATCATATTTAAAGTATCTATATTGGCTTCTAATTTATTGTTAAATTTAAATTATCTATTGAGCCAATAATAGAATAAGGTGTTCTAATTGAGCAAATACGCTGATTTAACTATTTATGTGAAGCCAAAAGCTAATACAACATGTTTAAGGGTAGAAGGCGAGGAATTAATATTCTATACTACGGAGCCCCCGGTGGGCGGTAAAGCTAATGAATCATTAATTAAATATCTTTCTAAGAAGCTTAAGGTTCCTAGGAGAGATATAGTTATTGTTAGAGGAGCTAGGAATAGAGTGAAGACAGTTAGAATTTATAGATTAAGCAAGGACGAGATCATGAAGACCTTAACTGAGTAACTTTAAGGTATAAGGTATTTAGTGAAAGTTAATATAGGGCGAGCTTAGCCCTCCTAATATATAATGTTTCACGAACTATTTCCTCTTCTAGTTTTAACTAGGCCTAGTACCGCATTTTATTTAATAATGTTTTTACTATGTGACGGACAAGATAATCCACGTTAGGTAGATCGCTAAAAGTAATGGAATTATTTTCAAGAAGGAATTCATAGTCTTTTCGTTAGTGTTGCCTTATTAGCTATTAATGCTAATATTCCAAAAATTAGTGTTAAGAGCGATAAAACCGCTAGATCTAGTAATGGGTTTAGAAACGATGTACCATAGTAAATATTTCTCATTAAGTCCGATAGATAAGTTAAAGGTGAAACAAAGGCTAAGGGTAGAATATAATAAGGTAGTTTCTGTATGGGTGTGAAGATCCCACTTATAAATACTAATGGTAATCTAACGGCGCTGGATAGGAACACGGTATCAGCTGGTATATCAGTTGGTATTGCTGCAAAGGATAATCCCATAAAGGAGTAACATAGCGAAGATATGATTATTCCTAGAATTAATAGTGATAGATTTCGAGGTATTAGGTTAAATAATAAGCCTACACATACTAGGCTTAGGGAAATTAATATCCCGAAGAGCGTAGACGCTAATGCTGTGCCGAGGAGTATAGTATATATTGTGACTGGCTTACTTAAGAGCATCTCCAATGTTTTTTGCCTAGTTTCCCAAGGCATAATCACTGGTGTAATAGACGAGGATGCGAAAAATGCTGAAATAGTGATAAGCATTGGCAAAGTCTTTATCAATGAATACCCTGCTCCTATAGTGAAAGCAAGCCATAAAAACATAGGCATTAAAACACCCATAACTATCGTAGGCCCTTTAAAATAGTAAAGTTTCGCATCCTTTAAGCATAGAGTAAATATCTTGTTTAAAGTATCCCTAATATTTGAAAAACTCATTGAACATCACCTTGTATAAGCTCTACAAATACATCTTCAAGCGTAGGCCCTGTTGCCTGGAATTCCTCTATTTTAAGGTTACGTGATTTAACAAGGTTAGTTATTTCATCGAGAACAGCTTCTAGATCACTTAATCCACAAATAATTGTTATTCTTTTTCCACGAACTACTACCTTACTATCCTTAAACTTATCCTTGATAATGTCAATATTAACTTCCTTATTTAAGCTAAGTAGGATGCGAACGTATTTTCCAAACTTTATTCTAAGCTCTTCGGGGGTACCTAATGCTATTATTCTACCCTTATTCATTATAGCAACTCTATCGCATAACATGCCAGCTTCATTAATGTTATGCG
>CAZVAW010000105.1:0-3399 GCA_964625205.1 uncultured Desulfurococcaceae archaeon
CTTCTTCCGAAGCCTATATAAAAAGTAGAATATCAGTTACTACCGGGCTCTTCACAAGAAATCCGTGTTCGGACTCTTCATCATCTAAGATATAAGACATATCCTATATATGGAAAATAAAAATTTAATAATAAGTTAGTAATAAGTGAAGAAGAATTAATGTAGACTATCTATTTATTTCAGAGGCACATGGCAGCTAATTTATCAGTTTACATATTTCAACCTGATCATTTATGAATTTTGTTTCCAGCATAGATTATTAAGTGTTTCAATAATATACATTATTGCTAGAATTACAGATTAATAATTTATTATTTCATAGTTTTTCTCTTAGATACTATTATGTACACTATTAAACCTATTGTAGTTAATGTCATGGCTATTGCATAGTAGAAGAGGAGATCGTTCGTTTTTACATTATTCGAAGCATTGTTAGTGTTAATAGTATTAGTTAGATTTGATACACCATATTTATAGTTTAAAAAGCGTTGAAGCTCTTTCTGTATTTCTGACTCAGGGATATTAACTGTATCGAATCTATATATGTATACCTCATAGTCTTTACTACTAACGTTTGAGCCAGAAAAGAGTACGTAGATATGTCCACTAGTATGTATGGCTATGACGTTTAACATAGCATATTTAATACCATTAAGTACTATAGAATTACCAATGACTATTGGTTTTAATCCGCCAGTCTCTTCATCGAGACTATATATGCTGGTGTATAGTATATATTGGGTTTTACCAGTGAATGCGTTATATTTCGTATCAATTCCGTATAATGCTAGTACTCTATACTCGGGTATGTAGACTCCATCTTGATAAATGTATTTATCTCCTTTTCTAAGCATAAAACTTAATGTGAAGTTGTATTTTGAGATAGCCTTACCATTGCTATCTAAAACATAAACCTTTTCATCTTTTAAAGCTATAATAAACATATACCCGTTTAATGATGAGTCAGCTAGCCTCGCATAACCCTTTGTTTCAAATATTTTAGTGGAGTTCTTTAGATCAGGATCTACCATGTAAAAACTTGTACGCTCCTCCGGCGTTTTCCACGCAACGGTCACAATAAACTTATTAGATACTGAATTATAATCGAGGAACGGTATAGCATATAGGGAGTTCATCGTATTAACTATTGTTTTCTCACGTACAAGTGTTAATGAAGGAAAACTTCTTTCTTCTAACACGATTCTATGCCCTATGACATATCCAGAGGCAATACTGTCTATAAGTCCTCCAACTAAGAATATCCTATCTCCTACAATCTCGAAATCAGTATACCATATACCATTATCACTTATGATCGTTTTATTGACTAGATTCAATTCTCGATCAAAGACATATAACACAGATTTATTGTAGCTCTCTACGCCTAAAAAGAGAATATAGTTACCATTAGCCCTACAGTTAAACAATAGGTCAAGTCCATTACTCGGATCTAATTTCACTTTTTTAACAATATTAACTACGCCATTATCCATAGATGATTCTAACACTATAATGTTAGAATAAGTATTCTCTAGAAAACCATTTACTGGCTCTGATATAGACCATATTATTACAAAGGTCTTATTATTAGCAGTACATGACGAGAAAGGTATATCGAGGCCTTGGCTCGGATTTATATGTTCATGTCCTTTATAGACAAATTGATTATACTCGCCATATACCCAGTAACTACTACTGATAAGTATAACAAATAAAGAGATTAATACTAAAGATTTCAAGACCCTTAGCTTATACACCCCTACCCCCTACTCCGTGGTCCCTTAAATATATATAGGGGGTGGTCCCTTATTAGGGTAAAACAACTGTGCGTGTTCGCCCTACTTATGTTATCTCTGTTAACAGGTATCGCCCACACAACTAATGCACAGACTCATATCCACCGTAATAATACCTGGTATCATGGCAGTACTGGGTGGATACTACTTTTTAGTCAACAGCCTTACGGGGAAGTATGGGTTTCCATTGACTACTATGAGACTGGAGAATATACAGCTGATGGACATATCTTCTTTGCTATAACATACACTTATGTAGCTTCTGGATCGGTGCTATATGGTAATAACTATAAAATAGACTGGGTTCGCCCTACATTTTATATCGATACTCCTGCAAGAAGCCCGAAACGTCAAATACTACTTGATCGTGGGCCCGGTAATGGATGGCCGATATACTATTGCCAGGTTTTATATGGGTGTACTGATTATCGAGCGTTTGTAGACTTGGATTATAGTAGTGCGTATCTAACCTATTGTTATTACGCTCCTGCAGGAGTTGATATAACAGATTATTCTAGTGGATAAGACATTGATTACTTACACGATCTTGATCAGGGATCATCGATTTCAACGACATATGATGGTGAACCAGGCTTTGCCGTGGAAACTAAGAACTTAGACAGCAATGGTATATGGCATATATATGTAAACGCTATAGTTAATACTAGATTTGTTGAAAGAGTTCTCTGGTGGGACCTAAACCCGTATGAAACGGGTTGGATACTGTATCCAATTGACTATACATAAACCGATTCAACTTTTTAACGTTTTTAACATTCTCTATCCCTTATAATATTCATTAAGGTAATACGTACAATGTGTTTTGGTGAAAAAGTGTTTAAAGGGAATATTTTGAACGCTACCGTATTAACTGCTTTACTTCTGGTATTTCTCACGTTAAATACCCTTGTCGCTTATTCTAGTTACGTCGAGGACATCTATTCTGTGAGAGTTACTGAGAAGCTGGGTGAACTGATCGTTTATCCAAATGGTGATTCACATGGTTGGGTTGTAACGTACAGGTTATATTATGAATATGTCTTTTTATTATCCGATAATAATGTTGAAAATATATTAATAGAGATCATAGGAAGCATTGCATTTAGAGACTATGAAATACATATGAAAAATCTAACAAATTATGATACTTACCCTCTCAACGACACTATTATCTTCTATACATATTATATACTTAATAATCAGACTAAGGCAGTATATACTGTGAACTATACAGATTACTCCTTTGCATGCTTTCCTATAGGATGGAGTGGAGGATACCACGTAGTACTTCAAGTAGAGAATCCTTTCATAACCAATCGTATAGATATTATATTTAGTCTTGTTAGTTATAGAGGAAGCTACGTATCTAAAAATACTACGCCAATCACAGCATACTTACCCCCAGCTATTAATTACTTAAAACCACCCCCCACAAATGAAGACGGATTCATGCCAGTTATACTATTGATCACCACAACAGCGTTTCTTGTAGTTAAAAGTTTAGGAAGTAGAAGATATAGTTAGGCGATTAGAAAAGTATTGATCTTAAAATTACTTTCATTATATGAAGTTACTAAGGATAAAATAATTGATGATACACATA
>CAZVAW010000106.1:0-3369 GCA_964625205.1 uncultured Desulfurococcaceae archaeon
TAATGTCTCGTTTGGTGATCTTGTAGTTAATCTGTCCTTCAAGTCTATAGATTTGGTAGATCCTGGCTAGTTCCTCTAATGGGCCTATGTATTTAGTTATAACCTTATCACCTACTCTATATTGTTCGTAGACGTATAGGCGGCCCTTAACACGTTTAACGACAAGCGTCATCTTAACACCATCCAAGTTAATAACCAGCTGCCTCACACCTTCTCACCCATATACTATAGAGGCGAAGAGATAAAGGTGTTAGGTAGCAAATCGCTAAAACCATCTACCTAACACCTTTTATCCGTGTTTATCTTGAGATATATAATGAGATATATAATTAGAGGTGATTAGATGCTTAATAACGCCAGGAATTCTAACGAGAAGAGAATAAAATTATATGTGTCTATATGTAATGAATGTGGTACATTAATTGGCACCTATACTTCGTATGAAGAGGCATATCATAAAACATTACAGTATAGAGTATGTCCTTATTGTAAAAGATCTTATTTTGAAGTATTCTATGATGGTAGACCATATGGTTTCCGTATAGAAGAATTTGAGTACATGGACCCCTTTGAAGCAATATCTTCTCTTATACAGAGCTACTTCGTAGGAAAGACAAAACAACACATATTTGGTTATGAAGATAAAGGACCAAAATCACGGGAAGAATATAGGTATCCCAGTCGAAGATTTGAATTCAAACATTATATTTCAACTGAGAGAGCAACGCCCGCAGTATGTATTAATGTATATGATAAGGATACTGGAGAAATAGTCCATCGACATTGCTTCGATAACCAATATGCCTTATTACAAATTGCTCTTGAAGCTATAAGGGGAGCTAAATTTTTGAGGGATCGATCGTTGTAGGAAGCCAAATATAACACCGTACAATATGTTAGGAGGTTTACATGCCATAACTTAGGTTAAACTAGTTTCCATTACTCACATACTTACAAAGGTAAGAATTTACTAATAATATTTAATATAAATCCCACAAGTATCCCGATAAAAAACAGTATATAACCCTCTATTCTTAATTTCTTAACCATGTTTTTACACTTTGATGATTCATCCAAACATGTTCTAGCTTCTTTTTCGGCCTTCTTGGCTTGCGTGTAACTAATAGGGTCAAACAATTGAATCACCCACGTTTCTTTTTAAATACCCCTAAACTTGTTTTTCCTTCTTTGCAATACATTCGGCTCCTTTAATTAAGAGTTCTTCCCACGTTAAGCCTAGTTTATCTTTTAATTGTTTAAGTCTTTTGTGAGTATCATCGTCTAGGACTAGGTTTAGGCGTTTTACCATGTTCTCTCCCCTCTTACTATCTTAGTTAGTAGTAAAGTATATAAGTTATTTCCTAACAAACTAACTAATAGACTAACTAAGTAAGTAGGTGTAGGATATGCCTTGTGGTTCTAGGGAGCAGTTGTATTAGAAGAGACTAGGTCAATTAGAGCTTATCGAGGAATTATTAGATTATCTTAGGAAGCATGGTAAGAATGAGACCCTGTTCAAGCTTGAGAGGCTCTATGTTGAGATTAATGAGGAGTTAAGAGCTCTAAGGAGAGAGCTAGACCTTGTTATCGCTGAGATATCTAGGGGGTGAATAGGAATATTCTTGGAATATTCCATGAATATTCTCAATTGTTTTTTGAATATTCCTAGGATATTCCATGAATATTCTTTTGAATATTCTGTGAATATTCGTCGAATATTCTTTGGGTGAGGATATGTATAGGGTTAAGCTCCAGGTTATCCGTAAGGGTGAGAACCAGGTACAATACTTCATATATCTGCCAAAAGAATTGGTTGAGGAGTTGGGTTGGATTAAGGGTGATGAGTTGGTGGTTGATACTGTTGTTCTTGATGTTAATATTAGGACCAGGCGGGAGTGTGTGGGATTAGTTGTTTATCGTAAGGAGGATCTAGAGAAGATCCGTAGTATGTAATGCTTTTCATATGTTTTGTTTATTTATCGATTGTTTTAGGGATTATGGGTTTTCCATCGATGATCTCGGCGAATTCTTTTATTTCATCGATTCCTAGTTTGTTAGAGGCTTGTCCAATAATTATTTCTTGTATGATTCCATCTTCATCGATAATTATCTCTATATCATTTACTGAAATCACTGCTACTACTGGTTTTTTAGAGCTGGGATTCCATCCACGTAGTTCATCATTGCTCTTATAATATACCCATTTCAAGACGATCACCTAATCCTAGTCCATGACTTACTCTTTATCTTTTTCTCTTTATATCTATTAAACCTTCTAATAGTTTTCATGTTCCATGATGTTATTACGATTATGTTTTCATTCTCATCATATACAACAATGTTCACTTTATCATCTATTACTCGTATAGCTACATATCTTTTCATATTAGGTAGTAAGGGCTTATACCTATTTTCACGATAGATCTCATGAGGATGCTTGAGAGTATAGTATATCATATCAAGACTAATACCACGATCTCTAACTCTAGTAAACGCGTGTTTCTCAAGAAAAACATCCTTACCACGCAGCCTCTTACCAAGAGGTATAAGTTCCAAAACACTCTCACCCATATACTATAGTGCGAGCTGATAGAAAAGTGTTAGGATACTAGATGGTACCCACTAGTATCCTAACACCCTAGTAAGGTTTAGCTGATTATTTTCTCTCTATCCCGCTTCCTATAGATGACGAGGCCGAGCCACTCCCTTTTAGTCTTAACATTCATGTTAAGAACAGTAGTATCAATGGTCAGTACATCGCCTTTAACCCAGCCAAGTCTCTCAACTAATTCTTTTGGCAGATATACGAAATACTTTACACGGTCTCTGTCACGAACTGTTTGAAGCTTAACCTTGGATATCCCACGGATATCCATTGAATATCCCCCTAGAAAATAGAGCGAAAACAAAGATATCCTAAGGATATACTCTGGATATCCAAAAAGAACTCACGGATATCCAAGAGATATCCTGAGGATACCCTAGTCTTGTCGAACCATCTTCCTCTTAATTTTCTTACCGTAGACAATTTTCGTTATAAGTTCATATAATATACTGTATAGCCCTCGGTCCTTGATCTCGATAGCATGGCTAAACCTAATATCAAAATTGCCAAGATCCTTCGCCATCCGCCTCATAGATTTTTCTGCAAGACTTATATAATACTCTGGCTCCTGCCACTTTTCCTTAACTTCAACCTCAATAAACATAATATATCGTCTAATCACATTAAACCACCATTCAACGAGTAATTCCAGCAATAACTGGATCTAATTCTTTCCTCAAACCACGTAGTTCCTCGCTTATCTCTGCATAAAGCCTCTCTAATTTGAACAATGTCTCGTTCTTACAGTGTTTCCTAAGATAATC
>CAZVAW010000107.1:0-3364 GCA_964625205.1 uncultured Desulfurococcaceae archaeon
GTAAGATCGCTGTAGTACATAATGGTATTATTCAGAACTATCGCGAGCTAAAGGAAATGCTTGTGAAACGCGGTCATAAATTCGTTAGTGATACAGATACTGAAGTAGTACCTCATCTTGTTGAAGAATTTTATCGTAAAACCGGCAACTTATATGAAGCGTTTAAACAAGCTGTGAGGATGCTTAAAGGTAGCTATGCGTTGGTAATGATCTCTAGTTTAGAACCGGATAAGATCTTTTTCGCTAAGAAAGATAGTCCACTAATAATTGGTTTAGGCGATAACTATAACATTGTAGCAAGTGATATACCTGCTCTTCTAGAATATACACGTAGGATTATTACTGTAAGGGATAAGTGGATCGGATACATCACAGCTAGAGAGGCCTATATAGAGGATCTTGAGACTGGTAAACAAATAGAGTGGAGAAAACTAGTTAGGATTGTTGAATGGAGTTTAGAAGATGCTACACGTGGTGGTTATCAACACTATATGTTGAAGGAAATACATGAACAACCACGTGCGTTAAAGGATACATACTATGGTATTCAGAGAGAATATCTTGTTTATGAGGCTGTCAAGCTAATTAATGAGGCAGATAAAATATATATAACGGGGGCTGGTACTAGCTATCATGCATGCTATTATTTCAGTCTTTTATCATCTATACTGGCTAAGAGGCTAGTTACACATTTTATAGCTAGCGAATACCCGGTATACGCCAATACGGTCGAGGAAAACGATTTACTGATCGTTGTCAGTCAAAGCGGGGAGACAATGGATGCTTTAAAAGCACTACGTGCCTTCCGTGAGAAGGGGGTCAAGATCATAGCCATTAGCAATGTGGTTGACTCAGCTATACCTCGTGAAAGCGATATAGCCATATACACGCGTGCAGGGCCTGAGATCGGTGTTGCTGCTACAAAGACTTTCACTACACAAACACTTGTCTTATCATGGCTTGCAATAGCTTTAGGCGAATTAAATGGTGTATTATCTCGTAGCGAGGCGGAGGAGTATAGAAAGTGGTTAGCTAGTAGTGGCGAGATCGCCGCGCGTGTTATATCATGGAATGAGGGATTAGCCCGAGAACTTGCCCGTTGGATGAAGAATAGAGGAAACGCCTATTACTTAAGCCGTGGTATAGGGTTACCGGTTGCGATGGAGGGTGCTTTAAAGCTTAAAGAAATAGCCTATATACATGCAGAGGCTTACCCAGCGGGTGAGTCTAAACATGGCCCAATAGCCCTTGTGGAGGAAAACTATCCAGTAGTTTTCACGATCCCAGAGGATGAGGAGCTTGAAAAACTATTACTGGGTAATATTCAGGAAATGAAGGCAAGGGGCGCCGTTATAATAGGCGTTGCTTCTAGTAGTACTAGTTTAAAGGATCAGTTTGACTACTGGTTTAAGATACCTAGTAGCCACTGGATATTAACACCGATCACACACACGCCGCCTCAGCAACTACTAGCTTATTACACCGCTGTCGAGAGAGGATACGATCCTGATAAACCACGTAACCTAGCTAAAACAGTTACTGTAGAATAGGGTGGTTTCTTGTGAAAAACCTAGTCTTAGCCGCTGGGAAGGCTAGTAAGGAGTTATCGGTACTAGTACCACCGGGTAGTAATAAGGTTTTATTACGTATACTTGGTAAACCGATCATATACTATCCGCTTACTAGTCTTCAACAAGTTAATCATGCAGAAACTATCCTCGTGTATCGTGTTGGTGAAGAGAAGGTTTATCGCGAGGCCTTAAAATATAGTCTTGAACACCTAGTACCAGTTGCTCAGGAGAAAGGAGAGTATGTTCATAACGCTATAGAATCTGCTGAGAATAAACTACGTGATACCGACTATTTCATACTAGTCTTTGGGGATTTAATAGTGGAGAAAGATGCTATTTCACAACTGATTTCCACACATTTATCCGAGGAACCAGACGCAACCGTTTTAGCCGTCCCAGCCGAGCCTAGGCATATAGAGACTTACGGGTTAATGGTTGTCGATGAAAACAACTATGTTAAGAAAGTATTGGAGAAAAAACCTACCAACAAGTATTTTGAAGAACCACTATATATCTCCGGCGGCGTATATATCCTGCCAACGTGGATCCTAGATTATATAAGTAAGGGATACAGTCTACCCGGAGCTATAGACTATATAGCGAAGAATGGAAAGGTAAAAGCTGTTCATTGGAGTGGATTATGGATCGACACAGGTTATCCAGCTGACCTACTAGAAGCTAATTACCAGTTACTCTCAAGGATAAAAGGCATACACATAGCTGATAATGCTGAAGTCGAGAAAACAGCTGTCATAGAAGGACCAGTAATTATTGATGAACACGCATATATCGACCACTACGTGGTTATCAAGGGACCAGCATATATAGGTAAAAACACGTTTATAGGCGCATATAGCTTCATGAGATTCTACGTAGACGTTGAAGAAAAAACCGCTCTTGGAGCATATAATGAGGTTAGATACTCTAATCTACAACCATATGTAAAAACACATAGTAGGACAATAATACTAGATAGTATCATAGGCGAAAATACAGTACTAGAATCAAATATTACGATACTAAACATATTACCAGAACAAGAAGAACCACCAAGACTAAGAACGCATATCGTCAAAAAACCAGGAGCTATTGAACGAAAAATGGGTGCTGTAATAGGCTATAATTGCAAAATATCTACAAACAAAATATTAAACCCAGGCCAAATCATCGAACCAAATACGATACTATAGAAAACAAGAGAAAAATAATAGATAAAACATAGATCATATAACAAAAAACAAATTATAAATAATACGCATAAAGACATAGATCATAATAGTATTACACAAGAAAAAAGATCCATGAAAAACAAATAAAGATTATCTAGACCAGACAAAGACAAGATCCATTGATCACCATAGATCAGTATTACATACAAAAGATTTACCAATATTTAATAATTTTAGACACTTACAGGAAAATATATTTTCCATTTATGTTTCAAAAGAATTAGACACTGAACTGTAGAATGAGGTATTACAAGTCCTATGTGATCGTGTATCAATCATCTCATTTTACCTATATCAAAAATTATTAGATCGTAGTGATCATCTTGGATCGTATTACTATACCTCGATCTATACATAATTACAATATATAGTACATTAAACATGTATTTCTACATAGAATTCTCTATTCAGAAACTAATAGATCTTTTACAACTTGTTACCTATACTAGATTCCTTCCATTTAGATAATCCTCGGGTAGTTTTCTAGCGAGGAGTTACCATTGAGGGTGATTAACTTTACCAGGGTGTAGTTAATTGGCGATTAACTACACCATAAGATAAACC
>CAZVAW010000108.1:0-3329 GCA_964625205.1 uncultured Desulfurococcaceae archaeon
CTACAAGCTCTAGTTTCGAGCCATCATACATGTAGAGACGGTATGGTATATGTATGGACTCGTACTTAAATACACATTCTTTATCTAAGCATCTAATAGACGAGATAACGCCGGGCGGATCGAATCTTAATTCATCAACTAATTCACCGTTTAAGTCGAAGGTCTTTAATTGAGCCGAGGCATCTACTAAGTAGTAAGCTAGTATTTTATCATTGAAGATTTCAGCGTGTCTTAGAGGATATTTATCGTGTTCACCTATAATTTCTATAGTTTTACCATTAGGTTCATATGCTATGATCCTACCCATACCTTCTTTGTCAAACGCCAATATGTAGTATTTACCGTTTACATAATCTATTGGGTGAAACCTATGTTTATTATCACCATATATTTTCTCCCAAGTACTAGGATCCCTTAAATCACCAGCATATACTGTTGAGATAGACCAACCAATACTAATAGTTATTAATGCTTTACTATAATCGCTACTCTTATCAAGACCGATCATGTAAGTAGTAGGTAATCCTTTACCCCAAACCATTTCCTCTTTCCCATTCTCTCGGAGAAAGACACGTTCAGCAGGAGCTTTTACACCATCTGGTGTTTCACCACTCCTATAGAATCTAACATAGTAGTATTTATCCGGGCCTAGCCATACAAAGTCTCCGACAACACCATATAGTTCATCTAAAACCTCGCCAGTAGAGGGGTCTATTATCCTAGTAATACCTTCATCCGAGCCAGTAGAGAAAGAATATATAAGCCTATCACCGTCTTCCGAGGCGTCAATCCACTTAATAACAATGTCTTTACCGAGATCACGTGAATCAACGAGAACCTCGCGTGACCCGTCACGCTCTACTTTAACGATCTTATATGAATCATATTCTCTCATTAAACCATATAGTCCTTTCTCAGTCAATATTATTTGTACATAATATGGTATTCGATAATACTTAAGTATACGTTCAAGTAGTTTATCCGAGAAACTACCAAGTTCTTCACGAACACGTTTACTACGTTGTAAAGCCCATTCTTTAACCTTAGGATCGTTTATGTTTTCTAGCCAGAGAAACTCATCCTCAGCACTCAAAATATTTTTCACCAATTACATAAGATTTAACCAGCCATATATTAAGTTACTTTAAATAAGCTTAGGACATTGTCAATAATTTAAATCACTAAAGGCGTCTCATTAGTGGGATGGGGCTAATTATATTGAATATGAACACATCATGGTAAAGAATATTGAGAACAATATTGTATATAATAATTTGGTGCACGTAATGGAAACTATTCTAAGTGAATTGGCCGAAGTATTTGCTAATGAGTTAGAAACTGTTAGAACTATAGATGGTTACCTGGTTAAATTAGATAGTGTTGTATATAAGCTTAGAGAGCTTTGTAGTGAAGATAAAGATTGTGTTAAAGAATATCTTACTGTAGTGCTTAATAATGGACGTGTTAAGAACCAAATGAGAGCCTTAGCTTGCCACGTAGAAGATGCAATAAGTCTAATAAGTAGTAGTCCTAGGTTCCGCGGGCTACGCATATACGTAGATGAATTAAGAAATTATTTAGCTACTATAGAATGCAATGAGGGTAAACCCTTACGAGTAACACGCGAACCTGTTTTTAGAATAGAATACGCTGAACATCAGGATAAAATACAAATCGGAGAAACCCTTATCCCGACTATTTATAATGATGTGTTTACATCGTCTAAGGAGAGGTATCCAGAGAGAAACGAATTTAAGAGCGAAGAGTATAGTGAGCATAGCACCGTATACAGAGAGCCGATAGAGAAACCAGTTAGTATTCCATTTGAGGAGGAGAGAAGGAGAAGTTGGAAGAAATACTTAGCAATCTCCCTAATTATCATGCTGATCACAGGTAGTTACCTATACATCTATTATCGTAATTATACAGGAGATTATACGAGATATATAGGATTAGAAACCACAAAATTCTCTATAAATCTTGGAAATACTAGGTTAACCATAGATAACTCTGCCGGAGTATTGAGAGTTGAGTATAATGGTAGGTGGTTGCCTTATCTCTGGATCGATACAGAAAATGAAACTATTCATCTAACGCCTTATCTCGTAAATAGTACTAATGCTATCGTAGCTAGATATGTGCTTGTAAACTCTACATACTCTACCGCTGAATACCTGCTAAATGATATCAAGAAACTACTGTTTAAAATAGGGGATCTAGGGGATATGGAGTTAATAGTAGAGCCGGAATCAAAGGTTTGTTATATGGATTATAGTGATAGTGAGGGATTTAGTTTCTCTTATTGTGAAGATGTTATACTTTTACCATCAATTTCATTGTATGGAAAAACTCTCTATGATGTATTAGTTGATGAAGTTAACATATCTGTAGTTAATTATTTAAAGAAGCATTTTATAAGCAAATTAAACCCTAAGTCACCTAGTGATTTAATGGAGAAAATACTTCTATGGTTAAGTGTCAATGCAGAGTATAATTATTTCAAGGCAGCTTTCACACCTTTCTCTGACATTGAAAACCCCATTGAATTCCTAAATACAAGGACTGGTATATGTGCAGATTACGCTGTGTTCACCTCTACCGCCTTACTCGCTGGAGGATTTAAGGAGTCATACATCCTAGTATTCAACACTACACGAGGAGGCCATGCAACAGCAGCTGCTATTTTAAAGGGAACTCTGTATATCCTTGATCAAAGACCACCCATGTATACGTGGAAGACATATGTTTCAAAAGTATTTTCTCCCATAGGGGAATATATGCAAGTGATAAAAATTTCCCTGGATAAAAACGGTTACTCTAATATCATGGTTAAAACCGTTAGTGTAAAAGGTTTTCCAAGGAATTACTTGAAATCACAACCAACTGCAAGTCTAGCCTTACATGGCCAGAAATATATAGTAAAGAAGCTATACAGCTCTAATGTGATAACCTTTCACATGACTTATGATATAGTTTTATCAGATGTAAAATTTGATACATATGGAGTTAAGCTTAGCTTTAATCTAGACTTAGAATGTTTTGTATCTCATCATATATTTCTTTAACAAAGATTTATTCTATGAGCATATCTAGGTCTTTATGATTTAAACCATGATCATCATTCACAATCGATACTAATACCTAATACTATATTTTAGGTATTTTAGGTTGTAATGATCAGAACCAAGCCCATATCCACATACTTGTTTTCGGTAGATTGGTCGTTCATCATCATTATTAACCTAATAGTATTGGTCAAGTATTAAATGTTCATGATAGAGTAGATAAGCATTGTTTATTGTGTTTTAACCGTGGAATATACTTAGACG
>CAZVAW010000109.1:0-3289 GCA_964625205.1 uncultured Desulfurococcaceae archaeon
TAATATGGGATGAGAACAACGATAAGTTCGTGTTTAAGTTAGAGGATGGGACTAAATTGCCAATTGATGTATCTGTTGTAAATGCGGATACTGTTAATGCTACCGATGGTAGTATAACAAACGTTTCGTCTTCTTCGGTTACGACTGATAGCTTAACAGTAAACAACTCAGCTACTATTAATGGAGCTTCAATTACATTAGGCTCTGACTTGAATGCTAATAATCATAACATAAACAATGTTGGGACTCTAAATGCTTCTACTGTAAACACTACAAATTTATCTGGAGCAACAGTAACAGGAGACTTAATACCAGACTCTGACAATTCAAAAAACTTTGGGTCTTCAGATAAAAGATGGAAAAATGCATACATAGTAAACCTCTACACGGGTGATATTAAATTAACGAACGATTGGATTATAACAGAAAGAGATGCTAATGGAGAGATAATAAAGAACGGAGTAAGGATATTAAACGATAAAGGAGAAGAAATATTTAAGATAACGGAAGACGGTATATACTTTAAAGGTAAAAAATTAAAATTGGCGTTTGAGGAATAACATAATATGGCGATATATGTGAGGAAGCCTGATGGGAGTTATGAAGACTTGCCATTAACGTATTCAGATATCCAAAATAATTCAGATAAGTTATTAATGAGTACAGGCAGCGATGTAGTATGGACTGACCCAAACGTTACAATCGTAGGAGATAACGTAGGGTTAGCTAAGGATAGTACTCTAACTAATACAACATTCAAGACAAGTATCGAAGTTGATAACGCAGGTTTAGCTAAAGATACAACTGTAAACAATGTAATAACAACATTGAAGAATCTGAAAGGGGTTAAATATGTTGTCTCAAATGCTTCTTCAGTAAGTGTAGATGCAGCTTCTACAGTAACATTAATAGACACAGGTTACTTAGGAAAATTGATTAAGATAATAGCACTTTCGTGGGGTGCTGACTATAGTAAAGTCAAGGCGTATGTTTATGTATACAATGCCGATGGTACATCAACAGGAATATCATTTACACAATCTGATGATTTAGTAGTTAATAGTATTCGTCTTGAAACTCTTACACAAAACAATATATCAAAGATGAGTAACATTTGGAGATTAGATAGTTATGATACTACAAATAATTACTATTCAGCATCACTTAATCAAGGTGTAGAAATATATTGCTACGGTGTTAAAATAGAGGTTACTAATTATGATACCGCAAATGCCCACTATGCAGGCGCTATATTAGTTTATGCAGAATTAGAATAAAATGAAGGTCAAAGTTCATGTTAAATATTGGGAAACGCAAGAGGAAGTAGTTAATCCAGAGACTAAAGAGAAAGAAGTAACTACTATTAAGCATTATGAACCAGATGTTCAAGGAATACCTTATACAGTAGTAGAATATAATTATAAAGAAAATTGGGCAATAATCGAAATCAGCAAAGAAGACTACGAAAAGATTAAAGACAAAGTTATTGAAGTAATAGAAGAACGATTTTAACCCATGAACCAAACCTTCTTCACCTTGTAAATACCTTCCTTAACCTCGTGAATCTCTCCAACTATTCTATTATTCTGAGGCTCGTACACCCAAACCCTCTCCTCGTTATCAATAAATAAATTAAACGCGTGGATATTAGACCAAGCTATGCCGAAAGCTAACTGATGCTTAGCCCATTTAAAGTTAGTATAAAAAGTTAATATCACTAAGGAGGAGAATATAGTTGCGTAGTCGTCGCAATCAAACAGTTCTGGAATGTACTCCTCTAAAGGTCTTATAGAATCATATATCCTTAGTAACAACTTCTTCCACTTCTTCTTAGGTACGGAGAGGTACTTAATATCAGCTACAACGACGTCCGAGTATCCTAAGTTATACAAGATGGAATAGGGATCTACTTCTAACAAGTCTTCCAACTTTATCAAGTCCGAAACGTCGGGTATAGTAACTTCTCTCTTAGGCTTAACTTCTGGACACAACCACTTCCTCAAGGAGTTTAAGATCCAGTTCATAATTAATAATATATATTTAAGAAATATTAAAAGAGGCGGTTTCTATACGTAGTTTGTTTACTTCCGTTCTTCTGGGAAGGGTTATTGAAGTTTCACGAGATTACTAAAGCTAACAAAATTATTAAGAAGAAAGTGGAGAATTGAAAGAATTTTTCAAGTAAGTACGTGCGTACATATGGACGTATGTATGGATGGAATTGAGTATGTAATTGTATGCGTCCGTATGTACATACGTAAATCCGTGAGTACATATTTAAATACATACATACATACGTATGTGCGTATGGCGAAGGCTATAAACCCGAGTTCTAAAACACCACCACACCTATATAATATAATATCCTAATATACTTATATTATATGACGCTATCCTTTGAAGGAAGGTGGGACGATGTGAGTTACGAGGTTGAATTTTGCTTCATCGGGTTAGAACACGCTACTTACGTTGCTAACGAATTGATACTCTCCTTCAGACTTTTGGGAATTATAAGACCAGACCTCGAATCAAAAGCCAAGAACGAGATAATAAATTTCTTAAAAGATTACCTGTTAGGCGTTGATACTAAGTACAAGATACTTTCGTCTGAGGAAATAGCCGAGATCTTGGCTGATATGTTGTGGAAGTACATAGACTCTGAAGTAGCTAAAACGTTCAATTATACTAAAAAGGATTTAGCTAAAGACATAGATAGCATATTGTTTAGACACTTTAACCCTAAGAGGTTCGTGGAAGAGAAAGACGAAATCATATCTGAAATTAACAAGGCTTTAGATGCTTATGCAAAGGCAGACCCTAAGAGGTTTGAATTATTGAGGCAGAAAAACGTAAGGTTAATTTTCGTCTATAATGAGAATCCCAGAGACGAAAGGGTTAAAGGTTTCTACAAGTACCTTGAAGGAGAACACATTATCTACATATTTAGAGTAAGAGATATGGATTACAAGGACATTTTATTATGCTTGGCTCACGAGGTCAAGCACATGGAACAAAAGTTGAGAGGGTTCAAGTTTGAGGAATATAGGAAGTTACCTTATTGGGAAAGACCTCACGAAAAAGAAGCCAAAGCTTATGAATTAGAAATATGGAAAATTGCTGAAAGTTTAGGATTGTTAGGTGTAGCGTTCTTGGTAGTTATAGTACTTGGTATAATAAGAAGGAGAAGACAACGTTTATAGGCTGCTACTTTTTAACGTTTCTCGTATCTTTAACATACTTATTATATTACATGACGCTATCCCCGTGGCACAATTTTGCCAAAACTTGG
>CAZVAW010000110.1:0-3268 GCA_964625205.1 uncultured Desulfurococcaceae archaeon
TATAGCCAGGGCCTCCTGGACAATATATACACTGGCCGGGACATGGCAGTGGATGTGTCATTACGGCTACGACTGTAACTCCACTAAGCATCCGGGATGGTTTTCGTACGTTAAGCTTTAGTATAGCTTCCATCTCCCTATCACTCACTATATGATGTGATACCTCATTACTATCTATAAGGGATTGTTAAGCCAACCTAATAACCCTATAAACGAGGAACGGGTCAGTCCAGGCCAGCCTCCTCACGCGGAGGCATCGGTTGTTACTGCCCCGTTCATCACCATATAATTAGGTTATTTCAACACGCCATATTAACGTTCTCCATGTGTTCTCTATAATAATTGTTTTATCTATTGTACATAAGAATTTTATAGAGGAGGTGTATGGGATAGAATGGTGTTTAAACACCCATTTTACTCCCTATATGGGGTCGTGGCTTCTGAGCATCCACTTGCATCACTTGTTGGTGCTAAGATACTACGTGAGGGTAACGCTGTAGATGCCGCTGTAGCTACTAGTTTAGTATTAGGTGTTACACAGCCTCATCTCGGTGGTCTTGGTGGTGATTATTTTGTGTTAATAAGAGACACAGATGGAAACATATACTTCGTAGACGGCTCGGGCCCGGCTCAGCTCGGCTTACCATAGACTTACTTAAGAGTAAGGGATATGATTCAATGCCTGATCACGGGCCATATACGGTTAATGTACCCGGTCTTGTCGATGGTTTATGGCTTATGTGGAAAAGATGGGGTTCTATAGAGTGGAGTAAACTAGTGTTAGAAGCAGCCAGGATCGCTGAGAAGGGATTTGGTGTAACACGTGGATTAGCCACTATGCTTGAGAAAAACTATAGTAGTTTACATGAAGACACTGGTTCACGTAAAACATTCTATAGTAGAGGCTTGTTGAAACCAGGTGATAAATTAGCTTTAAAGGGCTTAGCCGAGGCTCTTCGAATAATTGCTTGTGACTCACGTAGTTTCTATGAGGGTGAGATAGCCGAGGCTATCGTGGAATACGTTGAAAGCCGTGGAGGAGTATTATCATCAGATGATCTCAGGGGATACCATGCGAGTATAGGTAAACCAATCAATATATCTTATCGTGGTAGAAAAGTATATGAGATGCCTCCACCTACACAAGGTTTAACCACATTATATGTATTGGTTCAACTCGAAGAACAAGACATAAGTAGTTTAAAACCAAGTTCAAGTGAGAAGTATAAGGTTCTACTAGAGAAAGCCCGTGTAGCTTATTATATTCGAGACAAGTATATAACAGATCCAAGGTATATGAGCATTGATCCATGGAGCATGCTTAACCATGAATTCATAGAGAAGAATAGGGAAGAGTGTTTAAGAGAAACAAACCGTTGGAGCGACGGTGATACTACTTTCTACGCAATAGTTGATCGTGAGGGCTGGATCGTAGCAGGTATTCAAAGCCTCTTCCACCCATTCGGCTCATACTTGACAGAACCCCGGTATAACATAACTTTGAATTCTAGAGCTTCAAGTTTTAGTCTTGACGAAAACCATGTTAATAGGCTTGAGCCGGGTAAGAAGACTATGCATATACTCTCAGCAATCATTGTCGAGGATGAGGATAGAGTTATGGCTATAGGGCTTTCCGGAGGCCATTACCGGCCACTACTACATGCTCAGCTTATGGTAAACCTTATAGACCATGGCATGGATCCCCAGGAGGCTATCAAGTATCCACGTATAATATGGAAGCTATGGGGTAACGTGATAGAATATGAGGAGGGCCTTGATCTAAGTGGTTTAAAGGACTGGAAACTAGTAGAGAGACCATATCCATCTAGACTAGGGGTAGCAGCAATCACGGAAATACGTAGTAATGGCGTAAAAGCAGGATATACAGATATACGTGGAGATGGGTATCCCATAGGATTAGCTTGAAAAATAAGCGAGTAAGTTATTAGGTATTCATTATTCATAGTCATTAAAGTATTAGCTTAAGGTCATTAACTACTTCTTCTTTTAGTATAATGAAGTGTTTATCGCGAGTAGCTAATGTAAGGCCTCTATTATATGCTTGAGCAGCTATAATGAGATCAACTGCGGGTAAGGGATTTCCTTTCTTGCGTAGTATTGTTTGCCATTTAATAGCTAGGTGATAATCTCTTTTTTCCGGATATAATATTTTTGGGGCATGATTGAGAGCTGGTGGATACTCTATTACTGTTAGGATTGAGACATAACCGCGTATCTTCTGTTTGTTCTTTGCTATAATCTCGATCACTATGCTTGTATCATAGAGAACCTCTTCCATTCTCTCTCACCGATCAATCGATAGTATTTTATTTCCTCCTCATAATCTCTAGGCTCTAAATCTCTTGGATCAACACCTTGAGCTAAAAGCTCTTCTAATAATTCTTTAGCGTCAACAATCGTTTGTGTTTCCTCTAGTTTTCTTAAATATTCCTCAATACTTTTTCTCACAACTTCACTCCAGTTTATTTCCCGGTATTTTTTCATTTTCTCCATTAATTTACGTGGGATACGAACCGTGAAAGTAACTGACATGTACAAACACCAATATACATGTAATTACATGTACCCTTATAAAAGATTATCTTTAAAGGTGTTTATTAGATCTAATGTTTATCTTGGAGATGATGATATTTCGGTCACCCCGACATGGGGTGGATGGGGATTTTTCCTCCCACTGAAACTATCTCGCTATATTATCCTCTACTATACGTAATCCAGGATACCCTACGGTTACCTCGATCACATAGTCTCCCTTAGATTCTACATAGATCTCGATATAGTATTTTAGCTCTGCATATTTACTAGCATCTAGATCTGTTAATGGTTTTAGCACGTTAGCATATTGTGTTAATGTTTCTCTACCAAGACCGTATTCCCAAGGCGAGAATAGTGTTTCTAAATTACTGTTTGTCTCATATTCAATAACATATGGGTTTGAGATATTAACACCGTTTACATTGAAAGTTATCTTTATAGTTACTGTAGCGTTACCTATACCAGTTAAGTATTTTACGTTGAAGTAAATGTAGGGTATGTTTAAGATATAGTATGTATCATTAACAACATAGACTCCCTGCCTAGCATTCTCTGGTAACATTACTTGGAGAGTATAGACTAAACTATGGATTTTAACACGTCTATTTTTACTACTAGTTAACATTAATGTTTGAGTCTTATTACCTATATTGATCTTGAGAAAACCATTAGCATTTGAAACCCTAATAGTATCGGTTTCACATATACTCAT
>CAZVAW010000111.1:0-3259 GCA_964625205.1 uncultured Desulfurococcaceae archaeon
TATCGAAGCCCGTGCTCATTATAAAGTGGTTAAAGCAATATTATCACGTAAACCCGTGTTAAAACCGGGTATTGTGAGGATCCCCTATAACGTTGGGTCAGAATATAGTATCGTCGGTATAGCTAACTCTATAACTAATACTCCTGGAACAGTTGTTGTTGATGTTGATGAGGAAAATAAGAGAATGTATGTACACTGGTTATTCACTGAAACAGTCTCTGATGAAAAAGCACGTAGGCTTATCTCCAAGGAGTTTGAGGAGTGGATGAACAAGATCTTTGAGAAGAGGTGATGTGATATGAATGGTTTAGAGTTAGACCCGGTAACTTATACTTTATACCTAGTTGGTTTTACAGCTTTACTCGGACTATTTATCTACTTGTTTTTCTACGAGTTATTCCAAAGATATGGTGGTAGAAGAGTAGCTGGTATACACGATAATACTTCGTTGTCTCCAGTAATGTCTGGTTTTATTGTTGAAAAACCAGTTTTCCCCTCTGCCCGGGAAATTATGATTGATATACTGTATCGCTCGTGGAGGAGGATCTCTAGATTACTTTCGAGAAGTGCACGTAGTATTTATCATGACTGGTATTTCTGGGCGTATGTATTACTGGTAATAACTAGTTTGATCGCATTACTATGGGGTGTTGTGAAGTGAACAGTATAATCACTTATTTATTACTTGAGGCCTTAGTTTATCCAGGCTTATTGGCTATTGTTATCCTAGTTCTTATTACGCAGTGGTATTTGAGAAAACTAGCTGGTAGAATACAGTATAGGAGGGGACCAACATATACTGGGCCAGCAGGTATTCTTCAGCCTCTCGCCGATTTCATTAAACTATTATCTAAAGAAGATCTTGTTAACAAGTATGGTTTAAAGTATTCACCCTTGATAATCATAGTAATCGCTATTGGTGCAGTAATATCTATATTGTTTACAACCCCGTTAGCTCCATATCCTATCTATAGCTCTTATGATTTCGTAGTGATAGTGTATTTATTGACTTTATCACCATTAGCTCTTGCTTACCTCTCGCTTTCAAACCCTAACCCTTATACGAGTATTGGTGTTGGGCGTTACCTAGCACTACTAGTTACTAGTGAACCGTTATTCATATTATCGTTGTTAACACCGATCATTATCGCATCTCGTGATTATGGTGCAGTATATAGCCTGTATAAGTCATCGCTTGTTTCATACATGCTTTGGACCCGTTCACTAGCTTCAGTAATTGCTATGTTTACTGCCGCGATTTCTGGTTTCATAGCTTTACTGGCTGTGTTGATGGTTAAACCATTTGATTTCCCCGAGGCAGAGTCTGAGATATATTGGGGGTTATTTACAGAGCTTGGGGGTCCAAGGCTTGCTTTAGGGTTCTTTCTAAAGTTTACGGAGAAAATAGTGTTCCCCATGATATATGTCTTGTTATTCCTCGGTGGTACATGGCCTTTCACTAATTCTTGGATACTTGGTGTCTTAATTGTTTTTGCCAAATACTTTATAGTACTCACTATTATCGGTATCTTAGAGAATACATTACCACGTTATAGGCCCGATCAAGGTATTGTGTTTTTATGGAAATATGGTTACTCATTAGCTATCTTATCTCTATTTTTATCCCTATTATCCTAGCCGATCGGCTTATATCTTCTCAAGCTATAACTATTTAAGTAGCGTTAACGCCTAATAACTATGTTATAGGGGTTTTGTGAGTGGTATTTCATGACGTATAAATACTCGTTTTGCGAAATATTCGCGCGTAAGCTACTACCTTCGATAAAGCTCTACATAGCTTATAAGCTTGTACGAGAACATGGTTTTACCCAGCTTGAAGCCTCACGTATACTTGGTGTTAAACAACCATTGATAAACTATATGTTATCTGGTAGGAGGAGGCCACGCTATCTTAAACTAATACTTGAGACTCCAGAGATTAAGAAGTACTTAGATGAAATAGTGGAGAGGATTTCGAGGAAAAACGAAGATATAGGGAAAGTTAACCTTACATGTTGTATATGCGATCTACTCCGTAGTAGAGAAGAATTACTACATAACATACTGGAGAAACTAGGGTATAAATCCGAGGAAGTATATATACCATACCAAGAAACCAAGAGATAATACCATGTGATATCCATAGTTAATAACACGGTAAACACCGGGTATTTAGCATAGAATAACTATTTAACGCCTACAAAACAATATATATTACAGAGCCCCGCGGCCTCCCGGCGGCGGCATGGCTTCAACGCCGGGCATAGCCCGGTGGATGAGAAGCTGGTCTCCTGCCGCGGGGACACGTTGATATAGTTGATTAAAAACACGTAGACATAAGATATATAAACCGGGACACTACGAATTATGCTATTGGATACTTACTCTATAACATATGGGGACCTAAGCCCCCCAGGGGGTTAACAATTAAACCTACCCCTGGGACGCTTAGGTCCGACGAGGGGCTAGCTACTCATAGCCCATACTATACACGCCTCAACCCCCTCTCCGGGTAAACCACCACTCCCGCCCCCTTGCGGCCGCAACACCGGTTGATCCTGCCGGACCCGACCGCTATCGGGGTGGGGCTAAGCCATGGGAGTCGTACGCCCCGCCGCCGCGGGGCGTGGCGAACGGCTGAGTAACACGTGGCTAACCTACCCTCGGGAGGGGGATAACACCGGGAAAGGCCGTCCAGGTCGTTTTATTAGATAATCATTGTTTTTCACGGTGTATGTTGTGAACGATGATTATCTGGCTGGAATAATAGATGGTGAGGCGTCCTTCGTCATAGTTGTTAAGAAAGATGAAAGATATAGAGCGGGATACCGGGTTATAACAAAGTTTGTTCTTCCACAGAAAAACAAACAACTGTTAGAGATGGTTAGGGAGTACTTAGGTTTCGGTAAAATCTACTGGCATGCACGAGATAAATTATGGTATTACGAGATATATTCGCGCAGAGATTTATATATGCTTTGTAGCAGAATATGTGATAAACTCGTTTTAAAGAGGAATAAATGTATGAGGTTTAAGAAGATCCTCGAGCTTCTACCCCCTTTTACAAAATACGTATCTCGAGAAACAATTGCATTTATAAAAACGACCTGGACGGCCCCCGAAACTGGTGCTAATCCCCCATAGGGGAGGAGGCCTGGAAGGGTCCCTCCCCGAAAGGGCTCGGCGGGGGTTATCGCCGCCGCGCCGCCCGAGGATGGGGCTGCGGCCCATCAGGTAGTTGGCGGGGTAACGGCCCGCC
>CAZVAW010000112.1:0-3244 GCA_964625205.1 uncultured Desulfurococcaceae archaeon
CGTCTAAGCTAGAATAGCTTCTATATAAAACTTTCTATAAAAAAGGAAATCCTGTCCCAGGGAAAAAATTAATGACAGAAAAATAGTTTATGGATAAGGGGATGGTAATGTTTCGCCATCCCCTCTTAATAGTCATTATTATCTACTTGTTCATAGTTAGTACACTAAGTAATGTTGTTTTCACCAATGAATCGAACGTTAAACAAACCAGTATTGCCCGTTTAAGATCAAAAGTAGATATTGAAGATATAATTAATGATATTATAAGGAGGAAAGGATTAGATCCAAATGATCCTATAACTCGTTATCTGCTATATTATAGTGGCCATGTTATTAGGTTTCGAGCTGGTTTAATAAAAGAATTAATAGGACTACCACCGTATAAAGTAGCTTTTGCTTATTTTGATGGGAAGGAATGGAGAGTTTTACCAATACGTATATATGATCGCGTTATCCGTAGTAATTTGACAACGATATATGTGTTGCCTAAAGAGATAACTAATAATACTATTATTGAAGTTAAGCTTCCAAGTAAATACCCATTAAAAACTGATCCAACCATTAAAATACCTGAATTTGCAAGAACTTCTGAATGTAGAGTTATAGAATTAATTGATAAACGCATATCGTCTAAAACCAACCTACTCGTGGGAGGTAATACTTTAGGAACAACTATTGGTTACTTATACTTATTTATAGGAGATCACTTACTATGGCACACATATGATTACTTATTATGGTCCGCATACGATTATAGTAATATAAACGAATTCTTCGAAGCCGTTGAACCACCAGCTATTAAGGAATATATGTTAAGCCTAGGCTATAGTGAGGACTTAATAACTAGTGTATTAGAAGAAATTAATACTAATCCTTTAACAGTAGGTATTGATCCTAATTTTGAAGTTAAAGTATCATGGGTACCACCTATTCCTGATGGAGGCGGTGGTGGTCAGCCAGTACTTACACCTAACATGGTTGAACTAAGACCACAACCTCTCTACTCAATGGTAAAAAGCGACTACTTATTGACTAGTAGTAACCGTGAATACATGTTTAATATCTACGTGGTAGATCCCGCTGTTTCAAGTGATGTGTTGAAGTGGAAGTCTATATCGTTAACAATAGTAATAGGTCGTACGCCATCAGCTAGTGTTACTAGAACTTTAACGATCAAATTATGGACTCCAGATAATAAGTATAGTATAACAAGAACGTATAGTATAGTTGGTGATGAGGTAAATATTTTACAAGTATCTTTTCTACCATCAGCATATGGTGTATCATATAAGACAATAAATGTTAAAGTATCTATAGATAATGTTGACCCGGATGCTCAATGGGGTTTCCGTTTACAACCAATGGCATATATCTGGTGGGACTACGAAGAACTAGCGGGTAAAGTAAAGCCCGTATCAATATATCCCATTGTAGATTCTAAGTTTGAAGTATACTTCAGCCCTGGTGTAGGTGAGAGAGTTTCAGGCTTATTTATGCAACCACTACAACTATTATCCGTGCCTTCGCCTACCGCGTTTATAAACATGCCTATTAAAGGCATGATTATAGGCGGTGGCGTATCACAAAGTGAACTAAACTATATCTTCCCCTTCAAAGTAATAGTAGATTTTGCTGGAATAAGTAGTTGTGAACTAGTATTTAATGGACTAAATACTGAAACCCAATGTACATTAAGTATTTGGAGGAAAGATCTAGTAGTGTTAAGTCAGAAATACGAGGCAATACCTATAACTTTAACATTCAAAGTGAACCAACCACTTCCAGATGATCATGATGCTAAATTAAGTATTAGGATATGGATGGATAATCCAGGGATACTACCTACAAGGCCCATGTACATTTACGACATAGAAGATATTAGGAAAGGCTTAGAGGATAAATTGTTGTATACTTCTACTAGACCAAACAATGAACCGAGTATATGGAGGCAACAAGAGTATTTTACCAGTGGCATGGTCGATGTTGTAATGGTACATCAAGGCACACCTTATAGTGGTTCTATTTATAAAGATGTTCATCTAAAAGGCTATGTTATAAGGCTTGTAAGACTAAATGAGGGGGTTTCTGGAGTAACTAATTATGAGTTAATTATTGATACTTCTACACCAGATAAGGTTCAATATTGTTTCATCGACAAAACTGGTAAGGTCACAGAGTGTCCTGTTATCCGAAACAATATTTTAAGGTTGGTTGAGATCGATTTACAATTCCCCGATTCAGTAGATCTAGGATTTGTTACATGGAACGCTTCAAAGTTTGTGTTATCTGGTAAACTTCCAAAACTACCTGAAATACCGCCACTGATCTCCATAGCGTTATCAAAGATCCCATACGTTGGTATCGCTCTGAATGCATATACCGTTTTTGCGTGGTCATGGAACAAAATAGCATATGAAACTGGTTCTGACTTAGTAGTAAAAGTAGAGAATGCAAATAAAAGGATCAGGATAATATGGCGTAATGGCATGTTTAGTGGAAATGAATTCAAAGGTATTATCTTCATAGGTAATATTTACCTATATGATGTGAATAAGGAAATAGCAGTTACGGTAAATATGGAGTCAGGTTATATAGGTACGATCTATACATGGTATGCTAAAACCTAGTATTAGGGATATAAGTATGTTTATCTACACCACCATAATCTACATTGTTGCATCACTTATTTTATTCAATATAGCTCCGTCTGGATCCTATAATTCAGAGCTTTTTTACCCTATACTATTCTCCGGGTTGATCGTATCTACGCTTTACTTATACTTAGATGCTCTATACATATATATTGTCGCATATAGTTCTGTAAAGAGACTACACTGTGGTTTTAGTGATACTATAAAGTATTTTATCGATCACTTCCTTGACCTTAAAACTTACTTAATTGTTGTAGGTGTATTTAATTTATTTTCGATAACCCTGCCTTTCATGTTCTTAGCATTCAAAGTAAGTGATCAAGCAATATATTACGCATTGACTACGATCGTATATGTTATAAGCTTTATCATAGAGTATATATTGAGACCTCGCATTATACTGAATAGTATTGGCAATAAATACGTGAGGTTTACCAAGACTATATTGTATTATACTATACCATGGTTTATAATCTCCGTATTATTCTCGACATTAGTGGATGGTTTAATTTATACATATACACATTCCATGACATCCTTATATCCTTATTTCCATGGATTTGATAAAGAAGCACTTCAACTTATAGAGAAAG
>CAZVAW010000113.1:0-3118 GCA_964625205.1 uncultured Desulfurococcaceae archaeon
CAGGTAGCCATTGACAAACTCTATTTTCTCGATAAAACACTTGTCAAAGAAACCCTTTTCACGTATAAACTCTATGATCTTATCAGCTACACGGCCCCATTCTTCCCTTGCAATACCGTGTTTATGGAAGAGGAAATGTAACGCTACACCATAATCGCCGAGACTAGGATCTGGGGTTTTAACTATTTTTAATTTTAAACTCGTGAAATACTCTTCAACGGTTTCAGGCAAGATATTAAAGCCTTTTGCTATAGATTCTACTAGGGCTTTCTTAAAACAATCCATTAGACCTATATACATGGGTAAACACCAGATTAAACACTAGGTATTTCCTATACAATGCTTTCATTAGATAATAATATAAATACGTTATTTCATAAGCGGAATTAACTCTAGTTCTTATCAACTATTTAGGGAGAACAGTAGTATAAATCAAGTAGGGACTTAGCCTCTTGTTTCCCAGTTATTTCTCATAGTCTGGGTTAGATTTAATATTCTGAGAAAACATAGATTATCTGGGGATTGTGTTGTCTTTAAGAGTGAAGTCTAGGGTTACGAAAAAATACACGATCTACATACCTAAGGCTATTGCGGAAGCAGTTGGTCTTCGTGAGAAAAGCGAGGTTATAATAAGTGTGGAGAATGGAAGAATAGTTATAGAACCTATACCTGATCCTTTTGAACTTGCTCTTAAATCACGTAAATATGCTCGGATAAGTTTTGAAGAGCTAGAGAAGATTTCTGAGAAGATCCAGGATGAGATCTTTGGAGAAGATTAAAATACTACTAGATTCAACGTATTTACTACCAATACTTGGTGTTGAGGTAGTTGATGTTAGATCAGTGTTAATTGTTCTAAAGAAGTTATATGATAAGGATATAGCCATCTATTATTATACGCCATTAAACATATTTGAGGCACTTGGAGTAATTAGTAAGACTAACTATGACTACTCGATCGTAGCAAAGGGGTTAAAAGCTATTACTGAGAATTTCATCGAAATAACCCCTTCACCCGAGGAATACCTATATGCTTTAGAGCTTAAGAAAAAGGGGTTCAAGGATTTAATAGATCTAATACTGTATAGTGTTTCGTTGAAACGTAACATATTCTTTCTCACCCGGGACGAAACGCTAATTGATTTTATAAAGAGAAATAATGGAGAGTTAAGATATATTTTATTTGAAAAAGACTTCTTTAATAAATACAAAGACATTTAAGACTATAGTTATCGATTGAGTATGACTGCATACAATGAATTATATTTCAGTTAATTAATTGTAGGATTGAAATAAAATTTATATATTTTAACAAAGAAGGAAAAAGAACCGTATGAAAGCCTCAATAAGTGTTAAAAGAGCGCTAATTATCATATTAATATCTATAATTGTCACAAGCTTGATGACAACTATAGCATATAGTAGAAACGAAGTGGAGATGTTTAGGTGTATAGAATACAATAAATGTGCACCACCATTTCCACGCTATGATATTGATTTTGATATAGAGGCCTCGAATTACGTAAGGCCTTACTTAGGTCATTATCAAGACTATTTTAACAACTATATTAAACAAGCAGCTTTAGCTATTGATGGGAAAACCTCGAACTTAAATAATCAATATGAGTATGTATCGTGGTATATACATGATCCTACTAAATCAGCTATTTTAGCAAGTATAAAGCATTCTAAGATCGTAAATTTAGTTGAAGAAGTAAGGCTGGTAAAGCCTATTAAGACACTTGATGGTAAACTCTTAGAAAAGGGATACCTATATATAGTAGCATATGATCTCCAAGATAATAAACAAATAATAGGGCCATGGGACATACCATACGTCTACAACACCAACTTCCCCGATGGAACACCCACTGCCCTAGTAGTAGTTTACCACCCGATCTCAGGATATTTAAATACAAAGGAATACGACGTTTTAGCTACAGAATTCATAACAAAAGGCGTTAGGGTATATGTCGGGTTCAATGATAATCAGATCCTACAAGACCTACTAAGCGAAAATGGACTAAGCTACTTAAATGATCTGCCACCACGTTTAGAAACGTTACTAGAATTTATGTATCAATTCTACTCATATATTTCAATAGGCTATGATGTCTATTCCGCCGCCCAAAAAGCAGCGAACGATGTAAAATTAAGTATTTGGGGAACGGATTATGTAGTGATCGGCGTTAAAGATCTAAAGCTGGTGAAAACTCCGTGATCTCTTACTATAAACTAATTATAGGAAATAAGAGACTGATTATACCAGCGATGTTAATTTGTATACTACTATTGGTTTCCCTATATTATTTTTTCCAACCCATTTTTCAATCCAATAACAAGTTTTCCTATAATAATTCAATTAACCCTTACACAGAATATATCATTCAAATTCAACATAAATACTCAGAAGAACATATACGCGATGCTTTACAAAGGTATCTTAAAGCTAGAGGATTGACGAAGATCGAAATACTAGAGACTCAATATATTCCAAATAGTTCGTATATATTTAAAATACAAGCTAAAGATAAAAACAACTATACTTATGTAATATATATGCAAGTTGATGACTTACTCGATAAAATATTCGAAATAGGTCCTTTTATTATTAAGATAAATAACACTAGATTCGATAAATACGATTATTTCTGTCCATTAATAAATCAAGTCAATTTAACAATCGATAATGCTAAAGAAGTGATCTATAATGTACTATCGGAGCTAAACTATACGGATCTATTAAATGATCTTGACTTCTATATTCTAGGTGTTGATAAAGTTAATTATACCTACTCTATTAGTTTCACAATAGCTATTAATGGTACGCCCGTATGGCTTGTATATGATAGAATATTTATCAATCCCTGTCTTAACATAACAGAAGTATCTTTGAGCCCCCGTATCTATTACTTAGTAAAAACCAAACATTATGTTGGGCAAAGAATAAGATTAAATGAAGTTGAAAAACTGGTGTTAGATAAATATAGAGAGCTTTACGAAGATAAATATGGTTCTATAAAGGAATATATGATCGAGATAGGATCTTTTCCTATCACTTCCAATATTAGTTCAGAAATAGTTTACACCCCAATTGATCTTAACGAGGATGGCATAT
>CAZVAW010000114.1:0-3095 GCA_964625205.1 uncultured Desulfurococcaceae archaeon
ATATTAAAGTGTTTAAATAATGGAAAAGTTCTGCATACGATGTCGTCCATGGAGTTATAGTTGTTATTAGGTCTTTTTGTAAAAAATTTATATTATTTGTAGCATAACCATTATATGATAGGGTGTTTTAAGTTGTGTACTCTCTTTTGTAACCTTATTGATGAGTTAAGACGTTTTTGTTTAATGATAAATGATCGTTGGCGCGAAAATGCATTAAACGAAAAGAACAAGTTGGGCGAAGAGAAGTATGCTTATAGGATCTTTATAGGCACTGTACTATGGGCTAGATATCCTTCTACTGAGAAATTGAATAAATTTGTTGAAAAAGCATCTTTAGATAAGCTATACGAAATATATAAGAATGAGGGAGAAGGAGGTGTAAGGAGATTCATTCATGAAGTAACTAGAGAGTTAGGCTTTGGTGATCGCGATCTTCTTGTCAAGTCTATTATAGATTTATTGGAAAAAGCTTATGCTAAATATGGGGGATTTGTTAATTTCTTGAAAGATGTTATGAAAAGATACAGCTCAGCTTCACAATTAGAGGAGTATCTTAGAAATCAGTTCCGAGGCCTAGGATCAATAAATACTGCGGGTTTAATAAGGGATCTTAGACTAGCCGATATAATCACGATCGACATAAGTGATCTCGACTATTTCTCAGCAGAACCAGTAATAAGGGTATTGTTAAGAACAGGTATTATTGAAGATAAATCGTTACTTAGTGATATTAATAAGAGGATTCAAACTAGGAAAGAAATTAGCGATTATCTTCGAAAGATATTCAACACACCACCTATAACCCTTGACAGTGGTCTCTACTATATAGGCTCTAACTATTGTATAAGAGATAATCCGAGATGCGATATATACCCATTAACACATGTATGCCCTAAGCTTACTATCTAGTAGGCACTATGAGATCAAATCGTTCGAGACCAAGTATGAGTAGGTTAATCAGTTAAGTAGTTTCTGATTTATCTTGTTTTTTCCTCACCTGTTTAACTGTTTGCATATACACATCTATAATATCTTTTAGTGTGAGGAATAGTTTTGGTCTGAGAAGCTCGATTATTAAGTGTGAAATATTACTTGTTAACTTATATCTCATTTTAACATCATTAAAAAGATCATATAACGTGCAAAGATCATGTTTTGATATAGTAAGGAATTTCCTATCTAATAACCGTTTCTCACCTTCTATCTTAAAATCTTTTAATCCTATTGATGCTGAGCTATTCTTTCTTGTTACGGCCGATAAATCAAATGCTAGTATAAGGTTTTGGGCATATCGTGTATGAGTGTTTCTGGTATTATATAAATTATGTAGAAGTATCTGAAATAAGCGTGAAAAGATCATATCACCAAAACCCAGTAGTTTCTTAGCTTTACCTGTTAATTCCCAAGTAGATGTTGGTGGGCCTTTATCGCCTTTCCTCTTTACCTCATTCTTAAGATAACCTTGTTTCTCAAGTCTTTTCAAGATATTGATCACTGTTTGTTTACTTAGGTTAAGCTCTGCTAATGCTTCCTCTTTTATTAAATCACTTGTTCTCACTTCCCCTCCATGACGATATATGTATGAAAGTACTCTTAGATCATTTTCTCTCAAATCATCTTGCATTAAGATATTGATAGCCTCGAAATCAAGTAAACGTTCACTTGAACTATTTACACTCCAGTTATTTAGGGGATTTATGTTTTGATCCATATTTTTAGGCATAATACTTCCCTATCAACGGTATTACTTTATGTATTACCTTGATCTCTAAATAATTATATTTGGAGAACCCTAATTAAATTCTTTTGGACATAGTCTAATTGTGGAGTAAGGTTTATTTTTGACAAAGTCTAAAATTAGACTTAGGGGGGATAGATATGGCTAAGTTAGCTGTAGTTCCGATAATGAGGAGTTATCCAGAAACTATAGCGAGGCATTTAAAACTTCGTAGAAAGTACCAGGAATTGTTTGAGATAAGAGTGAATGGGTTAAGTAAGATCGATGAATTCGTAGAATTTATTAAAAACACTATGGATCCCATTATAGCTCGCGGGATAATTGCTGGTGTAAGGTATTTAATTTGGAGATTATTACGTGATCTCAGGGAAAACATTAAATCCTTAAGTAATGAGATTGAGGAAGCACTTCATAGTCAATCTATAGATAACGTTGTTAGAGTACTTGGGAGATTAGAACGAACGTTTTCGAAAAATGCAGTGATCCAGGGATTATTGTCAATGAGACCATTAGAGTTGAGGATAACGTTTCTAAGAAATAACGAGAATACAATGGTTCTAATGAGGCTTATAGAAGACCCTATAGCCGTATCCGTGATCGTTGGCAACAATGTAGCACAGACAAGAGAATATATCATGGAGCTAGATAAAAATGGGGATGTAAGAGAGGATTGGCTAAGACGAGAGTTCATAGATTGGTATAGAATATTACGTTAAAACACAACCATTTCCCCTAAATAACTTTTTTCTAAATATTTAGGGATTACTACCGTCTTGCTCGAGATCGCCTATATATTGCTTACTTTTTTCTTCAATAAGTGATTCGAGAAATTTCTTAACACCAATATAACCTATTAGCTCTAAGTTTTTCTCAAACAATTTTCTTAGTTCCTCATTTTCTCTCAAATCTTCTACTAGATCGTAGAAGGTAATATGTACTTCTAACCTGATCCACGCGTCATCTATACGTATATTGATAGCGAGTGTTAATACTTGTGACTTATTTATATCATTATATTCGCGTAACATGACACTTACTGTGGCTAAAAAGTTAGAGAGGGTTTTCGTCATTTGTTCTAAATGATTCTTAACTAGTTCTAGTCTTCTATCTAACTCGGAAGCTACTTGTTCTAATTTACTACTTGGGAATACCTGTGATACGAGTGTGAGAAAGGATTTACGGTTAAACGTGGGATGAGTGTTTTCACATAGTTTCTCTGATCCCTGGATACATGATTTACTAGTCGTTTCTAAGATCTTATAAATGATATCCGATAATACTTCTGGATCATAGATATAGAGTATTGTCTTGTTCCTAATAGCCTTGTGTAGTTCTTTAATGAAATTACTCTTACCTA
>CAZVAW010000115.1:0-2982 GCA_964625205.1 uncultured Desulfurococcaceae archaeon
ATGAGGCAGTAAATAATGCATTAGAGAAAATCCAGTCCTTAGGCGTTAAGATTGAGAAGAAAATCTAGGAAGAACTATTCCAAATACTAGCATCTCTAAAACCATTATATGGATCATGGCCTTAAGCTAAGGGAGAATTTAGAGAAAAACGTTTTAGTGCTAAACAAGTCTAACAAGTACTATCTTTTTCTATGTCTACGGCTATGGAGTATAAGTATTATTGCTAAAGCCAATAGGATAGGGGCCATTATTATTCCATAATTTACTAGTTTCTTGTATAGTTCCTCGTACATTTGTGCTTGAGCTCTTGCTTTCTTAACATATAGTTTGAGGAGTATTTGTGGATCAGATGCCGAGGGTTGGCCAGCAACTATACTTACTTGCTCTACTACAGGCATATACTTATATAGCCTCATATAGACAATACTATGTAATCCTTCTGTATTGTTCACGTATAGCTCAATTACTGGTGTTAAAATATTATAGTCGTTTGTAGGTAGATAGTAGATATCAGCTACTACTATATCGTTAAGGGACACATTTGTATTATTTACTGCTTCTCTAAACTTGTCAACAATCATCTCTAAGTAAACGTCATTAACAGTAAATACGTCGTGTTCAATGAATTTATTGAGTACCTCATATACGTCATCCGGATCGGAGACCTTGACCTCGTGTATAGTTGTGGAACCATTATCGTAGAATACGTCAAATGGCATGATCGATAAAGGTGGTATAAACATTTCTAAGAACTTAAGCTTCGGCGTACCATTTACGTTTTCAATACCAAATTTGATCGGGTATGCATACCTAATGTTACCGAACAATATATAGAACTTATAATAGGGGTTGATCAATTTAATGTAAGTCTTATTAACTGATACTAAAGAACCATTCACAACCATATATTCTTGTTCATACGAGATCCTGACACGATCAGCGCCAATACCAGCATAGACAAAGGAGACATTGATACTAGTAGCATTAATAACTTTTGCAAAATCATAGAATCCATACATGAAATCCGTATAATTCGCTAAATATTCCCCAATCCAATCAATAGTATCATTCGGTAATAAATACAAGTCATGAACTTTACCATCCATATAACTAAAGTAGACATAACCAATATCAACCAACGTTACATTACACTTCTCGTAGAAAACATCTTGAGTATGTAGTAAAGGATTAGAGCTATTATCGTAGACTCTTTTACCAACGTATTGCCCACAACCATATTGCAACACTGTATCATTAGACGGAACTCCATTAAATTCTAGAACAAAATCACGAAGTCCCGTTATTCTATCTGCAAGAGGATGCCAGTATGAATTATAGTCTGTCCCCGCGAAAAGGCTACCACCAAGTAATGACATGAAAAGTTTAGCTCCTTTTAAAGCAGATAATGGTTTACCAATATATGGTAACCTTTTCACATTATAGTAGCCTTTATATAGAACAAGTCTTTCCTCGTATCCGGGATAAAACTCTGGCAACCCGTAACATATCGTTAATGGCAAGTATGTAGTGAGAATCAAGATGAATATAAATGCTATGATCCGGGATTTGTTCAACGACAATAAATTCGATACTGGCATCTTCCACACCCTTTACATCATAAGAATAATTGACGGACTACGAATAGCACGTACCGTAAATCCTGCAAAACCAGCTACTGCGCCTAGCGTATGTGTTGTGTCAACCTCGTATTGCCAACTTACGATTACGTTTTGTTTTCCATAGCTTTTGATGTATTCTAAATAAACGTCACGTGGCGTTTCCTTTTGTGAGATCTTGTATATGTTCGATAATGGATTATACACTAATATTCTTTTTCCATTCAACTTAACATAGATCTTCGGATAAAGAACAGCAGGTCCAGAGAATGCATAACTTACTAACCCTTTTAAAGCTAAATAAGTTGCATATTCCGTGGAAGCCCGAAACCATGCATCCTTAATATTCAATTTAACGTCAACCAAGTAATGTACCAACCTCTTTATAAAGAAGTCAAGATAAAAGCGATGGCCGCGAAAATCACTTACTCCCCATTCTATTCCTACCAGTAAATTATTCGTAAAACCAGTGACAACAAGCAAATAAGTTCTACTAAGGTCTTTTATATTACCAGATCCAGTAAACATGTGGCTTAGGGGATAGTCGTTGTAAAGGCGATCATGTGTATTACGTAATAAAACACGACAGCTTATGAATAATATCCAGCCCTTATTTTGAAAGTGAGAATCAGACATCAAATTGACTTCAAATGTTTTACCTGTTTTCCCTGGGATGGGGTCGGGTATTGTTAACTTTATTCCAGCTCTTTCACCATGTCCTAGGAATATTACTATGTTATAATTTGATATTAGGTTTGCGTCTTTCATGTTTTTAACATATTCTGGTTTCCACCAGTATCTTGGTCTTCCAGTGTCGAATTGCCAGTCAATATGGACGCTACAGCCTCCTTCTTCGAGTTTTTGCCTTAATGTAGGTATTATACCTACTTCTTTACCGTCGATAATACTAATTAGTTTAGCCTTAATATCGTTATCATATAGATAGAGATGCTCTGGATCATGAGTAGTCGTATTATATGCTACTTGGATTAATATCTTTAGGTTACAATTACTAGATGTTGTCTGTTGAGCGTGTACGTTTACTGTTGTATTAATACTTGAACTTAAAATTATGAATAGAATAAGCATTAAAAGCAGGAACTTGTTTTTCATACACTACACCCAGATAAAAACTTGGTATATAATCCTTATTTTTTTTCTATATCTTTGTTCGGAATCCCTGTTTTGGTTTCCTGTTACTGTAACTTTAGACTTGATTTGTTATCATTGTTATATGGTCTTACTTATGCGGGGAACTGCTTTGGGAAAAATGTAGCGATCTAGATAGATTTAGGGCGTTAATGAAACTGCTTTCCTAGCTTTGTTTTTACTGCTTTTTCTTCTTCTAATTGATCTAGTATCTCTA
>CAZVAW010000116.1:0-2977 GCA_964625205.1 uncultured Desulfurococcaceae archaeon
AGATCAAGAGTACGCCACTTAAGAAATATGTCAGTGTATATGCTATAGTTGATGGCGAGGTAATAAAATATTTTAAACCATATGCTTAAATCAAGGTAAAAATACTATAATACCTTTTGAAAAATAAATACATGGTGACAATATAGGGTAAAGTGATGTTCATTGTTACGAAGATTCGCAAAGATACTTTTACTCGCCTTAACTATAGCTTTAATCCTAACCATTGCCTACACTATATTATTTGGCGGATTTGCTCAAAGTTTAACGGGCGAAGAACATAGTATTTACTATAGGAAGACTATAAGATATATGAATAAGACAGCGTATTACATAGCTATTAAAAAACCAGCATTGGATGTTGATCCTAGTGATTTGTTAAAGATTCATGAATACTATATTAGAGAGTATAATAAGTTATTAAACACACGTGGGGTAAAATACGAGGAACTAGCAACTCTTGAGACATATCTTAATCTATCTAAAACAGTTAATAATCTATACAATATGTCGCTCGATTGGCCAAGCATATGGGTAGTTTTAACTAAATCAACCGAAGCTTTAAGCGAAATGGATATCGATAAAGCGTTATCACTATATAAGGCTAACGAACATAGAATATTAGCTTTAAGAGAGAGTGTTAATGAGACATTAACTATTCTTGAACACACAAAATACGTCAAATACACGCCGATCGAGCATCAAAAAGTAGTTAACTATACTATAGATGTGCTTAAAAAAATACTCGACCTATTAGATGAGTATATTAAGCTAATGGAGCTACTTAAATACTATCACTCGTCATTAAGTAATGCAATCCAGACGAGGAATTCAACTGAGATTAAAAACATAGGTGAGACTATAGCGGAACAAATTGATTTAGAAAAGCTAGATGGATTGACGGGTAACGTATCCGATTTTCTATCTCAATTACTTTCAGGTTTACCGGAAAGGTCTTCTTCTCAGAGCACACAGCCATATGCTGGTGAAGGCGGAGGATATACGGGTGGTCCTGCAAATGATTAAATTTCTTAATCCATGGGTCTTAAATTATATATACTTGGCGTTGATACCCGGTATAGCTTTCTTTATATACGCGTATAGAAATAGGAAGAATTTATTAAAACTACTTAAAGTAAAAGATTCTCTGTATTGGTATATTATACAATTATTAAAAGCATTAGCCCTGATCTTATTATTTATATCAATGAGTGTCCCTGTATACTCGCACGTCGTTGAAAAATATGTTCCAGTATCCACTAGTTCTCCACAAGTAATCAGCGTATTAGCTAATTTAACAGCACTACATGTGCTTATCATTGATGAATCCAAGAGTATGTTGTATACTGACCAAGGGAATACTACACGTTTTCAAGAAGCACTTAACTTTACTATAAAATACTTATCGTCGCTCTCAAAAAACGACAAAGTAATGATCATAGGTTTCGCAGAGAATCCTAGAAAAATCTGTATTGGGACACCAAAGTATTGCATGTTAAAGCTCTCTAAACTAGAACCCGGGAAAGAATATACGTCAATAAGTACAGCTATCGGATACGCATATACATATGCAGATGCGGCTCAATATCCAGCCGTGTTTGTTATTATAAGTGACGGTGCATATAATAAAGGCGGCGACCCATATGATGCTATAGTTGAGGTAAATAAATCTGGTTATCCAGTACTATTTGTAAGAATAGGGCTTGATCCTCGTGCGAATAATCTTATTTTAAGGTTAAAAGAATCCGGTATTAAAACCATTAGTATTAATGAATTCACAATGAAATTAGTCGATAAACTTGCACGCGAAGCCTCTCGTGAGATGAGAATCGAAGCCTTCGTTGCTAAGAAGATCCTAGAGGTTAAAGTCCTATATGAAGAACTAGACCCTACTCCAACAATTGTCCTCTTATCAACTAGTTTAGCTTTACTATTAATAACTAGGCTTGAGGGATTCTAACCATGTATTACGAGTACTTCTTCCTATTATACCTAATACCATTACTCGGATTTATTTGCTACACTATAATGGTTATTGGTAGGAAAAAAATTCTGGGAAAAATCTATGTATTTAGGCATACTTTAACTAAATACGTGGTAGAGGAGGAGAAACGTAGAGTAGAGCGTAAATGGTTATTAAACGTTATTGGATCAGTTATCTTAGTCTCATTAATCTTATTAGCTATGACTATGCCTTATACATTAACAAAACAATATATTGTGGCAAAACAAAAAGTTGAGACAATGCTTAGCCTTAGACGTAAGATGCCTGTAGTTATAGCGTTAGATATCTCAGGTAGCATGTATGGTGAAAAACTGTATTATGCTAGGAAAACGGTTAAGCTCTACATAGATACTGTCATAGGTAAAGTCTTGATAGGATTCATAGCTTTTAACGATTATGTAAGAATAGCTATACCTCCAACAACTGACAAAGAACTAATCTTAGAGAAATTAATGGAGATAAAAGCGGCTGGTGGAACAATATATAGTGAACCACTTGCAACAGCTTATCGATGGTTAACTCCTTACTCAGAATTCAATATCACCTCAACAATAATATTCGTAACAGACGGGCTTCCCTTTGCTGACGATATACCAGTTTATAGAGAGATCGTTTATAAATGCGCGTTAAAAAATATAACTATATATCCCATTTTCATCGAAACACCTGGTGAGGGAAAGTATAAGTTAGAATCTGCGAGGATAAGATTAGAAGAAATGGCCGAAATAACTGGTGGAAAACTTTACACAGTTGAAGACGTCAAAAACCTAATTAGCATATTTGAAAAACTAGCTGAGGAAACAATAAGAAAAGCAGGGAATTATACGATTTCTACACAGATTAAATATCCTATCGACGTTAAATCCTACTTAGTTCACCAATATATTGCTTTAGCTTTCGTAGCATTCGTATTATTCGGCTTGGTAAGGCTCGGGATCTATAGAATAACGTTTTAGCGAATATAACTATAGCCCT
>CAZVAW010000117.1:0-2975 GCA_964625205.1 uncultured Desulfurococcaceae archaeon
ATCTGTCCTTCCTGATGAGGTAATAATTATCGATGATGCATCGCGAACACCAGTAATAAAGGATGTTATAGATATAGTTGAGGAATGTAGATTGCGGGGTATTCTTGTTAGAGTATTTAGAGCTGAGAATGAAGTAGGGCTTGGTGCTGCAAGATCACTTGGTGCTAGGATAGCTTCAGGAAAATACATACTATTCATAGACGACGATGCTATAGCATCGAGGCAGTTAATAGAAGCGTACATCAACACTTTCAATAGAGATAAATGCGACATAGTAGCCGGGCCCTGTTACCCACGATACCTAGGATTATCTGGGTACGGATTACCAAAGTGGTGGGATGAGCGTATCCTAGGGGGTCTTGTTGCAGTAAGAAATGATCTTGTATACCTCTCAGGAAAAACAAGAAATCCCGCGGATTACGTCTATGGCTGCAACTTTGCTATTGACAAGACTGTTCTCGAGGCTATCAAGGGGTTCAAACCTTGGTTAGGACGCGTTAAAGGTATGATGCTGAGCGGCGAAGAATGGGATTTTGTCATGAGGGCTTTGGACAAAGGCTTTCGGGTTTGTTTCTCCAAGAATGCCCTTGTGTATCACTTAATACCGCTTTCTAAGATAACTATGGAAAGGATAAGAAAAATGAGTACTGGTATGAGTAGGACTAGGTGTATGCTTGCATATGAACACGATTTTCACATGCCACTAAGCGAGTACCTTATTCGTTGTAGTATTGCTATGCTTAGAGACATTACTGAGATCATGGTGCATATACTTACGCTCAATAAGCCTAAGGCTATGAAGAATATCTATGATCTTGCACTACATTTAGGTACAGTACTATTATGTAGAAGCACTATCCGTAAACTACGGGATATAGAATGAGTAAGCTACTTGGCTATGCGCTTGCTTTCGGACGTAAGGTGCTGGGTATTAGGGGCGCTAGGTTTCTAAGAAATCTAGCTGGGGAACTGGCTGTATCGCTCGGTCTTGTAAAACCGGCTGATAAATATGGTCGGGACGAGTGTATCTCTGCTATAATGAGAGTTAAAGATGAAGAGTGGTGGATAGAGCCGTCGATACTCTCCATAAAGGATCTTGTTTATGAATATGTAATAATAGATCAGTCTAGGATTGATAAAACGCCGGAAATAATCGATAGGATAAAGGGAGATTACGGGCTAAACATAGTGCATGTTAGGGATTTTGATCCTGACTATATAGCGGTTTCAAACAAGGCATTAAAGCTAGCCAAATGTAAATGGATACTGAGATGGGATGGCGATTACGTAGCGCGCGAGGAAATGATACCTACAATAAAGAACTTAATACAGTCCCTTGACCCTAGAAAGTACTACAATGTCTACTGGCCACACATAAACTTCGAACTAGACCTATTTCATATTAACATAGATAAGCCCTTACATATCGAACACTGGCTGATAACTTGGTCACCTAAGGTAAAATTCATACCTGTAGGGTACTTCGAGTTCCTCTATACCCCAATATACCATAAGAGAATAGACATTAAAAAGCCGCTTTCACTTCACCTGAGAACAGTAAAGCCTCCGCTAAGATTACTTGAATGGAAGTATTGGTGGGAAATGCGTAGAAAGGGTTTGCTTGGCAAGATAGAGCTCTATGAATATATCAAGATCAGAATAAAGGAAGACTTTGGGGTAGAGGATATAAACGAAGCAGCACTCAAGTTCGTGTCTCAACTACGAAAACGTAAAGATATTGGAAAATACGATCCGAAATTATGGGGCGATTACCCGAATATACTGAAAGAATACGTTAAACGTCGCTTTGGAATAACGTTATGAGTAGTAAGAGTTGATATAGACTAGACAATAATATTGGGCGGAAGCGATATGTGGATCTCAAGACATAGAATGATGAAACACCGCGAATTAATAGATCCGGCAATACTATTGTATTTAGTACTTAGGGTAATAGGACTAGCGCTGCCTGAGCATAGCCGTGCACGCTATAATTACATATTCAAATACATTCATTATTACAAACATATCAAAACCGTACTTGATACTGCTCTGAATAGAAACTCAGTACTTTTCGCAGTTGTGCATCTTAATGCGCCAGACTTCCTCCTTTTGGCACTAGAGTCCATACGAAGACTATACCCAGAGAAACCTTTGATAGTTCTTGATAATGGATCTCACCACTTTGTGTTAATGAAAGTAAGAAGAATGTGTAAGAAGTACCGATGCAAGCTGCTCTATAATGCTAGCGTATATAGAGATCATGTGTTAGCGATTCAATACCTCATAGACTATTCATCACGGTTAGGAAAAGAATTTTTGGTAATCCTCGACAACGATGTAACGCTAGTATCCTGTATTGACGATGTATTAGCGCTTATGAGAAGAGAGAAGTTTGTTCTCGCAGGACCACATGATCTAATAAAACTTGATGAGAAATACTTTAGATTCGCTCCATTAGCTGTACACGCATCAATGCTAATCTTAAGACCTAAGGAGATCATTGAATTAGCTGGAAGGTACTGCACATTCAACTATATAATAGCTAAGTATAGCAGAACCCCAGAACCGTACCATAGTCTAGCATATGCATGTCTAGGAAGGATCCTATATCTCAAACCGGTTATGCTCAAAGAACTATTCCCGTTAACGGCGTATACGTTTAACAATAGGGTTATAGCTTACCATGCGTGGTATAGTTCACGCGTTAGAATACATAAAGACCGCCTTATAGATAGTTTAAGTACAGAGTTCCTAAAACGACGACATGAACAAATCAAGGAGTTCCTTATAGACAAACTTAAAATCATGCAATCCGATTTGCCCAGAAAACACATAATGGAATACAGAAGGCACCAGGGTTTCCAGACGTGAAAGTCACGATAATCTGGCCAAATTATAACTCTAAACAATCAATCGAAAAGGTATTTGAATCTTTGCGTTGCATAGCTAAGCAGAAGTATAGCGACTATGAG
>CAZVAW010000118.1:0-2828 GCA_964625205.1 uncultured Desulfurococcaceae archaeon
CCGGGCTATTTACTTACTAGTATCAACAACAATATATACGTGTTGCTCGTGTTATATTAGGTTTTTTAAACGTGTAATCAAAACTAGGATCGACTTATATGAAGCCTTATTATTAGTGATAATTACTTGTTCACGTGGAGGGTCCAATAAGTATCCTTTGTAGAGGCCGGATGGATTAACAATATAGAGTGCTTGTAACGTGAATAGTGTCAGTGCTACTAGTTTCCATGGTAGACTATATATGTATGCTATAGCGTCTTTACTAGGCATTGCTATTCTCTTGATCAACTCCTCGTATACATCAAGGTTCTCGGTTTTCATCGCAACTAATAGATCATCTAATGTTGTACCATACTCGCGTAAAAGGTCGAGTAATGCTTTTTCAACCGGAATCCTTGGTTTACCATTCAACACAAGTCACGCTCTCAACTATATCTCTAGCTTCATCTAACCTCTTACTCGGCGTCTTCACTAGTGTTACTTGTACATATTTTGGTTTTCTACAATTGATTATTTTCTCAAGTAGGTATCCATATTTGATCCTCTTAATAACACGGTTTTTAATAATATATTCAATATGGTTATTACGCCATGCCTCATCAAGGAAAGTAAAACGTGGAAGGATCATTTTCAAGTGTCTCTCACGCAGAGTTTCAAGGGTTTGCTCGCCAGATTCTAGTACATATTCTGGCACAGCATATTGTATAACATGGACTTTCATATCTTTAGATACGAAATGAGCCATACTATAACCGATTTTAAACTCGCGATAGATCACACTATAATCCGTATAGAGAGTGATTCCTATACCCATTAAACGCCATGCTAATTTCTCGTCTTGGGCTGGGTGGCAGTTAATGGAGTTTAATAACTCAGTAAAGAGTGCTTGTGAAGCTTTTGTTCCATCAAGTTGTACTATGAAAAAGCGATCTGTTTCATTGCAATTCCATGTGGCCACAAATACTTTAACATCACCGCTTTTCAAGTACTCGATTATGACGTTATGTCCATTAACACTTGTTTTTCTACGAGCTATTTTCTCAAAACCCTTACTAACTAGTTTCTTAACATACTTCTCATGCTCTTTCAAATGTTTTTTTCTAACTTTATGTTTCCAATAGATCTCGAGCTTAGCTCCCTCTTCGGGTGCAATAACTATTACCCCGTAGAGTTTAGAGCCTCCTTCACTAGTTACTTCCCATCGAGAAGGCAGTTTTACGGCTACGTTATTCCATATGATCTCTTTAGCCACTAGAGTCCTCCTCCAAAGGAATCTGGAGTTGCACCAGCCCTTTCATCACTAATTGATTAATATAATTATATACTGCTATTTCGACGTTTCTACGTGAAAGACCAGTTTCTTTCATAACAACTCTAACTATATCGTCGATCGTGTGTTTTCCATCACATAAAAGCCATACTTTAGAACCTATTCTATCCAAGACAATCTTCTTATACTTTGGAGGAGGAACTATTGAGAATAACTTGAGTATTTTAGCTAATACGCCTTTTTCCTCAACCTCTACAATTAAAACGATGTTTCCATTATCATCTACTTCATAATCCTCTATGGTACGTAGTGGTTTTGATCTAAGCCATTGCTCACGTTTAACCCTAATACCTTTTTTCCTCATACTATTACCCACCAGTATAGATCTTTAACGCTTTCTCCGCTGAAGCCTCCCAGTTGTATTCCTCTGCACGTTTAATACACGATCTCCTAATAAGTAATGGTATCTCGGGGTTCGATAAGAGTAGTTCTTTTAACACCTTATTATCTATTCTCTCAACAAGATCAACCCATTCCTTACTCCATGGCTTATAGTATTGTGTTTCCATAAACAATACTAGATCAGCCGTTTTCTCAACTAGATCCCTATGATCACCTGGTTCTACATGTAGGCCAGTCCCCATTCCACCGTAACGTGTAATATCAACTACTGTCTCGGCTAAACCACCTACTTTACTAGCAACAACTGGTGCGCCGGCCGCCATTGCCTCTAAAGCCATTAAGCCAAATGGTTCATAGATACTTGGAGCTAACATTATGTTTGTGGCTAAGTGGGCTAAACTATATATGCTATAGACTTTACCAAATACCACGCGTAGATTCTCTCTAAACATTAACACGGCCTCGATCACATTATCTAATAATTTCTTATCACTCCAGACAGGTAGTAGAAATAATACTATACGAATCTCTGGAACCCTCATAATTAAGTCTTCAATGCCTCTAAGAAGTATATGTACTCCTTTTTGCCTAGCTAATCTACCAGTTGATATTATTAACGGACCGTCTGTGGTGAAAGATTCTACTCTACCACCTTCTTTGAATGGTGGCCAATCTAGTTTCTCAATATACTCTCTAACGCTACGATCCTCTATAACTGGCTCGTTTTCACATATTTTCTCAAGCCCGTGTAGGAGTAGGTATTTTCTTAACTCTTTCCTACCATTGGCTATTACTTCATCGAATAATAGTTTGTTACTTATTTCGGGATGAAGTCTTCTATTATACTCTAGGAGATCTGGAATGTTCCACGTTGTTGCATTAGGTATGTAGTCTACATGATCCTCTAGGTCAAAGCCAGTTCTCTTAATAACGTCGCGTGTATAGTTTTTACTTACTGTCAATAACTTATCACTTATAAGCCCCCCAATTCGATCCGCATAGCCGTTCGCCAATAGATAGTATTCTTTGATCGTTTTAACACCATAATATCCCTTGAGAGAAGACAATGGATCTAAACCAATAGCTTCACTAACCTCTTTTAACTCGAAAATAGTTCTTGATAATAAGTGTATTTGGTAATAGAATCGAGTATTGC
>CAZVAW010000119.1:0-2801 GCA_964625205.1 uncultured Desulfurococcaceae archaeon
TACTGAAGTATTTCCTATATCACCACACACAGATATAATTGATAGGTTTTTCCTATTTTACCTCCTAAAATGTGACAAATATCGTAAAATCCTAGAATATAGAATGACTGGAACAACAGGCAGACGTAGAGTTCCACGAAATGCTCTTGAAAATCTAAAGATTCCTCTTCCACCGCTTGAAGAACAAAAGAAAATCACTAACATTCTAATGAGTATTGACAGATGGATTCAGCTTGAAAAGAAGCGAAAAGAAAAACTAGAACGTCTTAAGAAGGGTTTGATGAACTTGTTATTGACTGGTCGGGTTAGGGTTAAGGTTGAGCGTGTTTCTTAGTGGGGTGGTATTTCTTGTCTCCTCCTGTGGTTAGGGAGGCTGTTGATGTTAGGATTTTAACTAGGGTATTGGAAAGTTTGGGCTGGGTTGATGGTCGTAAGTATGGCTTGGATCCTAATGCTAGGCCCTATTTGCGTGAGGTTGTTCATTGGGAGGTTTATGAGGAGGTTTTTGAAAAACTTAACAAGGAGGCTTTAACTGGTTTAAAGGATCATGGGAAAAGAGAGATTTTGAATCGTGTTAAAGATCAAGTAGCATTGACTGATGATCGTGAGTTTCTACGTATTCTTCGGGAGGGTGTTATTGTTAATTATAAAGGTAGGGATCGTTTGATCAAGTTAATTGATTTCGATAATGTAGAAAATAACGTCTTTTACTATGGTAGAGAGGTTAGTTTTCCTGGCCGCTACCACCCTAATAGGCCAGACATAGTATTGTTTATTAATGGCTTCCCCATCGTTGTGATCGAGGCTAAGTCTTCAACCAGTTTACCAGAAGAACCGAGTATTGGAGAGTATCCTGTTGATAAAGCTGTTGAGCAACTTAAAAGGTATATGTATGAGTCTCCACAACTCTTCAAGTATGTTCAATTAGCTATTGCTTATGCTGATGAAAAACTCTATATGCCCGCACAGCCTCTCCAGAGCCGTGATCTCCCCGTCTTCACGCAGAAATGGGTTGTTGAAAGAGAAGACGGGTCACGTGTAGAAGATATACATGATCTACTTAGACCAGAGATTTTATTGAAGATCCTTAAATGGTACATCTTTTATCTTGGAGATCGGAAGATAGTGGCTCGTCATCAACAATATCGGGCAACTGAGAAGATCATCGAGAGAGCACGAGATTATTTGATGGGTAAAACTAGCTGTAATAGGGGATTGATATGGCATTGGCAGGGTAGTGGTAAATCTCTTACAATGTTCTTTACAGCTAACCGCTTCTATGAGGAATTCCATGAGCGATATCCTATTGTATTCTTCATGGTTGATCGTAGAGAGTTGCAGAGACAACTTGTAGAGGAGTTTATAGGGAAGATTAGTCCTAAGAATTTTGAAGTTAAAGTTATCGAGAATATTGAAGAGTTAAAGGATCTTATTAGGAAAATCTATGAGAGTGAGGAGAAAGCAGGATATATAGCTGTTCGTGGAGTATATGTTGTTATTTTGCAGAAGTTTCAGCCAGAGAAAATGAATGATCTTATACAAGAGGGTGTTAGGATAAACAAGCGTGAGATACTATTCTTAATAGATGAGGCCCATAGAAGTCAATATGGTAAACTAGCGTCTATGGTTAAAACATTATTTCCAAACGCGATACGTATAGCATTTACCGGAACACCCGTATTTACATATGAACGAAATACATTTGTAGAATTTGCTGAACCCGAAAAAGGCGAGTTATACTTAGACGTATATTTCATAAATGACTCGATCAGAGATGGAGATACTATTCCAATAGTATATGATGTTATTCGAGAAACCAAGGATATGAAAATATTGGTTGACGAACAAGATATTAAGAAATTCATTGATGCATGGATCAAGGAATATAGTAGTAAGGGATATAGTGTTTTAGAAGAGGAGGAGGTATTCGATGATCCAGAGCTTTTGAAAGCACTACCTACCGAGATCAGGAGACATATTAATGCATTGAAAGTTTTCCTAGAGAACGAGAAGAGATTAGCTGTTCTCGCCAAATACATAGTGAATAGATTACGGAGTGATACTGAGAACTTCGCGTTTAAAGCTATGATAGTAACAGCTAGTAGAAAAGCATGTGTAACACTATGGAAATACGTAGTTGATGAGCTTAAGAAGAAGGGCATAAAGGATCCCGAGAAGTGGGTTGAAGTTGTAATGACGTATCAACATAATGATCCACAGGAAATAATCGAATTCCGTGAAGAATTATTTAAGAGATGGAAAAACATTAGAGATCCCGATGTAGTGAATGCTGAGATACAGAGAAAGTTTAAGGAAGAAGAATATCCAAGAATACTAATAGTTACTGAGATGCTTATCACTGGCTTTGACGCACCACGTTTAAAAGTCATGTATCTCGACAAGTTCCTATATGGTCATCGTCTTTTACAAGCAATAGCACGTGTTAACCGTCCATATAGGAAAGATAATATTGAGAAAAAGTTCGGATTAATAGTTGATTCCGTTGGGTTATTAAACTATTTACATAAGACGATAGTAGAGTACCAATTAATAGCTGAAAAGAGATTTGAAGAAGACCTTGTTAAACATATGATGCAAAAACTAGATAATAAGGTCAAAGAGTTCGAGACACTACTAAATGAACTAATCAGTAAAATGAAACGATTCAATATAGATGGCGAAGATCTCAGCATTGATATCGAGAAACTTATATGTCGGTTACGCGAAAGTGAGATTGCGTTAAAACTAGATCTCGAGATAGAGGTAAAACCAAAAATCAAGAAAATGCTACGACATTGGGA
>CAZVAW010000120.1:0-2677 GCA_964625205.1 uncultured Desulfurococcaceae archaeon
TTGGTAAGGCTCGGGATCTATAGAATAACGTTTTAGCGAATATAACTATAGCCCTTGGTTCGTAGATCTCAATTAATATAAATAATATGATCCAACTATAAGCAAGATAGTCTAAATGAAGGTTTTTCGCTGAGAGAATGTGATTCAAATAAATAATTATCTCTGTATTATCGTTAATTATCGTCCTAAACGCATATATGAGGGTTACTGCGTACAGATCATTATTAGAGGCTTCTACAACCATGTTTATTAAGAGATCAGTAGTTGGTGGTTGATTAGGATAATAAATAGCTGGCGGTACGTATTTTGTAACGTCGATTAAAACGAGTGAATCAACGTAATACTTAATTATCACTAGTAGATACCCGTTAACTACTCTATGAAATATCCCACTATAATTCTTAAGTCCTTCACTTAATATACTAAAACTATATTTTCCTTCAATTAAACTATAGTAATCAGCAAAAGACATTATTTTCTTAGGTGGGATTATTGGATATGACTCTGAAGGCGAGGCTTTTATAATAATGTTTTTCAAAGGTATACCTGAAAATGATAAATTCTCACATTTATAGATTATTTTGGCCTCCAAAGTATATAATTGTGGATCGATATATTCTATCTTATATATTAGATAATCAGTAATGAATACTTTATTAGTTGTTTTATCATATACCAGTAATACATACCTATTAATGGGTTTTACCTCTTCATGTGATACGGTGAAATGATCAGTATATATTATACCGAACATGACCGATAACGATAATAACGCTATAAAATAACTGATCAAATACGTTTTAAAATCCATTTATCCCACCTCATGTGAATTATAGTGATAACACATAATGAAATAATAATGCTAACGAGTATAGTAGAAAAACTGATCTGTGGATATATGATAATGGGTGATAATAGATAATTATCGGTCATTAGACCGTATATTTCCAATATAAATGTAAGTAAAACGGCGTATATTCTATTAGTAAAAACAAGTAGTAATGCGAAAATCGAGGTATAAAGCAAATTCATAAAAACATACTGTGTAATACCACTTACAAGGAAACTTTTATGCTGTGGTGTGTATAGCAAGTTAAAAATTTCTACTCTAAAGTCTCCTCTAACAACAGTCCAAGTAAGTATTGTTAATAACACCACGTAAAGATTTACGTTAATGAAATAAGAATATACGGTTTTTATCACATACTTCTTTCTCCTATTACTATCAGCATTTAAAAGGTAAACTTTAGCGTATGAACCTAGATCTACTGGGTAATTTGTTAGATAAAGGTAAAGCCCTATCATATAAAGTAGATGACCTATATAAAGCAGTTTAATGCTACTGTCATAGAGTGGTGCATAGAAAGGAAACAAAACGAAAACTATACTTATTAATGAGAATAAAATAATGTTTAATAATTCGGTAATTTTCACCATTTATCCCCTAATCTTTTGTTGCCCGATAAACCGATAACGGATGATTAGTTTTTCTTTTAAACAATCATGTAGTGATTGAGCAATCAAATGTTTATATCCTCTTTCTACAAAAACCCAGTAGTGATTCTTTGTTAGTTTAATAAACCCTTTCAACCCAGGTATTCCGATTATCTTCTCTATGAATTCTTGTTTACCTCTAACTTCATACACGTAGGTGTTACGCAGGATCTCCTTGCCCTTAAACTTTTCCTTATCACCGCTAACTATTTTTCCATCTCTATTAATTACAATGGCATAATCATATAGGTCGATCTCTGTCCTAAGATATACCGAGTTATTTGTTATTGCTACTATGGTTTTGCCATTGTTGTTTAATCTCCTCATTTCATGATTCAAAATAGCGAGCATTGTATCGTCTAACTCGGCAAAAGGTTCTATAAGGACAGATAACTTACCTCTGCTGTGCAATGTGTATAATATACTTATTAATTTCCTCAAAGACCTTGGCAGTTCGATGTTAAGTGTTTCTTTATTTATCCTAAAACCTAGTCCTTCACATATCCTTAATATCTCGTTGGCAGCTCCTGCTTCTAATAAACTATGTAGTAATTCATAAATGTTTACGTAGGGGTCGTCTAGGAAACCTGGTTCATAAAGTGTTGATCCGAATTTTTCCTCTTTACCAAATTCGTATCTTATAATGCCTTTTTTGGGTTTTTCGAGCCCAGTTAAGAGTTTTGCAATTGTTTTTATATTAATAGTACCTGGTAAAACCAATAGGGTTGTTGAGGAAGATGGTATGTGGAAAGTTAATTCATAGTCTTTACCATCATATCCGCGAACTAGTACTCTATCAAACACGATCAATTCTTACACCGTGTCTAAGTAATTACGTGACGCTTTCAATAGCATATTTTAATCCTTCTTGAATAACTCTTATCCTTGCAGCAAAGTCTCCACCATATTCTATTATCAGATCAACACTTGGTATTACACGATGATTAAGAACAGGAAATATCGCCTTCTCTAAATCAATATGTTCAACACGATCACTGCCACGGATAGCAGCTAATGCCTTAGCCGCTTTAACCAACATTATACCAGCACGTGGGCTTGCACCAAGTTCAAAATATCTTTTCACGGCATTTACTATCTCTGGCCTAGTTGCGCGTATTATTCTAGCTATATAGTCAAGCATAGCATCGGTCACGTTTACTGATTTACTAATAGTTTTTTGTGC
>CAZVAW010000121.1:0-2657 GCA_964625205.1 uncultured Desulfurococcaceae archaeon
GAGAAAGCCGGGGTGGCCGAGCGGTCTAAGGCGGCGGGCTGCAGGGCCAGCTTCCTGGGGGTTCCACAGAAACCCGCTATATCGCGGGTTCGAATCCCGCCCCCGGCTCTAATATCTTATTCTTCTAATAATCCTTGTAACTTATTGAATCAGGAGGGGTATCATCCTATTGTTTTGCTTCCCCTAACTCGTACTAGAGAATCCGATACACTGTTCTACTTAGTTTTTATTAGCTTCCTGGCCTTCTGTGTAGGGTTTCCCTATTTGCCCTGTTTCTCCTTATAAAGAATGTATGCTCAATTAACAAATATATTGTAGTTTAAGTGTTATAGAAGCTTTTACACACTTAGTCTATACACTATTCATATTCAATAAGTAACACTTTGGAGGGTTTTTGTTCTCGACTTTAGGTAAAAATACTGTTATATAAGGGTTGTTTGTTTCGTCTCAATGTCTTCGATAACGCCTATATATGTCAGGATATATTTTGGTTAATTGGTGATACTTCTTATGAGCTATAGGCTTCTCTATCCCATGAGAACGTATCTAATAGTTTCTGGAGTATGGAGTGAGGAGGCCAACGTTATGGCTGCGGATTGGGTTACAATATTATCTGCCGAACCATTCCTTGTTGGAGTAGCTGTCTCCCCAAAAAGATATACACATAAACTCATAAGCAAATATGGCGAGTTCGTAGTTAGTGTCCCAGATACTAGCATGGTTAGAGATGTATGGATAGTTGGTACAGAATCTGGGCCTGAGAAACTTAAGAAGACAAACCTCGTATTAGGCCCTGCTAAGAAAGTAAAAACACCCATAATCAAGAACGCCCTGGCTAATCTTGAATGCAAAGTAATAGATTCACGAGACTATGGAGACCATACATGGTTTGTCGGAGAAGTAGTAGATTATACCTATAAAGAAGAAGCATACCCGGACATGGAGCCAAAACCAGACGCTGGATTCCTAGCACACTTAGCATGGAATAAATTCATAGGATTCAAAAAAGAGATCATAACCCCCGAGGAATAAAAGCAATAGAGTACTATGAAAGAATGCTTATAAACTAGGATACGACTATGGATAATATGAAATGCCGCCGTAGCTCAGCTGGTAGAGCGCCACCCTGGTAAGGTGGAGGTCCCGGGTTCGAATCCCGGCGGCGGCTTCTACTTCTTATATCCGAATTCCTCCTCGCATATTTATTCATATTTATTTTAAGTTCTATGGCTTGATTACAATCAGTCACTATAAGAGACTCTATTTCCTTCTCAATATAGTTATCGTATCAAGGAGTTAAGACTCTCATGAGTGACGATAAACAGTAGATAAGAACACTTTATCTCCACAGATTATGAGAGGCCAATCAAAATGGATCATTATATCAGATTGTCTTAATTATATCCTTTCTTTACTAATGTAAAAATGTTTCATTATAAGAAAAAATTTCAAGTCAAATTGCTTTTTATGGATAAAATTTATTATGTAGAGAATATCATATTTCTTCACTCAATGTAGTAGTGTGGAGTTTAGTCGTGTCTCGTGATATGATCTTAACCTTATGTGTTCTATCCACACTACTCCTATCCATACTAGCACCGCTATCCTTATCATCAGTAACACAAGCATCAAGTGCTACGGGGACAAGGCATTTGCTAAGTTATCTAACCTATATAGGCAACATAGGTCAAACGACGGGCACGGTTATTTACACTGTAGGTAATGAGACTTACTATGTATTAACATCTACGAGTGACTCCTACGACATATATACTGGCGACTCGTTAGGAGGTATTGTAGCCTATCCTGGTTTCCCATCAGCTTTTAAAATAGATAAGTTTTATCATCAGAGATTCTACGCAGTCCCAGGTTATGGAGCAGTCGACCTTGTTGATACTAAGCTTAATAAGATAACACGATTACGTAGTGTCAGCAACCGTATGTATGAGGCGTATACGATTGAATATAATTATACACTAGCTATCACTTTGTCGACAAATCCAAGCTATAATCTGGTCTTTATGGACATATACAATCCATTTACTAAGACGATATTACAGAGTAGAGAATACAGTATAAATGGAACAAAGGCTAGGCTATTGTCCCTTGAATGGTTAAACAAAACACACGCGATCGCGATAGTAGAGGATATACCTACTAAGAAAACCTTTAGATGGATATTCGATCCAAACAATATAACGGATAATATCGAGTACATCGGTACCATGGATAAAAAATTTGCTTCAATATCCACGATACTATACTACAACTACAGTGATGCATACTATTATATTATGGATGTTGTAGAGAATAAGAGCTATAGATTGTTCATGGCAACTGATAGCTCATCCTTTATTGCTAGAAACAATACATACTATGGTATTGTTGAGAAAAATGATGGTACCTTATGGCTTGCTGAAGTGGGTGAAAAAGGCTATAACTTGACCGAGATAAATTATCCACCACCATATATGATGCGTGTCGTTAACATAGAGTATAATGATACAATGTACCTAGTATATTATTCAACTGACTATTACCTAACTATAATCGATTTATCTAGTCACCAGATTGTAGATAGAGTATATTACCAGATAGGTAATCCAGTATACTTGATTAGCGATAATACCATTGATGGACACTGGTACGTGGTTTTA
>CAZVAW010000122.1:0-2656 GCA_964625205.1 uncultured Desulfurococcaceae archaeon
AGCCGAGTCTATATCAACGCCACCTATTAATGTAGCGTTTATTTCATAGAACTTATTACCTATCTTATACTCTATCTTAACAATGAAATAAGGATCTCCGTAGCCGAAGAACCCATCAGCAGGGAATAGTTCTGTCCAATTTGCAATAGTGAGATTTATCCCTACATTAAATAATGGAAAGAGATCTTCGGAATCTATATAGCCATCCTCATCAGTGTCTTTCTTCGACGGATCAGTTCCTATCTTTATCTCCTCTAGATCAAGTAGGCCATCCTCGTCAGTATCGTTTTTCCTAGGATCAGTATGATACGTTTTTAGTTCGACATAGTCGTTTAAACCATCGTGATCGGTATCGTTTGTTAACGGGTTTGTATCGTATAACATGATCTCGTCGTAATCGGTTATATTATCGTTATCGGTGTCATAGGATCTAGGGTTAGTATGATATATCAGGGCTTCTGTTGAATCGTTGAGTTTATCTCCATCAGTATCTATTTTTAATGGATCAGTAAGGTATATGGTGACCTCCTCAAGATCAGTTAAACCATCTCCATCAGTATCGGGTTTTAACGGGTTGGTTTTATATAAGTTTATTTCATCTCCATCGTTAATACCGTCTCCATCAGTATCTGCTTTACGTGGATTAGTACCATATGTGAACTCATCTATAGTGGGTAAACCATCCATATCCCAATCTATAGCGGTATATACACCATAAGCAACTATACCTATAACTATTAATACTACAAGTATAACCAGTATAAGAGTAGTTCTACGCAAAGCAACTATACACCTCTATCAATAATTCTCTACCATATTACATAATAAGATTATCTCAGCATCTAGTGGATTTGTAAAAATAGTTTAGAGGCAATATTACCTACGGAACATATAATACCATGTTATAGTACCGACTACTAGTATTAACGCTATAGCTGTTATAGCTAACACGTATGGATCGACTCCTTCCTCTGCTTTTATCGTCGTAGAAGTAGTTGTAGTTTTACTAGGGGTAGACGTGGTTGTAGTTTTACTCGTCGTTTGTGGGGTTGTAGTATTTGTTTCTATTGAAATATTCTCCGGCGTTGTCGTGGGTGTTGTTGTCTCAGTCTCTACTGGGATCTCAGCCGTAAACACTACTTGATCATCAACTGGGGTATAGACTGGTGAGGCGTCGGGGTTCTCCAAGTCATATAGGTATACATACCATTTACTAGCGTTACATAAGACTTTAACCGTATTCCCATTTATCAAGTATGTAACATATACTTTAGATTTAGGTGGCGCCATAAGAACCGTGTCTATTTCAACTCCAGACACTACGTGCTTAATCCTAACCGGCATCGCTACTGGGTTTCCATGTATGTCGAGCTTATTATTAGTGATAATGTATGTTGTTTCATTAACTTTGTCAACGCTAATAGATCCCACACCCATTAATACTGGGTAGAACTGGAAAGTCTGGTTAGGATAGAGGATCAGTACTAGATAGTGATACTTGCCTACAACAACCTCGCCATTCTCCGGTGCTGGTACACCGTAAGTGTATAGAGGTGCTCCTCCACCACCAGTTATTATCCACGTAACATTATATTTGATTTCATAAGCCCATCCATGCCAATGTCCTTGTAACACTATTTTCGGGTAACCATTGCTTTTGAATACGTTGAGTAAAGTATTGATACGATCAGATGCTAGGTTATGATCAACGTCCGGAAATGCTGGACGATGGAAAACGAATATCAGTGATCGATTGCTAAGGTTTTCATACATCGCTAGTAATTGGTTTTTCCAATTAGCCCATAGATTAGTTTCAGAGTCTACAACTGCGATCCTCCAACCCGGTATATCGTCAACGTAGTAGTATTCCGGCCCAATATATTTAGCCCAGTTACTCCTACCTTCTGCGACGTCAATGTCATGGTTTCCTATAGCCATCCATATGTTTTCGAGATTAGTCTCATTGAAAACCCTATAGAGCTCCTCATATTGATATTCATAGCCCATGCCTACGTGATCGCCTGTCCCGATAACGGCTATTGGTTGTATGGTATCAAATTCTTCGATTATCTTATAAAATATACTTGGTAGTTTTTGATCACTAGTATTTTCCGGCCTATTATCGCCGAATACCACGATCGGATACCATGGTAGTGTGTCTGGTATCGTTTTATGCTTAGCCTCATATAGAGGTGTTATGTTGTTTTGTGAGCTATTTATAATAGGTGTTTGTAGCGAGAACCCTATGATAAATATGAGAAGCAATATATACACGTGCTTGTTCATTATAACCACCTAACAACTTAGATATAATTTTACTGAAGCAATACTTATAACGATTATTGCCTTTAATACCAATCTCGTATAAACTCCGCAGTCTATGGTGTATAGTTAGGGTGTATAGGGTTATCGGTAGAGAGAGGATAGAGGATCGGCCGGCCCGTTTCCTCGTAGAATTTAGTAGACCATGGCCTAAGGATGTTAAAAGGATCTATTTAATAGGAGATTTCACAAGCTTATACCCTGGCTATAAATGGTTAGATAAGAAAGGAGATAGAGGCTACGCAGTAATACCTCTTTGGCCTGGAGTCTATGCTTATGGATTCATAGTTGATGGTGATTTCGAGAACGTCTATGACCCCGAGAATAGTGAGAG
>CAZVAW010000123.1:0-2654 GCA_964625205.1 uncultured Desulfurococcaceae archaeon
CCCTTCCTAATTCTCCAATGAACAATGATCTTCTCAACTATATTGTTCTCCACACCATAGTATGCACCAGCAAATGTTAATCTAAACCTCCACCTCACTCTATAAGGGTCGTAGTATAGTTGTCCCCACACATTACCGGATGCTACTACTTCCCACATCTGATCCCAATGTGGTACTTTATTTAATAAAATAAATTTCGATTCAAATAACTCCTTATATAATTTATCAGTTCCTAATTCATACTCTATAGACTTTCTCAACCTTTCATAATCACGTGGAAAACCCGGCCGAGCATCTCCGGGCTCAGTCAGTTTTAAAACATAGAATAGATCGACTTGTTCACTTCGAGGCCTGATTACTGGTATGTCATAATCTGGGTCCCAGTATATCTTTGTTATTTTTGGCCATATTCTCTTCACTGTAAAAACACCTTTTCTATTGACTCGTTATATACTTGATATATATTACTAGCCTTGATTATTGCTATCGTGTGTTATAATTGCCTTTCATTAGACTTTTGTCGAATTATTGATTCGTTGAATCAATTGTCTTCTAAATTTGTGATTTAGACATTATGGGAAATGCTTATATACTATTATTTATAAACAAAAATATTTGTGTTATCTTTACATATGGGTGAAGGGTGATTACCATGGAGAGAGCATTATCAGTATTGACCTTGATCCTACTATTCATATCAATAGTCATAATACCTATACCGGGTAAAGCTCAGAATGTTATAGGAGATACTGGTATTTATTTAAAGGCAAGTTTTCCAACAACCGCTCTTAACTGGTCTGGACCAGTATTTCTTCCAGTGACATTGACTGACGATGGTATACTAAGGATTTATATCAACAGATCAGTAATTACGTGGCCATTGATTAGAATTTCGTTTATATTTCCGCAAAATACATCAGCTCCCAGTACTGGTGGCGTGTTCCTACCGATAGGTTATAATAACACCTTCTCACCTACCTCTCCGGATTACTTTAATTCGGCAGTTATAGATCTAACGAAGAAGACCAATTGGAGTGATACACCATCTCGTAGTTTATATATTGAACCCAAAATATACCGCAATGGCAGCTTAGTCGATATAACGTTAATAGCTATAAAAATAAACAAGACACTATTAGATTTGTCAAATGCTACCTTTATACAAAACGTTTATCTTGGCGAGCGATCTCCAAGATTCCAAGTTAACTTATATGGCAAAAAACTCTACGTTAAGATATTTAACGCCGCTGAGTGGGATGCCAGGGTTTCATCAAATACTCTAACATACATAAAGGTAGAAGACTCTGACGTGTTTATCGATGTAAACCCCCCAAGAATAAAATACAATGATAATGTTACTATCACTGTTTCGTTAGAAAGATTCTTTGAAAAAGTTAGAAATATTGTAGGCCTATCTCTAGATATCAACGTAACTGAAGATAATAAGACATTATTCTACATGATAAACTACTATAATGCAAGCGAAAAATACCTACTAGTAAATATAACGGCAGGTTCAAATACAACAGGCGGGCCCTTTATTAGTAGTGAAAGCTATAAAGTTAATAGTTCAACGTTCAAGTATTATGGTTATTATCTAATCGATTATGCACCATCCACGGAAGACTTTGAAACAATGTATTTGGCAGCCTTCTATACATTCAATATTTATTTCACCTATTCAAATGATACAGTAGATATAACATTAAATGTTACAAGCGGTGATAGGGGTAATCCAGGAGTACAATACATTAGATCCCCATTCCTACAAGTATTGTCATCCTTAGACATAGTACCTATAGATATGGTCGGGACCATAGATATAAATCCTGGTGATCAAATTAGTTTCATAGCGCACAATGTACCATACGAATATCTCGACGTGATACATTATGTAGTATCGTTGAACTTGTCAAATTATTTTGCATTAGATACTTTCGCATATATTAACTATAACCCAGACGGTACAATCGATGGTATTGTGGATCTACCGGAGCTACCTTACGGAGGCTTAACGTATACTGTATTCCTCGTATTTGATAATAATAAGTACATAATGGACGGCATGCTTAGAATCGTGCCTTACATAATAACATATGTATTGACAAACTCTTCAGCGTATGCTATAGATGCTGGTAACTACTATATAGGCGTGTTTGTTGAGGGTACACAATCAGCGCCTGGCGACTACATAGTAGTTGAGGGACATGGATTTAACTTGACAAACCTGACAAACTTCAAGGTTAACGTCCTCGGCACGAACGTAGTAATACTAGATATTTCCTCCCATCTCGATCCATCAACTGGTAGAGTGACATTACTAGCTAAGTTGTTAAACGAGAGTAGTGGAGCTCCAATAAATACTGGCTCTGGACTATTAATCGTTGGTGAGCAAGGAACACCTAATACTGCTAATGTAACATTTACAGTTGTCACGGGTGCCCCATTTAAGAAAGTGTTATTTAACCCAGTATGGGAAGCGAATGCTACCAGCTTCTACATAAATCATACGAAACTAGGCGATCCTTATTTATACTTCGAAGTTAAATATCCACTAGTAAATGATACTTTCACAACAACTACGTGGAACTATTCAACAACAATGGAGGTTATAGGTTGGGATACCACTACATTTACATTAAAGTTCTACAACA
>CAZVAW010000124.1:0-2647 GCA_964625205.1 uncultured Desulfurococcaceae archaeon
TGTGAAGCTATAGATCATTACTATGAGGCCCCAGAACATAGCGAATAACAAGTATAGTATGATCGAAAGCGCTAAATACAACCCCGATCTAACGCTACTAGCGATCATGTAGCATAGGGCGTAGAAGCTTATAAGACTAGCTATAAGCCCTAGGAATAATAAGGTGTTAGCATATAGGTCTAGTGTTACACCAAGTAATACCTGATTAGCGAGATTAATTCCTATAAGGAATAAGGCTGAGGCAGTTATAGCTGTTAATACTCCGGCCAAGAAACGCGTTAAATATAGATCCCATCTAGTGATCGGCCGGGCCACGATAAACTCTAATGCACCAGTACTACGTGGTTTAGCCATTAACACATATGCTAGGTATAGGAATACTATTGGGAAAAACTGCATGAATAAGGAGAAGCCTACGTTGAAGTTCAATAAGCCTTGAACATACATAGTATCAACAGCAGGTAGGAGTGCATAGTTCATGGATAGGTAATCCGTAGCATTATCATATCTAAGCCTCAATATAACTTCGTTATTCTCATTATCGATCCTGAGATCATATACGTTGACATAACTACCCTTGAGACTACCCAAGGAATTATATGTTAAGTTCTCATAATTAATCTCCATGTTGTCAATGGACTCAAAAGTCATGTTTACCTTATACAAGCTATAATCGATCATTAGATCGGGCTTCATCATATCCATATTTGTGAAGTTAACAACTCCTAGTATAAACTTAGCTTTACCAGTAGATCTACTTACAATGATCAGCCTATATATAGCAACGCCAGATGTGTTCTCAGCACTTATAACTCTTTTTATAAACTCTTTATAATACTCGACCTCAGATGGTGGTATTCTAGTTACTTCATGTGGCGTAGTCTGGTTACTCATCCACCATGGGCCAGGGCCTCCCATAAGTATTGTGAATCCAGTATTACCAGTGTATAAGAGTATAAAACCTACTTCTCCACCATCTTTAAGCTCCATATAGAATGAACGCGTATGTACATCTGTTTCCCCATAACTACTCTCGATCACACCCTCTATTTCATCTAGCTTGAATAAACTACATAGTTTCTTGTCTCTGATCGAGAAAGTAGAGTTTAGGTCGGCCTCATATAATGGGTTTCCATCTGAGTCTGTAAGTGTAAGTTTGGCTTTTAACGGGTTACCCGCTAGATCATATACATAGCCCTCCATAACACAAGTACCATTAGCATCAACTATTATAGCGGCGATATTTGTTGAAGGATATTGTTGTGTAAGCGAGTTTACAACTAGGTAAGACATACCAATACCAGCTAATATGAATAGTATGAGGAGTAGTAGAGTTGATATTCTGAAGAAGGCTCTTTTAAAATCATACAGTATGGGTGTGATTGAGCCGATCATTTCCTAACACCTATGATCCTAAAGAATACATCCTCGAGTGAACGGCCCTGCTTATACTCTAAAACCCGGTACCCGTTTTTAAGTAACGTAGTTAATATCTCAGATGGATCGCTTGGAGGATTAACGATCACCACAGTATTCTTCTCAAACTCTACCTTACCATAGGGGCTTAACAAGTCCTTAAGCTTATCATCTACCTTATCAAGCCTTATCCTCAAAACTGGTTTAGCCATTGACTTGATCTCATCCATAGACATATCTCCAACTATCCGGCCACGATGAATAAACACTACACGATCGGCTAGATCCTCTACCTCGCTTAGAATATGTGATGAGAACAATACTGCACAACCGTTTTTCTTAAGCCTAAGCGTTAGTTCGCGGAAATAAGCGATACCTTGTGGATCAAGACCATTTAATACCTCGTCGAAAACATAGTTGTCGGGATTATTAATCATAGAAACAGCTAATGCGAATCTCTTCTTCATACCCTGAGAATATTCTTTAAGCTTAAGCTCGAGAGCATGGCCAAGCCCTACTTCCTCTAATAACTTCTTACCAAGACTACGTGCCTCGGAAGCACTAATACCATAGTATCCTGCAAGGTAAACGAAGTAATCAAGAGCACGTGCATCTGGTTCGAAAATAGGTTGTTCTGGAACCCAGCCAATATACTTGGATGCTACACGTTTCTCACGGGTTATAGAATGACCATTTATAAATACATCGCCGGAACTAGGGTTAAGAACACCAACAATTATCCTAATAGTAGTTGTTTTACCAGCACCATTTAAGCCAACATATCCAACGATCTCTCCATTTCTAACATTAAACGTTACATTATCAAGAGCTTTAAAACTACCGAAAAACTTTGAAACACCCTTGATCTCGATCAAGGCCCATCACTTTATTGTAATGTTTTACTATTCTGTTTATCAAGACAGTAATGTAAACACCACGATATAAAACTTTACTCGAAAACTCAATTAAATTAGACAATCAAGGAAGAGATTCACTAATATAAAATATGGAATCAATGGTGTTAAGAGCATTTAGGAAACAATACTATAACACTATTATTAAACTATACAATACTCTGGCTAAATAATCAAGTATTTCATAAATTAAAATATTGGTTTACCATATAATAGGCCGTGTATCGGCGGATATATACATGCGTCTATATAGCTCTCTTTTCTAATCCTCTCAATACCAGGCTCTACTATTGTGAATGCATTACTACTAGTCATTG
>CAZVAW010000125.1:0-2617 GCA_964625205.1 uncultured Desulfurococcaceae archaeon
GCTACCACGATATGTTCTTTCGGCCCAAACATCTTATATTTACGCATTGTCTTCCGGACTTTCTTATCAAAATACTCTAGGAAATGCTTTTTACAATACGCGAGGCCACTAACCCGATTAATATATATCGCTGGTTTTTCGCAAAAACTACACTTAACCACTCATAAACACCATATTACGCCGTATTATTGCTAAGATATGATATGTCTATGGATCAATTATAAACGTGATACATAGCTGATACTATTGTTTATAGACTCGATGGATCATTGTAGAAGCGAGATATTGAAGGATAAGTAGTATTACTCCTGTTAAAACAAATATTTCGGGATATGGCATCAATAGATAGTATCCAAAGAGTGAACTTGATAGGAAATACGTTATTGGGTTGAAATATGGTTTAATATTGTAGCGGTATATTGCTGGGTAGATATAGTATCTTAGATTGTCGTTTGTGTTAGTGTAGTTAGTTTCTAAGACTCCTTTAATAGATACTGCCAATGATGAACTTATTGTGGATACTCTTGTTAGTCTAATGGAATCTATACACCTAGGATACATTACAGAATATCCTTTACTAGTATTAGATAAACTGATTGTCTCATTATAGACTATTTTACTATTTTTATAAAATACTAGGTTAAAGACTATGGGAAGTGTGTAATTGGGGTTTCCGTATAACCCGATGTTAATCTCTACTAGACATACCTTGGACTTTATACTAGTTGTATTAGTTAGCTCTACATATTTTGCACCATATTTAGTATATAAAATTTCCCTATAGTAGTTCAAGGGATACGATTGTTCTATACCGTCTATCTGGTAATCTATGTATCCGTCCCAGCTATGTATATGTCTTATATTGTAGTATGCTACAAAATTTTTAACGAATGGTTTTCCTAAACTAAACGGTATTCCAGGTACTTTCAAGTACTTATAATGGTCTACGTATATACCACTACTAGTGTAAGAACTTGTCCCATTTAAATATACTATAAGTAATGTTGTTTCAGATCCGCTATAGATCTTGATCATCGAATAAACTTCTTTATGATACTCAAAATATTCTTCATATGGATATTTTGGTGAAACTTTTTCCGATAATAACCCATAAGACCCTGTTATGATCAATGCTATAGCAAGGCCTGTATAGAATGTCGTTAATAGTTTCTTCAATGAAATATTTTCTAAAGCCTCTCTTATTTTAACCCAGATGCTAAGTTCATATAATTTTATAAATCCATAGAATGCAATAGGTATGAACTCTCCTATTAAGATATTTTCGTGCATTAATGGATGCGATATAACATAGTAGATGATAATTATCGCCAATATGAGTGAAAAGGGGAAAATTAGGGTTAAGTACTTGTAAATTACTGCTTTTCTGCTAGAAATAAGTTTGTTTGCTTTAAGCTTGTTGATAACTCTAATATAAGATACCGTATAAGCATATATTGCTAGAGTTAAAAAGAATAATGCAACCGTGAATAAATTCCTAATAAATATTTGATGCCGCGGCATAGTGAAAAATACTGTATAGATATCGGAGCTTAGATATAGGATTATAAGAGATATTATTATTGAAGGTATAATGATTTTATGTAACATGTAGAAATCGGGTAAATACGTATTAAATGCTTGATATAACATATATAGCCCAACCAAATATACTATGGTTGAAAACAAGTATTCACCTTGAACCAGTAAGGGAATAATAACTAATTGTAACAGTACCCCTATAACACCATAGAAGGAGGCTATACTAGCTAATCTCCTCTTCTTATCGAACAAGGAATCAATTCACCCTAAATAATCTCTATGCGTTAAAATAATAAATTATTTTCAAGATTCTGATCCCTAAAAGTTATTTTCTAATAATTAGGGTTTTGTATTTACATGATAATTTAATCCAGTAATATCCAGATATATTATAATATATTACTGAATCTCTAGTTTCTCGCTTCCATCCGAAAACGATCAAGTGATAAGATCCCCAGCTCTTCATTAGAATCATTGATGGTATACTAGGCATAGACAACGTTACAGATAAATCTTTGAGCAATTCTGATACTATTTAGGGGTTTTTCCTTGGAAAGCCTCAATGAATACCTTGACCAGCTTTATAGCTTCTTTAGTGAAAGATATCTGCATACTTCAATGCTTAGTATACCGTATTATCTTCGAGAAAGAATACCTAGTTGTAGTAGTGTTGACGTTGAAGCAATAGCTTTTGTATCTGCAATGTATGATTTCCGTATGCGTGTACCACTTCTCAGAACTAGATTTACCATATTAATTGATACTCTCGCTGAGGATAATCTAAAGCTAAGAGAGCTTACTGATCCAGAGATCGACGGACAAGTAGTAAGTAGAGTCTTGAAGAAAACAAGTTATTTCCACAACCTCGACCCACATGGCGAGGCTTTCCCATGGCTTTTAAGAGTAGTATATGACGAGGATCTTGAGGAGAAAATAAAGAATAGCCTTGAACCGGATCTAGAGTTAAACAAGGTTATTTGGAGAAAACTACGTGAGTATAAAGATAGAGGTTTAATGCCAGAGTATGCTTGGGAGAGGATAGCTAAGAAGAATTTCTTACCTAAACCCGATTCACGTT
>CAZVAW010000126.1:0-2599 GCA_964625205.1 uncultured Desulfurococcaceae archaeon
TGAAACTAGTGATCAACTACACCACGGTAGAGAAGGGCTCCTCGAAAACAAACTCCATAGTCGTAAAAATCATTGAAAGAGGCAAAAAGAATGAACAAGACTCAACTACTTAAGTCTCAAGAGCCTAGCTCTCCTAATGTTATGGAGTTGATAAACGAGATAGACCAGCACCTGGCCGAGCTACAAAAACTAGCGATGACTATGAATCAGTGGCGTAGGCATAAGTTTATGCAGCATATAACGATGGCTCGTCACGAGTTGAAGAAGCTGCGTATCCAGTTGCTCAAGCAAGTTGTTCTTCGAGACTTACTGACAAAGCTGGGTGAAAATAGTTGAAATACACCATGACTATAACGATTGATGTCCGTAAACTCTATGATAGGTTGATCAAGGAGAGGATAATACAAGTTGATCCATGGTATTTAATGAAACTACTATGTCTATCAAGCGTTGAACCAGCTAAACGGATCCTCAGGAAAATGTGGTTGTTAGGCCTAGCCGTCCCTATAACCAATCAAACCTATGCTCTTAAACTACCTGAGAAGTGGTGACTTGTGGTGCTTACTAGTTATATGCTTAGGTTTGTGTTTGATATGAATGATGTAGAGATACAGCATTACATTGACGTAGTGAGAGAACTACTAAGTAGATCACTATGTGTTGTAGAAACACGTAAACCTAGGGGTGATCTAAATAGAATATACTACATCATAACATGCGTATATACTGGGAAACACGCGATCGCACATACTAGAATACGTGTAACACTTGACGCCGAGGGAGACGAGGAGATTCCATCTATCAATAGATGGTACTGCTTCAGAATAGCATTCACACTAGACGTAGACGCTGAGTTAGAGCTAGACGAGTTCGAGAAACAACTACTAGCATTTGCTTCAGCGAATGATTCAGAACCACTTCTAAGACCTATGTAAGGTGATATAATGACTAAAGGGCTAGCGAAGAAATATATGTTGAGACTAGGTTTTGCTGTTAAAAATGCATTTGTAAAAACTGTTATTGATATTAAGCGTTTGCCGAGGATACATTCATTAATAATTATCGCGTTACCGCCGACTATAAGCTATGTATGTGAAGATGATAGCAAAACATGTGAACTATTCATGTATAATCTACACGAGGAACTAGAATCAATGGGTTTAACGCCGCTCTTCTCTCAAAACTCTAACAAATACACCGTTGAAGTATATGAAAAGATCAAACTCTAAGGTGATAGCATGGCTATCGACTATAAGCAACGTTATGCTGGGAAGTGGAGAATATCGCAGCTTCGGGAGCGGTATGTATATGATTACTTGAATGCTTTCATGGTATCTCATGGGTTTATGCTAGAGTATGTGGGGCTGGGGGCCGGGGATACGCGTTTTATTAAACGCTATTTCAGTGGTGTTGAGGAAGCACTTGATTTCAAGATAAAGACTTTCAGTGGCCAAGTAGTGGGTTACCTCGATGTTACGGGCTACTCGGATCCCAGGCGTGCATACATAGATAGTAAACGCTGTATTGGCTCATGGAAACTCGAAAAAGCCAAGCTAATACAGGAGCAAATGGGTATAAAACCATATAATATCTGGTTTGCACACTTCACGGACTCACACCATATCCTGGTATTCATCAACGCCGAGAGACTAATACAGTTGATCAATTCCGGTAAAGCAGAGAAACGCAAGCTCTACGAGGATGAACGCCCTTCCTACTGCCTAGAACTCAAGTACTGGGTCATACCCCGGAGATTCATACAATTACTACAGTCCCTAGGGTGATCTCCTATGGCTAGAGACATAAGTATAACTAAGGTTCTACGAGTTCTTGCGAAGATCAAGGGCAGGAAAGTAATGAATAACAAACAGCTACCGTATGGGCATTTCAAGGAACTAGTATTGGAACTCATAGACTGCTGCCTCAGCGAGGAAGAAAAACAGATCGTATTGAAAAAACTAGAGACAAGGTGGTAGTTGTTGAAGCTGGTTTTCTTAACGAATAATGTTAGTGATGAGATAGATCGTGTCTCTGTTAGGAATATTAGTAGGTATTTAATGTTCTCTATTGAACCACTTTATAGAGATCCGTTGAAATATAGTGGTTTTAGAAGAATATTCACCAATCATATAGTGACGTATGATAGTGGTGGATTTTCATTTCTTATAGGTAAGATTAAAAAACCGCCAGACCCACGTTACACGGTGTATATTTATAGAAAGTTAGGGTTTATGGAAAGAGATTTTCTTATACAGCTCGACTTACCGCCCCTTCCTAGCCTTCCTACGGAGAAGAGAATTGAGTTGATTAAACGTTCGGCAGAATATTATCATGTGATGGTTAATGAATTAGGAGATAGAGTACTTGGTGTTGTTCATGGCTGGACTAGGGAAGAACTAGAATTATCATTTACGTTATTAGGGGATCCTGATAGGATAAGCCTTGGTAGCTTTACTACGTTCACTGGCGTTGTCTGGCCTAGTAAAATAGCGCTTGGTAGCTATGTTGTTAAATCTGTTCTCTATAATAATGGAAGAATTGGGAAGAAACAAGTATTTAAGAGGTTAAACCTAGCCTTTGAAATATTGCGTGATAAAGT
>CAZVAW010000127.1:0-2563 GCA_964625205.1 uncultured Desulfurococcaceae archaeon
GTTGAAGAACCATATTATATGTAGGGCTTAGTAATGGATCTATTGATTAAAACTATTTTAAATAAAACTAGGCAATTACGTTGTCTTGCTTTTATTGATTATATAGAGCTTTTAAACTGGATTTTAGAAGAAAATATTTCTTCTAAGAAGATAAGGTTGCCTTATACGTTAGGTTTTAATAAACCTGTTAAATTAAAGAATAGAGTGTCGTTGAATAAAGTCTTTCGTGGAAAACCCTACCTATATATTCTCGGCGACATAGATGCATTACTATATGTTGATGGTAAACCGTATTATGGCTTTGATCGATGGAGTAGAAAAACAGTTCTCCCATGGAAAGATAATCTAGAGTTAGAGCTAGTAATAGCTCCTTCAAAAGTCTTCGGTGAAAAATCAAAGCCGCCTCTATTAGAGGATGTTTTCATAGTATATGTGTTTGAGCCTCTTTATAACTTTACTAACAAGATACTATGGCTACTAGATCTCATAAATACCCTTGAAGAAGATCAACGCAGAGAACTTATTAACATAGTTTGGGAAGCAGTAGATAAAGTACCTGCTTATACGCCTACACCTAAACAATTAGTTTTAATAACTAAACTTGAGAAATTTGAGGATATCACGATATTATATGATGAACTAATTAGATACTCGTATAATGAGCCAAACGTATTAGTTAATGCTGGTTTCTACAGCGTAGACTATAGAGATATTGAGAGATATGTTGTTGAAGCTGATCATTATCTTGAGGAAGAACTTGAAAAACTTAGGAGAAAGCATGGGAAACAAGGGATACTATATGCAGTTGCTCATGCACATATAGATGCTGCATGGCTGTGGGGTCCTAGTGAGACTATGTGGAAAATAGCTAGGACTTACTTAAAGGCCTTACGTATACTAGATTCTTATAACGAGCCAGTATATGTTTTCTCTAGTGCTCAGTATCTTGAATGGCTTGATCAATATTATCCAGAGATCCTTGGCTTGATCAAGAAGTATTTCGATAGAGATAGAATAATTCCGGTAGGGGGTATGTGGGTTGAGAGCGATGTACTAATCATACCCTCTGAGAGTCTTGTTCGTCAACTATTATATGGTCAAAGATTTTTCGAGGAGAAAATAGGGCGTAGATGCTGGATCGGGTGGTTACCAGATAGTTTTGGCTACTCTAGCGCATTACCACAACTATTACGTGAAGCTGGATTAAAACTATTTATACTTCATAAGACTGAGTGGAATAAATACAATAAGTTTCCATATCATACTTTTAAATGGCGTGGTATAGATGACTCAACCATATATGCTCATGTATTAATAGGTTCGTATAATCATGATTCATCAGCTGATTCACTCCAAAGTGTTTGGAGAAGTTATCGCGAGAAAAACGTTGTAGGTAAAGCTATTTATTGCTATGGTTACGGAGATGGTGGAGGAGGGCCTACGGAGGATATAGTGGAGAAACTATTATTTTATGGAGAGAAAACACCATATACGCCAACGATCATACATGGTGGGTTTAACGAGTTTTTAAAAGAGTTGGAGAGAAAAGATGATGAACTACCTATTTGGCATGGGGAGATCTATGTAGAGATCCATAGAGGTACTTATACTACTAATACGCGTATAAAAGAATTAGTATGGAAACTTGACTATATTCTACGTGTTGCAGAGATCATCTCAGTATATGACATGGTCTTAAACAATACTAGTTATCCTATAGAAACACTACGTAGTAGTTGGAAAACATTATTGACTTCGGAATTCCACGATATATTACCAGGTACCGCGGTGTATAGTGCTTATGAAGAGATCTATAGGGATTTAGAGGAGAAAATTAATTCGTTAAAGAAACTAATTGATAATAAATTATCGAGACTAACACATAGTGGATCGCCCTATATATTGTTTAATCCACTACAATGGAGTCGTATAGAAGTTATAGAAGTTGATAAAAAACATGTTAGAAATATTAAGGTTATTCAAGAAGTAAATGGAGATAAAGCTCTCATACTCGTAAATATTCCTGGTTTTAGTATTGTGGAGTTCAGCAATCAGTTGATTAAACAAGTTGATTCTCCAGTTCAAGTCAAGAAAAGAGAAGAGGGGCAAGTCGTTGTTGAAAACAAGTTTTTACGAGTAATTATGAATAATGATGGGTTTATCGAATCCATATATGATAAGGAGGTTAAACGTGAAGTTCTAGAGAAACCATCTAATATAGTCATGGTTTACGAGGATATACCACATGCTTGGGATGCATGGGATATTGAGGAATACTCTCTCACGAGAGGCTTGGCGTTAAAAGCTGTTAATGTAGAGGTTGTTGAGAAAGGTCCCTTAAGAGCTTGTGTTAAAGCAACTTATCGTTTCCGTCGTTCAACAATAACTATTTACATGTACATGTATAGTTTTACTCGCCGTATAGATTTCAAGGTTAAAGCAGATATACATGATAGGAGGGTATTGGTTAAGACATGGTTTTACCCCATGGTTAACGCGGTTAAAGCAGTATATGATACACAGTTTGGAGTAATCGAACGACCTACACATAGGAATACTAGTT
>CAZVAW010000128.1:0-2552 GCA_964625205.1 uncultured Desulfurococcaceae archaeon
GGAAATACTTGGTGAAAGACCGGTCATAGTGGCTAGGAGGAATATGTAATATGTAGAAACCACCACGTTTCACAAACTCAAAAGACAAAGCCAATAAGTTACCCGGCCAGCCCATGGTGTTCTCCAATGTAAACAATACATTATCATATTCTGAGCCAAGCAGTCTATGAGTTTCACGATATAACCGGGTCTCAACACAATCAAGTGAATCGATCCTATCCCTAACGATACAAAGACTAGGCTTAACGCTGACCTCGCTAAGAAACTTAATTAGATCCTTAAGGCCTCCTAGATAGATAACCAGTGATCTCCAGCCAATCCTAGTAGATTCTTCCAGGAAGTCCCTTATATCCACGAATACGCTCCACCTAGCCATCGACTTGTCGTCGGATTGTATAACATTATTGTCTCTTCTTAATAATCTCCACTACATGTTCTATAAAAGCCTCAAAACTAGGATTATGTAAGGGTTCAACTTTCCCGTCAATATGTTTATGGTCGGGATAAGTACCTATTTCTGGATGATGAGGCCTATTATCCCACCATTCCATATAATCTCTCATCCTTAAATAGTAACCATAACTAACTATTTTTCCTTTCACAAGATATTCCCTGATCTCGATAAAAAGATCCTTTTCCGGAATCGTGATCTCCGCATCAAAATACTCTATATCATCTTTTACTTCATGCTTAACAATATTTAGATTTACATCATATTTTCCAAGTTTTTCGTAAATAAGCTTGATCAGTATAAATAATCTAGTCAATACTTAACCTACCTAAGTTTATTTAATTGTTCTTGTATTTCATCTCTTTTCTCTAAAAGCTTCTTTTTGCGATCGATTAAATATCTGTACTCTACCCAAGCAAGATCAAGTTCTGGGTAATCAATATTATTAGATTTAAATAATTCTTCTAGTTCTTCAATGGAATGAACACCATATTTTTTACACATATTATTTAATTGTATATCGATCTCTAGCAGTTCTTCTTCTATTTTCTTCAACAATAATTTTAACCCTTCTTTTACAAGTTCTGCTTTTTTATCTTTCTCTAATTGAGGCATTGTTACACCTTCAATAAAATAGTCTATATGGAATACAGAATATTAAATGTGTAGCTATGAAACATTATTTAGAAGAACGGTAGTTTCTCTAGTTCATTTAATAGTTTCTTTGGCTCTATAATCTCGTCTTTATAGATGATCTTTTCTGGTATTACGTCTCGATCTTCTAATGGCTTCCTATTATATAGTAATAAGTTGGCAATGCCGCCTTCTTTAACAACTCCTATTTCCATATCTAGTATTTGTGATGCATTACCAGTCGCTGTTTTCAAGGCTTCTCATAGATCCAGTCCTGCCTCGATATATCCCTGGATCTCCTCCCATAGACTGGTACCGGGGTTTAACGCGAAATTAGGTAGATCGGTGCCGGCCATGATCTTTACGTTGTTCTCCCATAGTATTTTTAAAGCTTTCACAAGCTTATCGTATATTTTCTTAAGCTCCTTGATCTTTTTACGACCCATCCACTTATACCATGGTGTTACGTATCTAGAGTATTTCCTCTTATCAACAACCAGCCTACCTATAGCGGCTCGGTAGATAGATAGTGTTGGTACTAGGCATATGTTTTTCTCAGACATAGCCTTGGCTATCTCCTCGATCGTTCCCTCATCTATTCCTCCCAAGCCTCGACAAGCTTAGCCCCCGGCTTTACTCTTCCACTGAGTCTAGGTGTTCTATACAATTAAACCCTGCCTTGATAGCCTTCCATATACCAATATTGTTTACGTGGCCAGTTATTTTCAAACCATGCTCTCGCGCTATTTTAACAGCTTGATCAACGAGTTGATCATCGACATTGACATATAGTTTAAACCAACTACAACCCTCAACCAAGGCACGTTTAACACGGATCTCTAGATCATTGAGGCTGAAAACAGGTCTCATGAAAGGCCAATTCAAAGGTGGTTTTTCGATAACGTATGTTGTCTTGATCAATGGTAGTTTGCTGAATGAGTGGAAAACCTCGTCTACACCAAGGTAGTTACCAGTGTCTCGGACACTGAGTACACCATGTATGATGAAGAGTTTAGCAACGTTCGTGATAGACTTGTGGTAGATCTTGGGCCTCATATCATATGTTAAGTGGAGATGACCATCAATAAGTGCTGGTAACACATGCTTAGCCTCGAAAAACATGATCATACTTATCAGCTGCCTTGCCATATTTAACGATGCTGTCAACGATGTTTAGATCATTGTTCTCCCTAACCCTATAGTCATCAAACAAATACTCTGCTTTAACCAGTATATTCAATCCAACCACCCTAGATCCCATCTATAGTATATAATTCGCGTCATAGGTGATAAAATGTTAATGGGTTTTGTAAGGCAGAACAAGGTATTCTATATTATAGTGTTTCATTGAGAACAACTTTTATTTACCATAAACAGGGAAATACTTGGTTAGGGGAGATGATTCCTTGCGTACCCATTTATTATCTGTGTTTATAGTTCTACTCACAATAATATCTATAGCTGTAAT
>CAZVAW010000129.1:0-840 GCA_964625205.1 uncultured Desulfurococcaceae archaeon
TCCTTTAGCTCGCGATAGTTCTGAATAATACCATTATGTACTACAGCGATCTTACCAGTACAGTCCGTGTGAGGATGAGCATTTATATCATTAGGTACGCCATGAGTAGCCCAACGAGTATGCCCGATCACAGCTAACCCGTCGATACAGGAAAGACAAAGTTTCTTCTCAAGCTCAGCTATCTTACCCTTACCCTTAACTATAGCCACGTGATCGCCAGAAACAGCGGCTACCCCGGCTGAATCATATCCACGGTACTCAAGCCTAAGTAGACCTTGGTAAACCATTAAACCCGGTTTAAATCTAGATTCTCCAGGTAAGACTATTACTCCTATTATACCACACAAAACGTAAAACCCCTTAACTCTACATACCTCATAAGCAAAGCTTGTTGATTCATTAAATATTGATTACATGGGTGATATAAAGCATTTTGATTATAACCTTAAAATATATTTAAAATCTTAAACTATAAAGGGGTTAATCTAATTGCAGAATAAAATAGTTGTTATAAAGCTCACGGGCAAGGTCTTCGATGAAAAAGAACTAATCGGTAAATACGTAGAACTATTCGAAAAACTTACAAATGAGTATAATCTGGTAGTTGTAACTGGGGGAGGGAGAAAAGCTAGGGAGTATATAGAGATCGCTAGAAACCTAGGAGTCTCCTCAAATTATTGGTTAGACTTAATAGGTATAATGACTTCTAGGCTAAATGCGTACCTTCTTATCTCTAAATTATACCCTAAAGCATATTATAAACCAGTAGAAAATCTCGAGGAACTACACAATGCTATATCATCTAATAAAATAGTATTCGTAGGCGGTCTGATACCTGGG
>CAZVAW010000129.1:850-2458 GCA_964625205.1 uncultured Desulfurococcaceae archaeon
ATCAACAGCAGCTGTAGCAGTAGAGGTTTCTGAGGCTCTTGGTGTTAAAAAGCTTATTATGGTTTCAGCAATAGATCATGTTTATGATCGTGATCCCATGAAATACGCTGATGCAAAGAAATACATTGAGATAGAAGCTTCTAAACTAAAGAAAATTATTGAACAACAAATGCTTCCTGGTGAATATGCGTTAATAGATGTTAAAGCACTAGATCTAGCCATTAGGAGTAAGATCACGATCTATGTTACATACTATAAGGAGCCTGAAAATATTTTAAAAATACTTAATGGTGAAAACCCAGGAACAATTATTTATCCCCGTTAACTCTCTCTAACTTATTCAATACACGTTTAGCCCAATAAGTAAGAAGTCTCACCTCATATTTACTAGGATAAGATTTATAGATAATGTTTCTCCAAACCCTCGCTAATCTCTCAACCTTATCACTTGTTGATAATACTTTAGATGAAATTCCCTGTATAACGCTAAGTAGATGATCTAGTTCCTTTTTATCAGCTCTTGGCGGGATATTTCTAGCAGATAAACCCCTAATTTTCCAGATCTCCCATGCAAATATTGCTACGGCTTGACTAATATTTAGAACGGGATACTCAGGGTTAGCTGGAATAGTTACTAGGAAATCAGCCTTATCTAGTTCTTCACGTGTTAATCCAGTACTTTCTCTACCAAACATTATCGCTACCCTACCACTCGTGTTCTTAAGTAAATCTGTAAAAGCGTTGATATCAATAGCTTGTCTTAAGACATCACCAACACTATAGCCTTTAGCGGTAGTAGCAATTACAAGATCTGCTTCTTTCAACGCCTCATCTAGATCGTTTACCACCTTAGATCTCAATAGGTAATCCTTTGCTTTCGCTGAGTATCTTAAAGCCTCATCAATACTAGCTTTAGGTTTTACGATAAATAACTCGTCGATCCTAAAGTTTTTACAAGTTCTAGCGATCATGCCCAGATTAACGGGTCCCTCGATACCAACTAGTATAAATCTAATGATCACTTTTCAGCCCTCACAACGTATATTGTCTCGTAAAAGAACTTTCTAGTATATCTTTTACTTATTTTAAAATACTTAGTTAGCTCTTTTTCTACAACTTCTGGGTTACTTAAAGTTGAGTAGACCACGTAGAAGATCCCATCATGTTTAAGAAGCTTATAGGCGTCCCTAATAAAAGATAGTATAGTTTCATATCCATGTAATCCTCCCAATAACGAGTAGTTATATTGATCGATCGGTAAACCCGGTAAGTAAGGGGGGTTAGCCACTACTAGATCAAAGACGTGGTTTCTAAAGTAGATAGAAGGATTTTCTCCACCTATAACAATGCTTTTACATAACACGTTGTTTATTCGGAGATTATATATGGTGTTTATAAGAGCATTTTCCACTATATCGACGAAAACAACTTTACTACATATGTTACTTCTTAGTAAGTAAACACCAAGTATTCCCGTACCACATCCTAAATCCATACATAACTTGTACCTACAATCCTTTAGTTCAGCTTCTAATACATCAAGCAATAACCATGTATCATCACTTGGTTCATATACGTCTTCGAGAACCGCTATAACTCCCCAGCCAA
>CAZVAW010000130.1:0-2450 GCA_964625205.1 uncultured Desulfurococcaceae archaeon
TTGGCTGGGGAGTTATAGCGGTTCTCGAAGACGTATATGAACCAAGTGATGATACTTGGTTATTGCTTGATGTATTAGAAGCTGAACTAAAGGATTACAGGTACGAGCTATGTATGGATTTAGGATGTGGTACGGGAATACTTGGTGTTTATTTATTGAAAAATAATGTATGTAGAAAAGCTGTTTTCGTCGATATAGTAGAAAATGCTCTTACAAACACCATATATAACCTCAGGATAAACAATGTGTTTTATAAGAGCATTGTTGTAGGTGGAGAAAATCCTTCTATCTATTTTAGAAACCATGTTTTTGATCTAATAGTGGCTAATCCACCCTATTTACCGGGTTTACCCATCGATCAATATGATTATTCATTATTAGGAGGATTACGTGGATATGAAACTATATTATCTTTTATTAGGGACGCCTATAAGCTTCTTAAACATGATGGGATCTTCTACGTGGTCTACTCAACTTTAAGTAACCCAGAAGTTGTAGAAAAAGAGCTAACTAAGTATTTTAAAATAAGTAAAAGATATACTAGAAAGTTCTTTTACGAGACAATATACGTTGTGAGGGCTGAAAAGTGATCATTAGATTTATACTAGTTGGTATCGAGGGACCCGTTAATCTGGGCATGATCGCTAGAACTTGTAAAAACTTTAGGATCGACGAGTTATTTATCGTAAAACCTAAAGCTAGTATTGATGAGGCTTTAAGATACTCAGCGAAAGCAAAGGATTACCTATTGAGATCTAGGGTGGTAAATGATCTGGATGAGGCGTTGAAAGAAGCAGATCTTGTAATTGCTACTACTGCTAAAGGCTATAGTGTCGGTGACGTCTTAAGACAAGCTATTGATATCAACGCTTTTACGGATTTACTTAAGAACACAAGTGGCAGAGTAGCGATAATGTTCGGTAGAGAAAGTACTGGATTAACACGCGAAGAACTAGATAAAGCCGATTTCCTAGTAACTATTCCAGCTAACCCTGAGTATCCCGTTTTAAACATTAGCCAAGCCGTAGCAATATTTGCATGGGAGATCTGGAAGATTAGGGGTTTATCTGCTAAGAATGTCCCGCCAAGAGCTGATAAAGAGGAACTAGATCACCTACTTAGCGTTATATGTGAAATTTCATCTAAAGTATTATCAACGAGTGATAAGGTTGAGAGATTATCAAGGGTTTGGAGAAACATTATTTATAAGTCTTATCCTAGCAAATATGAGGCAAAACTTCTTACTTATTGGGCTAAACGTGTATTAAACAAATTAGAGAGGATTAGCGGGGATAAATAATTGTCCCCGGGTTTTCGCCATTAAGTATCTTTAAAATATTTTCAGGCTCTCTATAGTATGTAATATAGATCGTAATTTTACTTCTAATAGCTAGATCTAGTGCCTTGACGTCTATTAACGCGTATTCACCGGGAAGTATTTGTTGTTCGATAATCTTCTTTAGTTTTGAAGCCTCTATCTCAGTATATTTCTTCGCATTAGCGTATTTCATGGGATCACGCTCGTAAACATGATCTACTGCTGAAACCATAATAAGCTTATTAACGCTGAGAGCTTCAGAAACCTCTACTGCCACAGCCGCTGTTGATTGCCCAGGTATCAGACCGCCTACGAATACTATTTTATTAGATAATACAGCATTATGTAGTTCTTCGAGATTTTCTACCGGTTTATAATATGCTTTAGGATATAATTTAGAGATCAGAAGGTAAGCGTTTAGCCTAGAAGCCATTATACCTATTAGGTCTAACCAGTAATTTGAGGAAACTCCTAGGTTTCTAGCGATCTCTATATATTCCCTAGCTTTTTTGCCTCCCCCAGTTACAACTACTAAATGATACTTATTTGTAAGTTTCTCGAATAATTCCACGTATTTACCGATTAGTTCTTTTTCATCAAAAATCTTGCCCGTGAGCTTTACAACAACTATTTTATTTTGCAATTGGATTAACCCCCTTATAGTTTAAGATTTTTAGTGTATTTAAGGTTACAATCAAAATGTTTTATATCACCCATGTAAACAATATTCATTGAATTAACGAATTTTATTTATGAAATACTTAATAGTTAAGAGGTTTTACGTTTTGTGTGGTATAATCGGCGTAATAGCCTTACCTGGAAAATCTAGATTTAAACCGGGTTTAATGGTTTACCAGGGACTACTTAGGCTTGAGTACCGTGGATATGATTCAGCCGGGGTAGCCGCTGTTTCCGGCGATCACGTGACTATAGTTAAGGGTAAAGGTAAGATAGCCGAGCTTGAGAAAAAACTTTGTCTCTCATGTGTTGACGGGTTAGCTGTAATCGGGCATACTCGTTGGGCTACCCATGGTGCACCTAATGACGTAAATGCTCATCCTCACACGGACTGTACTAGTAAGATCGCTGTAGTACATAATGGTATTATTCAGAACTATCGCGAGCTAAAGGA
>CAZVAW010000131.1:0-2450 GCA_964625205.1 uncultured Desulfurococcaceae archaeon
TTCTTGAATAGTTCTAATGCTAATTGAGTATTATAAAATCTTGTCTTTAGTAGCTTTTTGGCTTTACTAGTATCTAGGCTTGAATCTTTTGGTCTTTTTGCAGTCCAGTGTTTCATATTATCCATAGTTGTTTTTATTATTAACTCTGTTGAAAGGCCGAGTAAGCGAGCTAATTTAACTGCAAAATCGTATCTATTCATTCTCTCTCCAGCTACATGTAGGATGCCTAGAGGTCTTATGTCAACTATTTCAGCTATAGATTTTGCTAGGAGAATATTCAATGTAGGCGATACATATTGGTCAATTAGTGCATATACTTTTTCTCCTTTTGAAAGTCTCTCCACAACATACTCGGCAAAATTCTTCTTACTACCACCTATTCCATATATGGCGCTTGGTCTTACAATGGTATAGAGGAGCTCACTATTCTTTACAAGCTCTTCTCCAATTAGTTTAGTTAGTCCATAGTAGTTTATGGGGTTGGGGATATCTTCTTCATTATATGAACCCCGCTTGCCATCAAACACGTAATCTGTTGAAACATATATTAAATGCGATTTTGTCACTCTTGCTGCTCTAACAATACTTTTTGTAGCTTCAACATTAATACGCCAAGCTTTATCCTTATACTTCTCACATCCATCAACATCGGTATATGCTGCTGCATGAATTATTACATCTGGTCTAACCTTAAGTATAAGATCCTCTAGAAGAACCCTATTCACCAGATCCAGCTTAAACTTAGTAAGTTTAGGATGTTCAATGTCTATGGGATTTCTATTATATAATGCTACAACGGTATAATCTCTAGAAAGTAATTCCTTAACAACCTCCTTACCGAGAAGACCACTTCCTCCAGTCACGAGCATCCTCATATATGAATATCACCTCTTCCAAGGAGTATCTAGTTGGAAGTAATCATCTCTAAGTAATGGCCTCCACCACCACTCATTATCAAGATACCACTCAATAGTCTTTCTTAATCCCTCAACCCAAGGCGTCCTTTGTTTCCATCCAAGGGCTAGTATCTTGTCTCCTTTCATAGCATATCTTCTATCATGTCCTGGTCGATCCTCGACATACTTTATCAGAGACAATGGTTTATTAAGTAGCTTAAGTATTTTTTCAACCACCTCTATGTTTTTTCTCTCATTAAAACCAGGTATGTTATAGGCTTCTCCTCTAACACCCTTGTTTATCACTGTATCAAGTGCTTCACAGAAATCTTCTACATAGAGCCAATCCCTAACTTGATCCCCTTTACCATATATTGGTATTGGTTTATTATGCAGAGCTCTAATAATGGTTTTTGGTATAAGTTTTTCTGGATGCTGATATGGTCCATAGTTGTTAGATGGACGAACTATAATAACTGGCAACCCATAGGTTCTCCAATATGCTTGACACAGAAGATCTCCTGATGCCTTACTTGCCGAGTAAGGGCTACTAGGTCTAAAAGCGGTATTTTCGTCGGCGGGCTCCTTATTCCATAAATCACCATATACTTCATCAGTGCTTATATGAACCAATAGAGGTATCTCTAGTTTTCTGGCTGTTTCCAGTATGTTAAAAACTCCCAGTACATTAGTCTTGAGAAATGGTACTGGCTCATTAATACTTCTATCAACATGTGTCTCGGCAGCAAAATTAACTATAACATCAGGTTGAAACTCTTTTACCGTATCCATTAGTTGTTCTTCGTTACATATATCCCCTCTTACAAATCGGAACCTAGGATCACTGGCTATATCATGTAGGTTCTCTAAACGACCAGCATAAGTTAGTTTATCATATACCAATACCTCTATATTATCATACTCCCTAAGCAAATATCTAACAAAATTAGAACCCATAAATCCTGCTCCACCAGCCACTAGTATACGAGACACAATCCTTCACCCTAGAACTGGATCATAGTATTCTCTCCAAGAATCAACCTATACCCTGAGGGTTTAGTATCGGACTTAGTTATTCGTGTTTTTGAGCCTATCAGGCTATCAACTATCTTTAAACCCTCAACATCTATCAAGACATCATCCATTACAACACTATTCTCTATTTCAACGCCCTTTAGATGTACACGTTGGCCAATTGAGGTATAGGGGCCAATATATGTATTAGGACCTATAACGCTGTTCCTACCAATATATACTGGTCCTCTAATCACAGTATTTGACTCAATAACAACTCCTTCATCTATATAGACACGCCCTTCTATCCTTACATCCTTCTCTATCTTACCCTTTACTACTTGTTCTTTGAGCTTATAGTCTAGGAGAAGACGATTTGCATCTAGTATGTCTTTTGGTGTTCCTGTGTCTTTCCACCATCCCTCAACTATGGCGTAGTCTACTTTTAGTCCCCAGTCAATAAGTTTTTGGATGGCATCTGTGATTTCTAGTTCTCCACGCCAACTAGGCTTTAGAGTCTCTATTGAACGGAAGATATAT
>CAZVAW010000132.1:0-2430 GCA_964625205.1 uncultured Desulfurococcaceae archaeon
TTTCTTCTATTCTAGTAGTTAATTCCTTTAGTATTTGCTTTAATGATTTTCCAAGTAGAAGGTCTTCTACTGCTTTTGTATCCAACGCTACAAATTTACGGGTCTGGAGAGCGTATTTGATCATATCTTTGTCTCTTGTCCAAATAGGTATATTGAGTTTTAAAGCTAATGCGATAAAGGGTGTGTCTTTTTCATCGAATTCTTTTGCAAGTTCATATGCTTCAACTATTTTACCCATATACATATGTTTAGGAGCTATAGTTAGTTTCTCCAATAGAGTAGAAAAAGCTAATCTCAATAGCTCAACGCTAATCCCTTTTCTTCGAAACTTATCACTATATCTATCAAGAAATTCCTCGATCTCCGTAAGAGCATATTCTGGTGTAATAAGATCTATTTCCCCAATACATTCATTAATAAATCTACGGATGTATCCAGGTTTTGCTAAATATGATATAAGAACATTAGAGTCGACTACAATCTGTGTTCTCTTTTTCCTTTTTTTATCCAAAGCTCATCCCTAAATTCCTCGAAATCCTCCAGATCCTCATCATCTAAGCCTTTCTCGGAAAGCAGTTTATCTAGTGCTTTCATACCTTCTAATTTAAGTTTAATATATTTCTCAACAATAGACTTGATCTCCTCTTCAGTAATACCTTTTGGTAACTTCAACGTGATAATAGTCAAATCTTTATTCACCCTAGTTTATATTTTAGGTTAAAGCACTTAAAAATACTGGTTATTGAGAGTAGTTAATCGTGATATATGGTAACATATTATTAGTTATTTTAAATAAACCTAGTAGTGATATTATGGGAAAAATTAGCTTAGGTATTTTTCTTCTAGGTGTTTTACAAGGTATTCCATCTTATATTCTTCGCCGAAGGCTTTCCTTAACAGTTCTTTAGGTGCGTATGTTGAGCCCCACTTGTGTATTTTCTCGCGCTGCCATCCCTTGATCTTCTCAAACTCCTTATTACGTATCGCCTCATACAAGTCTAGGTCTTTTAACATATGGTATTTCATCTGAGCCGCCACAAGATTCCCTAGTGTATATGATGGGAAATATCCTATCGAGCCACCACTCCAATGTATGTCTTGTAATATACCCTCAGAATACGTCTTTGGCTTAATACCTAGTAGTTCCTCCATATACTGATTCCAAAGCTCTGGAAGCTCATCAACCTTAACCTCCCCACTAATCATTTGTTTCTCGAGCTTATACCTCAGTATAATGTGTAGGTTATAGGTAACCTCGTCGGCCTCAGTCCTGATCAAGCTTGGTTTTACAGTGTTAAAGTATAGGTAGATGTCCTCGGGCTTATAGTCTCTCACGATCTCTAGGTTTTCTTTAAGTAGTGGATAAATTACTTCCACGAACTCCATGCTACGGCCAAGTATGTTTTCCCAGAAACGAGACTGGCCCTCATGTATCCCCATGCTAGCCCCACTGGCTATTGGTGTAGCCATTAGTTTTTCATCGATCTGCAACTCATAGAGTGCATGGCCAAACTCATGTACAACGGCTAGTAGTGATCTCTTAAAGTCAAAGCCTTCATAACGAGTAGTTATACGTACATCGAATATACCCATATTAACCGTGAACGGATGAGGAGATATATCTAGTCTCGCGCGAGTACCTAGTGGGAAACCAAACATTTTAAGGATCTCATGGTTGATCCCCTCAAGTTTCTCCTTATCATACTTAGTCTTCTCAAGCGGGTGCTCGCGTGGGTAACGGCCACTACTTAATACTTTGTCGAGTACACGTTTAATCTCCTTCTCAAGTGGTGTGAATAAGTTTTCAACATCACGCATACGCAGTCCTTCCTCGAACAAGTCTAGGAGAGCATCATATGGGTGCTCATCATAGCCTAGGTGCTCGGCTATTTCACGTGCAAGTTTAACGATCTTGTCAAGATAGGGCTTGAACATTTCATAATTATTCTTCTCCTTAGCCTCACGCCAAACCATTGTAGCTTCCTGGGTAACACGGCTATACTCGGCTACTAGCTTGGGTGGTATAGATTTAGCTATACGTATAGCTCTCTGGAGAACACGTACAACTCCACGTTCATAATCATTGAGATCCTCTTGTTGAGAAGCCTTATCAACAAGTTCTACAAACTCGGGCCTAAGTAGTAGTTGTTGCTGTAATACACTAATCTCAGCCCTAGCAATAGCTCTCTCACGAACACCTTCTTTAGGCATATACGTTTCACTATCCCAGCTGAGGAGCGAGGAGGCGTGGTTTAAAGCCCATATCACGCGATACTTCTCAATAATCTCCTTAATAACTGGGTTTTCAAAAACCAATTGGTTTCACCGAGGAGATAATATAGAGTCTAATCTAGTATTAAGGATTATTACCTAGACATTATAGTCTATGGAATAAAAACACCATATAGTATAACTAATGGTGTTAGAGGG
>CAZVAW010000133.1:0-2423 GCA_964625205.1 uncultured Desulfurococcaceae archaeon
CATAAGCTGTTACCGCGAAACCAGGTGGTACTGGTATACCTGCTCTAATCATTTCTCCGAGATTAGCGTTTTTACCACCAACTAGTACGACATCATCTTTAGTTACTTCTTCAAGCCAGACAACGAATCTCTCATGTTTAGGCTTATCACTCAATACCAAACCCACCCCGGGAAACACACCCGTTATTATCAAGTAAGCAGAATATGGTATAGTGGTTTTTTAAATCTAGTGGAGGCTAGTTAAAAGACTTGTTTACAAAAACCAAGTAATGACTAGAAGATACTACATAGTTGTATGTTTAAACAATTGTTTAAAAAGAACTAGCCCCTTCTTCTAACACCACGGCGTAGCCTAACCCAGTATATCCATGCTTTCCTCTTAATAGCGGCCATACGTGTATCTGTTAAACCATTAGTATACATCGTATAGCTTGTGGATGATATCAACTTAGATCTTAGTTTATCACTACTTTTGTAAGCAATAGCTAGTACAAGCGCCGTGTGTAACATCTCCCTCCTCCTAATAGAAGCCATTAAGTCACTCCAATGCTCATCAATAAACCTTGTCGAATGATACCCTTTACGGAAAACCGGGTGTTTGATAATGGCTTTAAGTAATGGCAGGTTTGTCTGAACACCAACTATGAGGTACTCGTTAAGAGCTCTCTCAAGCCTACGTAAGGCCTCAGACCTATTAAACCCCCATACGATAAGCTTAGCTATCAACGGGTTATACTCAGTTGAAACCTCACTACCAGATGATACACCACTATCAACACGTATACCCGGCCCGTTCGGCTCACGATAAACCTTTATAACACCAGGGCTGGGCATGAGTGTTAAGGGGTTCTCAGCATTGACTCTAACCTCAATACTATGTCCACGTGGAACAATATCTTCCTGGTTAAAACTGATCGGATCGCCGAAACCAATTCTTATCTGCTCCTTAACAATATCTATTCCAGTAATCATCTCCGTTACACAATGTTCTACTTGAAGCCTAGCATTGATCTCCATGAAATAGTATTTCCTCCTACGCATATCATAGATCATCTCCACAGTACCAGCATTAACATAACCGATATGCTTTGCTAACTCAACAGCATCCCTCAACAGAGACTCCCTAACTTTAGGGCCAAGAGCTGGAGCTGGTGCTTCCTCAACTATTTTCTGATGCCTTCTCTGAACACTACAATCCCTCTCATACAAGTGAACTACTTTCTCACCATCACCTAGTATCTGGACCTCAATATGCTTAGCACGCTCAATGTATGGCTCAACATATAGCCTTGGATCACCAAAAGCATTCTCAGCTTCTTTCCTTGCCTGCTCATATAGCTTGTCAACCTCCTCCTCACTCCGTACTATACGAATACCCATACCACCACCGCCGCCAGCCGCCTTAATCATTACTGGGTAGCCGTTTTCACGTGCAAACTCTCGTATATCGTCAGGATCCTCGGCTATAATCCATGGAAGAGTAGGTACTCCCGCCTCACGTGCTTTCTCTTTAGCACCGATCTTATCACCGGCTATCTCCATAACCTCGGGCGGTGGACCTATGAATATAAATCCCTTACTAATAACTCTACGTGCAAATTCTGGGTTTTCACTCAGGAAACCATAGCCGGGGTGTATAGCGTCAGCACCTAGTTTCTCAGCCGCACGTATAATATCGTCTATGTCGAGATAACTAGATACACGTGCATCCTCGGCCATATATCTACGATGTAGAGAATTACTATCTTGCTCAGTATAGATTCCCAGCGGTATATAGCCGAGTTCTCTAACTGATCGGGCGATCCTGATAGCGATTTCTCCGCGATTAGCGATAAGTATCTTCATAGGCAACTCATTACACCAAACTCGATCAAATCAGCTCCAATACTCTACTTTATACCATTTTATAATGCCTCATGTTATAAGTCGTTGGAGGGGTTATAAATGTTTTCTACTCGGATAACCAACAGTTTAAATATAACGTAACCTGATTGATTCAATCCTACTAATTATTTTCAAGGCTTCAACTGGGTTGTTCATATTTAATGTTTTCAAGTACTCTAGATCGTCTATTGTCAACGGTCTTACCCGATAGATTGCTAGACTGGGACCGTAACTAACTATGATATGACCGATACCACGGTCTATGAGTAGTTGTGTTATAGTCTTTAGATCAGTTGAACTCGGTATAGGGTATGGGGAGGGATGCGTATGTGCTGAGAGACACTGAGGCATACCGGGTATACGTACATACTCGTGCTCCCCCTCAACGATGAAACACGAGCCATCAAATAATACTCCCATATAATACTCGTAACCAGTTGTCCTTGTCCTACCACTTAGTGAGAGCATCTTATAATGTAGTGTTTCACGGTAAACGTTTATTAAGTGATCATAGAGTGCCCATAGACTATAGTCTCCAC
>CAZVAW010000134.1:0-2395 GCA_964625205.1 uncultured Desulfurococcaceae archaeon
CCACCCCCTAACACAAAACACATTATCACCAATAGCTATCACAGCCCTCATCATATGTTTCCTTTACAGATACACCTACAAAACCCTAGTAACAGAGTAATATATGGGATAGTATTGGCGATAAAACCTCCATTACCAATATTATTTATCCTATCACTACTAGAACTAACGAAAAACACTAACAACATCAGAAACAACAACACAAAAATAAGAAAAGATGGCGGCGGGGCCCCGAACCACGGGATAGTAGCGGGGGGTGGAATCTCCCGGGGCGGCTGCCCTAGTTTTGTCCATTTATTAATGAACCTTATCAACCCTTTTAAAAGTTATCACAGATTTTTGCTAGCATTTTCTTTTTTCCCGGGTGATGTAGTTCAAGCATACTGTATAATCTGCATACATTCTCTCTTTTACCTACAATTAGTCTACAAAAACCCCACAAGTTAGAATAATTGTAAATCTTAGAATCTATATTGAGTGATTCAAGCATTTTATGAATATCTAGTAGTCCATAGTAATTTACAGAGTTAATTACGATCCTGTATTTTTGTGTATCAATATATCCTTCATCATCTATAAATGCTGAAAGCCAATTAATAAGTACTCTAGACCCCATCTCTATAAATGCAGATGCTCTCCATGATCTAGAGTTGTTGGCGTCCAAATGTTTGAGTAGAGAATATAGATACTTAGATCTGATCCTTGCCACATAAACATTTTTCTTGCGAGGAGATACGATAAAAGGTTTCTTTCCTAAAATACAGTACACATCATTAGAAAATGAGTTAATTAACTCGATACAATGATTAGTATATTCTATGACATATCTCTTACCTCGTCCACCTTTCTCTATATATAAATGCCCATCACCACAGATATGTGCATGTATCCTGGTGAGACAAATATTTCCTGATATAATGAAGTCCATAGTTTTACTCAATAGATGCATGGTTAGAAAAGGAGATAGTAGATGGGCAGCCGCCCCGTTTTGAACCACCGACCTCGGGGTCTTTCCGAGCGGTGGCCCGGTTGCCCAGTTATTATTATCTTTTTTCAGCTTTTAAATATTTTCTACTAATATGTTTGTCAAATACTCTTTTATTCGGGATATTATTTTAGGTTTTATCTCTTGTTGTATTGCTTTATTTTGTAGTATTTTAGATAGTTCTTCTGAACATTTTGTAGTTAGTTTAATCATTATTCTCTTATTATTGATTATAGGTTTTGGTTTAAATGCGCCATTTAGCCAAATATGTTTCACTTTCGCAAAATCATCTTTCCTTATATATAAGACTAATACTTTACTTGTCCGTGGGGGTTTTCTATAGTCAATATATACACTATTCGTTACACTTAGTAATTGTTTTAACTCCTCGATAGAGAAGCCACAAATATAGTTTTTAGAATAGTTTAACAGGTATGATTTAAGTCTTCTTCGTCTTAATGGATGGTAGACTAATTCTTGACATTTCTTAAGAAAACTATAGTTTTTAATTGTGAAAAATCTTTCACGTTTTTTAGGAGCATACCTACCTATTTTAATGTATCCATTATCATTAAGGTAATCGAGAATTTTATGTATCAATCGGCCTTTCAACGTTTTCATTTCATAAGATATGGAGATATATGACTTTCCTATATGACCGTCTCCATCTATTATCCCCGAAAATAAAGCACATAATTCATCTTCGTCGAGTTTTGATAAAATAGAAACTGGGTCTTGTAGCATTCTTATGATATATAGATACATGTCTTTTCGAATACCATTTATATCCCTAGATGATTTACGTAGCAAGACACGTACATTGTAACAAAGTGTTTGCTCAGCTTTTCTACGTTTTACTTTAACCTTAACGGCGATCTTATCACTTAATTGTAAAAGGGTTTTAGTAACAGCTATTGCTGTGTCAATAGCTAAACTGGTAAACGCTAAAACAGCCTTATTTTTCCTTAGTGTAAGACTAAATAGGCCGTCGGTAATTAATAGACCTATGGTTTTCCAAAAATGTATTCTTTTTGAATTAGGATTTAATTTAAGTTTATGCGATAATACAATATGTTCCTTTTCATTAAGACTAGACAATAATGTTTCTACGGAGTCAAGATTGGTTAAATATTTTATTCTCATAAAATCATTGCCTCTTATTTTAAACTTGAAGACTCCACTATAGATGGATTAAGCATTTATAAAATGGTTTTCTCTACTCCATTAACCAGCTAGAAAATATCGTAATCACAAAGATCATGCTTGTCTAGTATCTAATAGAAACAGAAACGGGGTAGGGCAACCGGGCCACCGCTCTTATGAGCTTCGCGGGACGGGGCCTTAAGGCCCTCGTGCCTCCCGCGGGCTACCAGGCTGCCCTACCCCGCTATTGTGCCCCGCCATTAATTC
>CAZVAW010000135.1:0-2364 GCA_964625205.1 uncultured Desulfurococcaceae archaeon
TGGACAGCTATAGATACTATATGGCCCATGTCCTCGATCAAAGCCCCTATAACATAGCCGACAACCCTACCACAATACTCGGCTACGAGGAATAGTTCTGGGTATTGTTTCCAATACTGTATAAATATCTCACGCGAATACCTTTGATCCACGGGGAAACAATTGTTCTCAACATCCACGACATCCTCTAGATCATCTTCACGGAATAAACGTATCTCTAGACTACACTCCATTAAGTAACGCCTCGGTAAATCAAAAATTCCATGTAGACTATATCATTGTATTAGAGAAGAGAAACCGTTATAGGTTTCTTCTAGTGGGTGGAGAGTTTTGCGTGAGGAAATCATTAATGTAAGACATTATAGATGTAGAGCAATTGTCTACCAAGAACCCGGTATACCAGTTGTTTTCCTACATGGTTACTCGTTCACATCCGATGTATGGCGTGATATTAACGTATTAGAAGCTCTTATTGAGAGGAAAATACCATTCCTAGCACTAGACATGCCTTATGGCGCACGTAGTGCTTGTAGCCCTAAACACCGTGACCCCGAAGAAAATATAAAGGTGTTATACGAGGCTATACATGGATTCTTCGGATTAACCGAGCCAGTACTAGTGGGGGCTAGTCTAGGCGGGTATATCGCGTTAAGATACGCTGTTAAATACCCATCATCAGCGTTACTACTCATAGGCCCGGTTAGGGTCTCCGAGGAAACACTAACTAAATATTATCACGAGTTGAAGAAACCAATACATGTGATCGTTGGTTCTCGCGACGATATAGTTGATCTAGATGAGATAAAGTCTTTTGTAAAACAACTACCAAACGCAAAATTAACAATATATGAGGATGCAGGTCATCCAGCTTACTTGGATAAGCCTGATCGATTTAAACAAGACCTACTAGACCTTTACAATACAGCACTTAGAAGCTAGGCTTGGGAACTATAATGGGTATAGTAGATCCTAGTATTTGTTGGGAAAAATACGGCTCTCTACTAGAGAAGACTATTCAATGGTTCACCCGAACAGGGCCTAGTTATCGTGAGAAACCATGGAGAGAAGATTTTCTATACAAGTATTCACGAGGCATAGGATTAGACCTTGGATCTGGTATAGCTTCTACTACGCGTGAGTTACTTAAAGAAGGGTATTTAGAGAGGCTAGTATTAGTTGATCTAGCTCACACTAGTTTAGAGAAAGTAATCGATCACGCGGGTAAAATTATTTCCATAGCATCAGATATACTTGAGACTCCATTTAAAAGTAGTTGTTTTGACACGATCTACTTATTAGCAGTGTTGCATCACATACCAGGTTTAGAGTGTCGTTTGCTTCTACTTAAGGAGATCTATAGATTATTAAAACCACGCGGTCACCTTATAGTTACTGCGTGGTCTCCTGATCAATACATGTTAAGTAGCATTAAGAAACTTGTGAAAATAAATGATAAAGAATACATAGTTGTTGATCAACATGGTGAGAGATACTATTACTTCTTCGACGAAGAAGAACTATTGGGTTTGATAGAGAAAACTAGCTTTAAGGTAGTAGATAAGGGTTTTTTCACTCAAAACCCCGCTAAACCCTTGTTAACACGGAACATCTATGTTGTAGCACGTAAACCCGGCTAAACTATTCTTGGATAGGCATACATAGGAATTCTCCCTTAATCTCATTCAATATACGATGTAGTTTCTCATGTTCTTTCAAGTCCTTTAGATCAGCTACGTTCTCCTCAACAAGCCTAGCTATATTACAGATCTCGTAAGAGGATATATCACCGTGTTCACCACGAACCCTAACTTTTCTCATCATATTTGATAACTGCTCTAACGCGTAACCTAATAGGCTTTTACGTGCTTTAATAGACTTCAAATTATTAATTACTGGTTCTAAGTAGAGGTTATAGACACAAAATGATGGTAGGATCTCATCCATGTATCTAAGAGTTATCCTTGTGTAATATCTTATAAATGCACGTGCTACTGAGAACTTCTTATTCAAAACAACCCAACGTAGCATACTACGCATAACATCACGTAAAACCCTTGGATCGGGAAGATATGTTCCCTCTACAACAACTGCTCTCAAGAAATCTCTAAACTTATGATAAGTATCTGGGTTTAACTTGATCTTCTCAATATTCCTGAGATCCTCGCGTATCATCTTCAATATATTATTGATAACCTTCTCCTCCGGATACTCCTCCATTAACACAAGCCTCAATATATGTAGTGATGTAGCAACTGCTTCTCCCGGCTCGCGTGCAAGACTGCGTATTATGCGAACTAGTTTCTCAGGCCCCATAGTCATAAGTTCTCGGATATACAATATGATCGGGGGTAGTAATAGTAGTGA
>CAZVAW010000136.1:0-2311 GCA_964625205.1 uncultured Desulfurococcaceae archaeon
ACATTAGTGAAATTGATCCGAATGATTCATATGTTGTCAGTAAATTGCATTGGAACCCATTAGCTATACATGGTATTCGGTTAGCTATTAACCTCTTGTTAAACCGCACGTACATAGTAGAAAATATTTTAGAAGGCGATGGAGAGGTAACGTATAGCCCCCTCGACATATACTCGTCACTCTCGAATTTAACGAGTAAAGTATATGAGGAATTAGATCTTAGACCAAAGGGAAATATTAAGAAAGCGCTATTGATCTATAGAGAGGCTTTAAAGAGAGTAAATGATACACTTCTCCACTATGGCATGTACATATATTTTAAACCATCTTCATTATCGCCAGCTGGTAAATGGTTATGGTTTCATAAACTAGATGGCAGTGAAGAAATAGTAACAATACAGTTCTACATAGATGTAGTAGGCGATATATCATTGATCGGTAGATACGTTTCAAGGCTTATCGAGGAATACTTAGGAATAAATGTAATTGAAAAATATATTGATCCAAGTAATTATGACGTCTATGAGAAAAATCCTTTAGAGTCAACATGGGGCATTTACATTGAGACATGGATCACGTCTGGAGAATATACGCCGAGATATGCTGGAGAAGATTTAGCTTTCTACTACCTACCACTTAGTGGTTATGGCATTAACGACTTCTATTGGGTTGGAGAAGGATGGTATTGGTTTAATGAAACAGGTTATAAACTAGCCAATAAAATACTCTATGGAGAATATAGTAGTTATGAACAACTATATCGTGATCTAGAGAAAAGCCTTAAGATAGGCTTAGAAGATCCTATAAGGGTATTTATAGCTATTAAATACGCATATATAGCGTTAAATAAAGAGTCATTAGTAAGAGTTATTCCTAGTAGAAAGTTCGGACTCTATACTATACCGGGGGTTCGTAGTCTTAAGTTCAACGTAGATAGTCCAAAATACTATCTAATTATATTGAATAGTTCAAGTCTATCCTATACTCCATGGAACATATTTTACGGTATTATCGACTCCAATAGCTACTTATGGTATAATCTAGTTACAGACCCATTGTTTATCCCAATAGCGGATCAGAATAAACTCATACCCCTTCATTTAAAGAGTTATAAAGTAGTTAAGGGCCCATTTAACTTGTCAGAGATAAACGGCTATATATACGACCCTATACTTGAGAAATGGGTGCATATAAGTAATGCTTCTAAAATTTTTCTAGAAGACTTCTATGAATTTAACACTACTATGGGCTTAGATAATTTAACAGCTAAGTATATGGTCATAGTTAATTACTACTCTAAAGATAACCATACACTTGGTAAATGGCATGATGGTACAAATATCACGTTAGCCGATATAATATACTGGATAGGCTTTTTATATGAGTGGAGTTTCAACGACACTATAGCTACTGGTGTACTTGATTATAAATACTATGATATGCTTACAGGTTATGGGGAAATACTTTCAACGATCTATGGTGTGGAAATCATAAACGATACGGCGATAGCTATATGGATCAACTACGATGATGTAAGTCCCCAATACCTTATATATACTTATGATCCAATATTATGGCCGCCTATACCATATCATCTCCTATATAGTATTGAGAGACTATTCCTTGCTAATGAAACTAATTACTGGGGGGAACGTTATTGGTGGTCTTCAGAAAATGGAAGAATAGCAATTGATTTCCTAAGCGAGCAAGACTCTACGAAATTAGCTACATTTATAGAATCCATTATAGAAAATAGAGCACTTACGACACCTAGCTATATCTCTAGTTTTCCAGGTAAAGATCTTTGTATTATATTTAATTTTACAAAAAGACTTAAATCATTAATCAGTTTTATAGACACGCGTAAACACCTATATGTAAGTAATGGGCCATACTATATAGAGAGATACTATGGAGTAGAGATGGTTTTAGAAAAATTCAACGATTATATTATTGACTTAAATAGCATTTTTTCCTCAATAGAATATACTGTTATAAAAATAGATTTCATAATAGCTAGCACATCAACGGGTAATACTATTAGATCTGATCGTGGTCAACCATTAACTTTATCGTTTAAGCTTAAATACTATACGGATAAACAAACTACGCATAATCTTCCAATAGATCCCTCAAAACTGAGGATCTTGTTAAAACTATATGTTAGAAAGAGAACAATAGGCTATGGTAGTGAATGGTTTACTACTATGATCTCTGTCGATAATATTACTTATAAAAATGGGTTCTACGAAGTAAATATTCTTAGTAGGTGGTTAAACAACTTAATCTATCAAATAATAACTAATAACTG
>CAZVAW010000137.1:0-2307 GCA_964625205.1 uncultured Desulfurococcaceae archaeon
AAAATTATGGGAAATTTGAGGTCAGTGGCGGGCCCGCCGGGATTTGAACCCGGGACCACCGGCTCCGGAGAACGGTTTTCCAATGGAACAAATGTAAAAGCTTCCGCAGTAGAGTTAACTACACTATTACCCATGCCCCCTGTGGATAACAAGCTCTTAGCTGGTTTTGAGAGTTATTTAAAAGACCAGGTTAGTAGGGGAACATTTCGTGACTATGTAAACGTGGTATCTAAGCAGGTGTGGCCGCCAAAGTGTAAAGCGCATGTCAGGGCTTGGAGAAAGTATGTCCAGTTTCTTTTTTCGATCGAAAAAATAAGTTGGGAACAGCTACAGCATTATAATGCTTTCTTGAAAACGCCGAAACAGAAATCTATTTTGAAAACAGCTGTAGACGAGTCTCTAATACTAGAATATGTAGATATACTTAGAGAGAATGAACTAGAATACATAGCATTGTTATTGCTTGGTGGCGCTAGGCTATCTCATATAGTCTACATGTTAAACACCTACTCACCAGACGAAATAGTAAAACATCCTCATGGATTATACGAGCCTCGGCAACATTGTTATGAATCGTATTGTAGATACTACCTGGGCGCTATGTTTGGCTCTAAGAAATGCGATTATATATACTATCCAAGGATAAAGCTGGAAAAGCAGAACCTAAACTATGCATCGTTTAGAACCCGGATACACAAGCTAGGTGTTCAGACCAAGATATTCCGCAAATACGTTAACCAGAGACTAGAAGAACTGGCGTATAGACATAACATTAGATTAGACGCCGTTAACCTGATACTATCGAGAGAACTATCGGTAACCGGTGCCCATTACCTAGACACCCGGAAATATGCCGACAAGCTTTTCTCGATCTATGTTGATCATCTAAGACAAGCATTGAGAAAAACAATTTATTAATAACGATGATTCGTTGAGACCCAATTTTTGGGGTTCATGTTCTTCGCTCCTTACTTGAAGGGCGGCTGGTGCCTATACGCTGTAAGTCGTGCTCTTTACTTATTAGATCTTATAGACTATACTAAGCCTAAACTGATAATAATGTTGAAGTCCCCATTGCATGCTATATTATTGTTAAAAGAAAGAGTAGGGCCAGAGGCCGAGATAGATGGATATGGCTTGTGGTACGTATACATAAACTATCCATCACAACAACTAGATCTAAGCAGTGACAACATATTATACACGAGGATCTACTAGTTTTTCGCTTTCTCTCCTATGGGGTGAAGATGATGAGAAGCATAATTGAGTATGTATTAGTAGCGGTAGTAATCATCGGCTTATTTTCGACAACATTTTTGACAAATATTGTAAATGCTAAGGGCGGATACGGCGCTCGTATTAACTCAGCAGACTCGTATATTTGGTATAGTTCAGAAATATATGGTGATAAGGGTGTCGTAGAAGTTGGCCTAGTTATATTCGACAACACTACGCTAGCAATAGAATTCGATGATCCAGGCGGGGCTGTGGGTATTGTAATCGAAATAAATGGTATAACATGGTGGGAGTATGGCGGCAACACGAGCTCTGTATCTATAGATTTTGTAGATGGTCAATACTATGTTATCAAGATTGAATGGATAGACACTAGGCACATTAAACTATATGTGAACAATATATACATTGGACTATTCTATTCCAGTAATGGTATAACCGTGTGTGACATAACTATTGGTGATACGGGTGAGTATATATGGTCAGATACTGGTAAAACCCCTAGTGGCACTATGCTTGTCGACTATGTCTATATTGATGTCACGAGAACTAGTAGCGGTGAAAAATGGGAGCTTTACGACGACTTAAATGATCTTAGCAAAGTAGATGGAAGCGCGAATGTAGAGATAGTTGATGTATCACAATATGTCGATGTAGCCACAACCACTACTACTACGACGGTCACTACAACTGTTACTAGTACGGTGACCAATACCACTACCGTGACATCTACTGTTACTGATACAGTTACTACTACTATAGCGAATACTACGACTGTTACAGAGACATTAACATCTACAGTCACAAATACTACTACGTTATTTAATACTACAACTATTACTAGCTATGATACTGTAACGTTGACAGCAACTACTACGTATAGGGAGCCAACCACTATATATTTGACAACGACGGAGCCAGTAACCAATACTATAGTTGCGAGGCCTGTGAACTATTTCAACCCAGCCTACATACTAGTCGGCTTACTTATACTATTCATAATAATCGCGGCCGTCGCCTCTAAACACTAGTTTTTTCCTGTTTCATTACTCTTTTTCATTAGTGGCTATG
>CAZVAW010000138.1:0-2287 GCA_964625205.1 uncultured Desulfurococcaceae archaeon
AAAATACACTACTCTAATAGAAGATATACCGCCAGAGCTAGAGACTCAGTGGGAGGAGGGAACCCTTCATAAAGTAATGATATATTATGAATACAGTGGTGTTACCTGTAAATATATAGTACAAGTTGAAGTAACATAGAAACACCACATATAATATTGAATACCCGGGTTGATAAGTAAAGTTTTTCAACTCTACACCCCAAAATATAATATAACACCCTAAGGGTGTGGTGGGTTCTGATGTCAAGAACATATCTACTCTTGATATTCGCACTACTCACCTTATCAATAATCCCACCACTAGCACAAGCATCTCCAATGACAGGGATGCAGGTCGGTCCTTACGGATATAATAATAGCATAGTAGCTTACACTACATACAGCAATTACATGATCTATGTTTACGGCACAAGTAGCTACGCTGGCAAAGATATACAAGTATTCATAGTAAATAATGCTGGACAGGTTGTTGTTAATAAGATATATTATACGACGGTAGATTATGGTGAGTTAGACGTAGACGCCAACGATACTGGTATATTAATAGCTTATAGGACATACGATGATATAGCGTTGCTATGGATGGATTACTCTGGTAGCTTTAATTACATAGGAAAAATAACATCCACATCGGCCAGCGAGAGAACCCCAATTGTTAAGTATGGAGGAGGATATTGGCTAATTGGTTATCTTAATTACACGGCATACGAGTTTGTAGTAGAGCTATATGATCTAAAACTCCAAAAAGTTTCCTCTGCCTCATTCTACATTGGAAAATATGGAGCGGTTGATTATAAAGAGAGAGCATTTTATGACCCAGTAACGCAGAAATTCTATGTTGTAGTTCGAAGCAGTAGTCTTAATGATTTAATCTTAGTAATAGTAGATCCTGTGTCTAAAAGTGCTGATTACATAAAGATAACTAACGATGGATGGGTAACAAAGGAAGCATATTCTACCCATGGTAGACTTACTGAAAGATACTATGCGGAATTATTAGGTGGGGGCGGTAAATTATTAGTTGTTTACGGCTACTATTCTGGGTCAAGTAATATTAGTGCTTCAATTGTAGATTTGACAACAAATACTTCACAGAAATTAACAATTTCGACTACAGGAGGAGATCAAACTTTTTATGCATGGGTATCAGCAAGTAATACTGAATGGCTTGTTACATGGAGTTACGCGAATAACATATATGCTAAAATAGTTTATCCCAATGGTACAATGTCTCCAACATGGGTGTTAGCGGCTGGAGCTTATGGATTTGTTACATCAGTATATAACGGTCAAGACTATACTGTTATCTACGGAAACGAAACTACTGGTGATTACGATTTATATGCTATAAGATTAGCATTAGATGGTAAAAGGAGCTCGTCACCTCTACCATTGGCTACAACGCCTGGGGCTTCCGAATACTTTGAGTACCCATTAATTATAGGTTCAGTGCATACAGTTCTCTTCTTCAACGGGTCAAACTATAAATCATATGTTACTATATTTGATACTTCAGAAGTACCAAAACCTAAAGCTGTTCCTACTGAAATCCAAGTAACAAGCTTACAAATAAATGATGGTGGTGATACGTATCTTGAAGCTGGTGACTCTATAACGATTTATGGTAGATTAGTGGATTCTTCAACAGGACTTGGTATAGCTTCACAGAAAATATATTTGTACTTATATCGTTTCATATACTTCAATAGTGAGATACATAGTGACGAGGATGTCCTCGTTGCGTCAAATTATACGTTCACGGATGTTAATGGAAACTTTACAATATCAATAAAAATACCAAGTGATGTCAAAAGCGGAATATACTACGTTAAACTAGAATTCAAAGGTGTCGATCCATATGCTTCAACCTCATGGACTTCATCAGAAACGTATGGTTATATCCCAATAGTGACTACTAAGCCCTCTATTATTGCGTGGGAGGATATACCTTCAGCTATTTCTATTGGGCCGGCGTTTATAGTTAAGAATAGTCAAGTGATAATTACTGATCCTGTTGATGAGGTTAAGAATGATAATAGGTATGGTGTATATATGACTGATATATTAGGCGCCGAAGTTGATGACGTTGATATAAAATCTATGCAGATCGCTGTCGATAATAACTACTTATATATTAAAGCTGTATTTGTTGGTAATGCTACGCCCACTGGCTCATATGCGCCGGTATTAGCTATGGCTTTCGACTTCACACCAGAAAATTCGGATGATGGCTATAGATATCATTATAGCTACTCTGGAAAACCAATAGATGTTGGTAGATTACAAG
>CAZVAW010000139.1:0-2283 GCA_964625205.1 uncultured Desulfurococcaceae archaeon
GCTACCACGATATGTTCTTTCGGCCCAAACATCTTATATTTACGCATTGTCTTCCTAACTTTCTTATCGAAATACTCTAGGAAATGCTTTTTACAATACGCGAGGCCACTGACACGGTTAATATATATTGCTGGCTTCTCGCAAAAACTACATTTAACCAAAGCTTAATCTACACCCCGATAATAGATCGTATCATAGTATTTACGTATTAATATTGGGGGTTCAACATGGTAAATAACGTTATGGATAAATCCCTAGATAACTTCAACGGTTTTTAATGTGAATGTATAAATCAAAGACTCTTAAAAACAGTGTCTAGGTAGTTTTACATTAGTATATCAGTGTTATCTTTAATAGAGAATCTTGATAGAGAGAAGTACTATGGGTTTATTCTCCTTCATAGCTTTAATCTAAGTATTTATGGATTTTAGAGGATAAGTATGCTGTGATCACTATAATTTTATCATCTTTTTTATCATAAAATACAACAATAACTTTGTCATTGACTTTCTTTACACATCTATAGATATTCTCTAGTCTCTCACTTTTATCCGGATTTTGAATACATAAAATTATTAGCTCACGATCTATTCCTCTCTGACGAATTCTTTCAAGCGCGTGTAGAGTATAGACTATTTTCACGTTATAGCCACCAAAGCTTCCGGACCTTCAACGATCAATTTTGTTAAATCGAGTTTACGCTTAGAAAACCATAGAATCTCTATTCCAACTACTTCATTATTCTCATTGAGATCAACTATTATTCCTGGAGCTATTTCATCGGATTTTACTATTTTACCTTCTCTCAAACGTATATAGATAGCATCCGCTACTTTATCATACCTAATGTGGAATTCCACGGGCAATTCCAATACCTATCACATAAAAAGAGTTTTGAGATAAATATACTTTATCATTTAAAACCGTGCCTGATAACATAGCCTTATAAACTACTAGATTAAATTCAAACACTATAACCCATGATCTCGCTAAGAATACCCTCAATTAGGTCTTGTAAAAACGATCAAGCAGTAGAGTTCCAGCTCTTCCATTATTTCAATAATAATTCTAACGTTATAGATGACGTTATAGATAAATCCTTAAGCAACCCTGATACTATTCAGGGGTTTTTTCTCTTGGAAAACCTCAAGGAGCACCTTGATCAGCTTTATAGTTTCTTTAGCGAGAGGTATCTACATACTTCAATGCTTAGTATACCATATTATCTTCGAGAAAGAATATCTAGTTGTAGTAGTGTTGACGTTGAAGCAATAGCTTTTGTATCTGCAATGTATGATTTCCGTATGCGTGTGCCACTTATTAGGTCTAGATTCATAAAATTAATCAATGTTTTCGTTAAGGATAAAATAAAACCGAGAGAACTAACCGATCCAACGATCGCTGATCAAGTGATAAATAAAGTGTTAAGGGAAACGAAGTATTTCCATAACCTTGATCCCGTGGTGTGGCTTTTCCTAGGCTCTTGAGAATAGTGTATGATGAGGATCTTGAGGAGAAGGTAAAGGATAGTGATGAGCCGGATCTAAAGTTGAACGAGGTTATTTGGAGAAAACTATACGAGTATAAAAACAAGGACTTAATACCAGAATATGCTTGGGAGAGGATAGCTAAGAAGAATTTCTTACCTAAACCCGATTCACGTTCTCCTTTAAAGAGGATAAATTTGTTTCTACGTTGGATGGCGCGTGATGAGTATCCAGATCTTGGTTTGTGGTCTTCTATTGATAAGAAGAAGCTTAAAGTACCTTTGGGGAAGGAGATTAGTCGTACGGCTGGTAGAGTATTTTATGGTAAAGAGGAGATTGAGATCGATAGAAAACACATGTATCGTTTAACTAGGAAGTTGGCAGAGATTAACCCAGATGATCCTATTAAGTATGACTTTGTATTGACAGGACCCCAGATCCTAGGTATTTGTCTAAAGAAGCTAATGTATTCGCATTATAGTGTATGTCCTCTTAGGAATATCTGCCAAGTATACCGTAGTGGACACGTCAACATATATGAGAACCCATTATATGATATGGTTAAAGAGTACATTGAGGATAAGAGGATCAAACGCCTTAAGGAAAAAACATGATCTCATAGTTAAGAGAACTATAGAGTATCTTATAAGTGAAGGATTTCTGTCACGAGATATTATTCTTAGGTCGGATTATGTGATCGATCATGGGCTTAGGCTGGACATATTCTACGTGAATAATGCGCTTGTACTGGGCGAGGTTAAGACTGAAAGCAAGTATATACAAGGGCCACAACAGC
>CAZVAW010000140.1:0-2260 GCA_964625205.1 uncultured Desulfurococcaceae archaeon
AGTAACGAGAGATCTATAGTCCCGATTCCCTTATATTGTGTTGAACTATGTTGATGTATGATAACATACATGACATTATGAATAGCATATTTCAAAAAACCCATATATACCTCATTGGGATAGTCTATGAATAATCTCCTTGAACCTATCCTTACTATTCTCCTAACACTCCTCGGCGTAGTAATAGTTAAAGGAATACTTATCCAATTAAAATCTTCTCTATCAGTCATATTAACACCTAGTTACATAATTAAGTAACTATAGTCAATTGAATCCTTTAATCCGTTTCCGAACTCGATCATACAGTGTGATAGCATAACATTTTAAGATAGTCTTTAGTGAATACTATAGTAGGTGTTATAGATACCATGCCTGTGCTCTCCACTACACATGTTGGTAGGTGTTACAGGACAACAATACCTAGAAAGGTTAGAAAAATACTAGGAATAGAGATCAACTATGAAGTTGAATGCTCAGTACATTACTAACTAAGAGAAAAGGCATGGACAAAATGGATCAGCCAAATATTATTTCAATTGTATTATCATTTTTCTCTATTATCATAGCCACCATAGCGTTACTGTACACTAGGAGAATAGCTAAAGCAAATGAAAACCTAGCTAAAGCAAACGATAACCTATTCAAGCTAGCCTATGAACAAGACTTGTTAATGAGGAAGGAGAAACACTTTGAACAGATAAAGAATGGAGTTATAAAACCAATTCTTCAAGGAAAGGGTGAATTAAATAGGGTTCTCTTCATAGATATGATCCGCTATCACTACCCTGATATAGGTAAGATGCTGAGAGAATACAAAAAACAATATAAACTTATTAAGTTTCTTCCCGATAAAATAACCGATCGCGCTCTTGAAATAATATTTGAGACCGGGAAAAAACATTCCATTAAATTCGATATAAAGACCCTAGAGTCAAGACAGAAAATACTGGATAACCTGGTACGTATTGTAGAGGGAAAAACTATCAAAGATGAATGGCTCGCTGGAATAAGGAGTGAAAAGAAGAATAACAACATATATTACCAGTTATATTTCCCTTCGCCAAAAAGTGGGGAGTTGATCTATGAGAGCACTGATCGAGTATCCGTAGAGAGAGCAAAAGAAGTTTTTATTGAAGCCTGGAGAGAGGTTAAAAAAGATGATGAGTTACTAGGACTTGTAAGACAATACATGGAAGCACTAAGCAAAGAAGCTAATCTATGGAAGGAAATTACTGAAAAACTACAACTCTTGTTAGAACAACCTTCTACAGCCCTTAAACTAGTAGATAACAGGCTATGTCCTACGATGAAAGGTGAGGAGGATAGAGGATTTAGTAGTGAGGAAAGAGAAATATTAGAAGTCATAGAGGAAAAGGTTCTTAGAACACGTATTAAAATTGTTTAACAACTTAATGACAATGAAATTCAATTGTTTCCTTCTAGAATGCTTAACGCTGCTTTAATAGGTAGTTTTCCACCATGCATTTGCATAGTTAGTAATAGTCTCACCGCCCATTCACCGTGGTAGTCTCTAACCCTTGCGAGGAGGTTTCTATCGAGGCCCCTCAGCGTACCCGACGAGGTTCGGCTACGGATGTATCTCCATAGCTCTGGGCTATAATAGACCATGCCTTTTTCCAAGTCTATAGTTATTAGGGCTGGAAACTCTCTTGAGGGAGTAGCTAGTTCCTCTAACTTTCTCCATGCCGAGTGCTGCCTATATTCCTCCACTCCCTCTATTCTATTAGTTATCCTAGCCTTATCCTCGAGTTCCTGGATCCTCTTTCTAAGCTGCTTATTCTCCTCTTCAAGAACCCGGATACGCTCTAACAAACCGTTAATGTAGTCTTGAAGAGCCACGGCTATCCTGGTTGCAAGATCTATTATCCATTGTCGTAACCTGGCCTCGATACGCCTCCACAGTATCTCCAGGTAATTAGCCAGCTTCATAGCTATTAGATCTGCTAAGCTCTGTTTCTCTAGACCATTTAGAGAAACACCTCCCTTAACCAGGTTCTTAACCTCTTCAACCTCCTTCTTTAATGAACTCAGGAACTTGGGTAGCTCGGCTGTAGCAACTACTCCCTCGATAAGCTCCTTGAGATTCATACCATTATAGCTACTTGGCCTGGCCTCTATCCTGGTCCCACCACTAGGCATGGTAGTTTTAACGCCGGGATCCGAATAGTATATCCTGACGATATCCGATAAGAACTTCTCAAGAGTAAGAGACCTAGCCTGAAGCCCCTCAAGCAAATTA
>CAZVAW010000141.1:0-2246 GCA_964625205.1 uncultured Desulfurococcaceae archaeon
ATTACTAGTCATAGCTTTAACTATGTCACTAATACACTGGCCTATCCAGTTACATGGTGATATAAAATACTCGTTATCAGAAGAAGAAAAATATTACTCCAAGTATTTAGCAAGCAAGCACATCTTGAGTAAGTCTTACTATATGAAGTATGTAGGATTGCCCACTGGAACTAGTTTTAGAGACTCGATGGTTCGCGATTATTTCGTTTTAAGCATCGATAATGATACTTATCCAGACCTACTTATATGGTATCCAACGAAATTAATAGTTTGGAGCATTAGTAAAGGAGTTTATGCGTCTTATTATGCTGGTATAAACATGTATATCTCTAGACCTATTCCAGTTGATATAGATAAAGATGGTGTAACCGACTATATCGTTGTTATTGAAAACTCTTACCTTGATGCTAGAATATATAGTCGCTCGGAACTAAATTCTATTAAATCAACTGTTACAATATGGTATCCAAATACCGGGTATAAACGGTTATTGAAAACTTATCGTGGAATATTCATAATAACAACAACCTATTACCTCTATAATGGAAAATTATTTATACCAACGGTTGTTAACTATTATGTACCAAATGGTTTCTACTATAAAAAGTTCTATTCAAAAATAGGATTATTCATGCTAAATACTAAAACGTTAAACACAAGACTCTATAATATTAAAACATATTATACAAACTATCTCTACGATCCAGGATTACCAAATACAAATGATTATACAACAAACTATGAGGTCTACATAACTGGTATTTTGAACCACATGTTTATAATCACTATGGGTTTAGATAAGATAATTAGAGTAGCTTATAAATCTGGTTCGATAAGTATTCTACGTGAGGCGACAATAGGGCCTAGTCGATGGACAGATAATCAAATAGTAGTTGCACGTCGTGAACCAGCCGTTTCAGTAGCAGGCTATACCTCAAATCCTGGCATTATGACTAATTATTGGAGAAGCCCACAACATCTCGAAATGATCCTTTCATGCGGCGATCTTGTAATACCATTGGGTAAGTTTGTCTATCAAAGCCCAGCACGTTCTGAAAATGGTGTTTACTTCAGAATTGAGAGAATTACTGGTGTTTTAGTATACGATACGTATTACAATAGAATATATAAACGAATATTACTTGGCCGCAGTATATACATAAATAATAAATTGTATACAATAATAGCTATTACAAGCATGGTCTTTGATCGGTATGGATTATACTTATACATAGGTGTATTAGCCTATAGTAGTAATACCAATAAATTATTGACTACTCTAATCAAATATGATTGGCGTGGAGATCGAGTATACGTTATATGGTCTAAGAAAATACCTGGTGATAGATTAAGGTTCCAAATCACGGTTAATAGAGTAGGTAATGAAGTATATGCCATTAATCTAAATACATTATACGCTAATAGCGTAGAGCTCTTATTCCACATAAACAAGTACTACCCAGTAATACCACAATACACGGTTTATCCACCTGCAACTATTAGTCCTCGTAAATTCGATATCGACGGTGATGGAGTAGATGAGTATGTATTTATAATGTACTATTGTGACTATACTCCTTACTCTTACTACCCATATGGAGTAATGGGGATGTATCCAAAAGTCTATAATAATAGAGCGTTTATAGTTTGGTTTGATAAACCAATCGTTTATACAAACTTTAACTGCACTGACGAAACGTGTAGGTATCTTGATACAACAATATACTACAAGTCAACGAAGATCTCTTATGGATACTTAATAGTGAAGAATATATATGGAGCAATCGTATACGAGGATCGATTTAATGGTAATACACAATATTTAAACACTATAATATTCAATAACGTAGGAACATATTACATTGACTTAATTTTATATACAAAATACCGGATAAATGAATGGATTACTGGTGGGAATATACCCGATACTATAACATATGTTGAGAAACTAGGTAGTGTCTATATTGTAAATGTTAGGTATAAGACAAGAATAATACTATTAAAACCTAGACTTAATATACTTACACCTAATCTCTACATAAACGGCTTAAATATAGTATTTAAGCTGGAATATTTAGACTTTAAAGTTAATACATGGAAAGAGTTATCGGGTCAAATGCCAGTACTTAGAGTAGGTGTGAAAAATGATTCAATAACATATGAGTTTTTTCCATACGATCTAGGCAATGGAATATATGAGTGTATATTCACGCATGTGAAATATCCTGGAAATTATGAAATATATG
>CAZVAW010000142.1:0-2217 GCA_964625205.1 uncultured Desulfurococcaceae archaeon
TTATCACCATAGTTGATCAACTTTATTTACAAGCTATAGTTTTAATTAGGTAGGTATGTTATTGTATTGTTGTGAGGGGCTTGTTATGGGTTATGTTAGGGTTAGGGCTCGTATTTGGAATGTAGATGATCCCTCTATTTCTAGGGAGGTAGAGCTTTTAGCTGATACTGGCGCTATATATACTGTATTGCCAGCTAGTCTTCTCAAAGAATTAAAAGTAAAACCTATTGGCAAGAGGAAGTTTAGACTCGCTAATAACCAGGTTATTGAACGTGATGTTGGATTAATAGGGGTTGAGATCAAGGGTATTAAGACACATACAACGGTGGTATTTGGCGATGAAAATGTATATTTACTTGGGGTCGTGACTCTAGAAGAGCTTGGATTAGAAGTAGACCCCGTTAAAGGAGAGTTACGGCCTATGGAGTTACTGCTCATGTAATACTTTGCCTATGTATTAATTTAAGAGTATCTAGTTTTAGTTGATCCCAGCATTACCTAGTAACTATATACTAGTACGTTTTTCTCGTTAGCGTATTCTTCAATTTCTCTACCAATCATTGAACCTGCTAAGATCGCTACTACTTCTTTATCCTTGTAATGTTTCTTTACAACATCAGCTTTAGCTAATAGCCTACCTTCATCCTCGTGTTTAGGCTTAACCTTAACCTCTACAACGTACACGCGTTTATCAGTAACCATTAATAGATCAATATCTTCATCATCAACCCTAGCATTACGTTTTCTATACAATATTTTCTCGCCACGGCCTCTGATCTCCTCTCTAAGATCCTCCCACAAGCTACGACAATAGAAAGCCTCATTCAAAGCACCAAGTTCTAGTTCAACACGATTAAGCCTACTTATAACCTCCTCAAACCTCTTATCATGCTCAAGACTCTTCTCGTATAACCTGTTAAAATCTTCTCGTAATTTATTGAGATCCTCGCGTAGTTTTCTAAGTTCTTCGAAAACTCTATCCAAACCTACAAGTCCTATAACAGCATATTTAAACTCTTCATCCTTTTTCAAAAGCTCTAAAAACTTCAACTTAAGATCTTTTAGATTAGTGGTCACGTAGATACACCTCTATATGCTATAATATTTTACTAATACTATTAAACTTAGAGAACCTATTATAAGTTGAGAAATCCTGTAATATATCGTTTAACCCGTTAGAAGTGAAACGGGTGTTCATATCTTTTTCTACTATACTTTAATAAGCGATCTTCTAACACTTCTACCCCTATCCCAGGTTTTTCTAATGGTTTTAATATTCCTGGCTTAGTGAATAGCCATGGTGGCTCTATAACGTCTTCCTCATAGTATTTTGTTGATTCTGATATGTCGTTGGGGTATTTCACTGAGGATAGTGTGGCGGCTGCTACTTGGAATGCTCGGCCTATCCCTGTTTCTAGCATTCCCCCAATCCATGTTGGTATATTGTTTTCTTCTGCGAATTTGTTGATCTTTAGTGTCTCGGTTAATCCTCCTACTCGTGCTGGCTTGATATTGATCACTTTATAGCTTCCCAACTTGTAGCCTGCTTGTGCATCATAAATGTTCTTGATGCTTTCGTCTAGGCAGATCGGTGTCTTGATCATCGTTTGTAGGATTGAGTGTTCGTATAGGTCCTCGTGGCTTAGTGGTTGTTCGATCATTAATAGGCCGTATTTATCGAGTTCTTTGAATACACTGGCTTGGTCTAGGGTGTAGGCTGCATTAGCATCTACTTGTAATGGTATATCACCGTATTCCCTTCGGATCATCTTGACTGGCTCAATATCCCAGCCTGGAGCGATCTTTATCTTGATCCTCCGATAGCCACGTTCTAGATAATAACCAACTAGTTTCAACAAACGATCCATATTGCCTATAACGCCGATACTAACACCGGACTCGATCTCGTTTCGTACGCCACCTAGTACTTTGTAGAGTGGTTTTCTCTGGAGCTTAGCGTAGAGGTCCCAAAGAGCAAATTCGATGCCAGCCTTTGCTATACGATAACCCCTTACACGTTTAACGTGATCAAGGAACTCACTGGGGTGATCTAGTATTGGGTTTTTCTTTAGTAGTGGGATTATGAATTCGCGATAGACGTATAATGTGGTTTCGACTGTCTCCCAACTATACCATGGACCATCATCAACTGGTGCTTCACCCCACCCGGTTAAACCATTACTTGAATCCACTCTAATAATCACACAGTGGCGGTCA
>CAZVAW010000143.1:0-2210 GCA_964625205.1 uncultured Desulfurococcaceae archaeon
TAGAGATCAAGAAAGCAGAAAATATCGGCAATGGAGTATATCTTATCCACGCATATTCGTGGTGACGGCAAGAGCTTCAAAACTACGGGCTAAAAGAGATACTTATACAGTTCAAAGTTCTAGGAATATTTCTACCTAAGAACTGTTGTTTATTACTAAGAGAGTAGTAATACGATGGAATCATATTAGTTAAGGTTTTAATACATTGTTTTTAATGTAAGCATAGTATACTTAGGTGAACAGTCCTAGAAAAACGGCCCCTCTAGTTTTATAATGTTACATGGTTATTTTTACATAGTTTTACTACATTATTTTTATAGTCAATGATCAATATTAGCTGACCCAATACGTCCCAGCCAAGTAGACTTGGTATATATAATTGTTCCTGGAATTCTTTCCCTCTTCTCTTAGGTAGTCCTCTATAGGTTATACCGTCTGTTTCCACCGATAAAACATTGTCACTTTCTTGACTATCTATGAACTCTATTGTTACTGGTGATTTAACGTATATGTCTTTTTCTGAAGCCGATACGCCAATTACTTTTATACCTCGCCCTCTTAACTCAGTTAATCTTAAGCGTATAGCGTCCCTAGAGCCTATAAGCGTGAATCCTGCACCAGTATCTATTAAGAACCTTACAATTCCATACTCTTTCTCCTCGATGAAAATCCTACCAGTGATAAAGGGGTATTTAGCAGTTTTACGGTATCCCGGCAAAGGGTACTCTACTAGCTCGCCGTTAACACAGTTCATGAGATCACCAACGAAAATAAAAGCATTCTATTTAAGCTATTAGAACGTAGTTCTCATTAGGTATGTATTCTATATCAACGTATCTAAGGTCGTAACCTTTACTTTTTAACTGCTCTAAAAGTTCAAAGTAATTATCGCTAACACCTATTACCTCCCCATTATATATCGCAACAAATTTCCCCTTATACTTCAACAAATCTCTCCAATGCTCTCTCAAAAACTTGGCATTATTTCTCACAATCTCAGATATTTGGGCAGTCATATTACAGCACCATTATATGTGTATAAATGCTGGTCACAAATATATTCATTGATGTGTGTCCCTATAAAAAATTATGGATTTAAAGGCTATAGAAAAAGAGATTACACGAGATCAATACGTTTTATGGGGGGCCACGGGTTCTTTGTGTAAGGATAATGTAATATTAACCATGTATTTATGATTAAAGTATCATTCCCGTAAGATCGATCAGCACTTTACAGTGTTTTGAAAAGCTGAGATTAAGATTTAATACGTTTTTAATTTCCCTTATCATACTTCTTCACTTTTAAAGATTGAAGTATTATTTTAGGTGATACTATTTATGGATACTTTAGACAGTATAGTTATTGTTAGCTTGTTTATGTGGGGAAGTTATTTTGCATTTCTCCTAGCGATAAGTATTCGCTACCGTGATTACTTAACCTCTCAGAACCAGAAATTACGAAAGATAGACGGGATTCTCATTACATTTATTTCTATAGCAGTTGTATTAATAATATACCAGGTATTCGTATCAATACTTAAGGGTTTAGCTAAGCAGTGTTCCGTGATTGTAGCAGTATTTCTAATTATTCTCGCCTTCATATTTTTACGTTCACATATACTTAATCTCAAGTATCGAAGAGCAAAAGTAGAGGGCCCGTATCGGTTAAATGACGTCACCTACTATATTAGGGACATTGACACTTGTGAAGCGTGGTATGATCCTAGGAAACGTGAAATAACGATTACACGGGGCTTGATAAACATACTTAATAGTGGTGAGATAAGATTTGTAATATACCATGAGGAGGGGCATCATAGAAACATTATACACACAATGTTTGCCGTGTTATCGATCTTCATATGGGCGCTGGTTTTATCAATTTTTCTCTCATTAATAGCTATTAACATGCCTACAATAGACTTCATACTAACCGAGGTAGCGATCCTACTACCTATTCTAGGTATAGCCTCTCTTGGAGTTACATTGATTAACTGGATTTCAGAACACGAGGCAGACTTATATGCTTCATCAAAAACCTCCCCCTTCTTAGCAGCTTCTACGCTACTAAAAATATATTTAAATCCTAAAACGAAAATACATATAGATTTCCTCATAAGTGATCCGGAGCTTAAAGTAAGGTTGAACATTCTCTTCATTATGAAGATCTTATTCATAAACTCAATGTTCAAAATACCTAAATCTCTAAC
>CAZVAW010000144.1:0-2185 GCA_964625205.1 uncultured Desulfurococcaceae archaeon
GGGTTCCACTCTATCACATTACTGGTATCTACAGCGTAAACCGGAGTCGATAATAACATCATAAGTATCGTTAGAAGAACCAAGTAATGCTTCAAAGCTTTAACACCATTAGTTTGTGAGAAAACACAGTTACTAACATGTTGATGAAAAACCGTGGCTATTTTAACTCGAAGATAAAAGGTCTGGATTTTTCGACAATTATAATCCTGTTAAATCCGCCATAATTTACGGGGATATCCAGTTCTATTACCTTGGTTTCACCCGGTTTAATAGATACTTGTAGCTCGGCTGTATAGCCATTAGGCGTCATTACTTTAACTATGTCTGCCGTGGCCCAGCCAGCATTATAGATCCATAGCTTGACGTGGTAACCGCTATTCTTTTCCACGATCTCATAATCTACTAGTACGAGTTTAACGCTTTTACTATGTATTTCATTATCAAGAAGAGAACCAGCACCTCCCACGCCACGGGCTTTAGCAAAGAATATAGGATAAGCTATTGCGAAACCAACAATAGTTATTCCAATCAAAATTATAGCCGCTAATACGTTTGATACAGCCTTCAAAAAGGAGGTCACCCATTTAGCCTGTTCCTCGTTGACACATGACGTTTACAGATACACTCTTAGTATTGCCGTAGGGATCCGTGTAGATAATCTTAACTACATAGGTTTTCCCAACCTGTATGTCCTGGTAGCTAAGGTAGAAAGTCCACGTATCACTATAGGATTCACCGGGAAGTATCTGTTTATTAACGTTTATTGTCGCTCTTTTACCCCATGCATTATTACGATCTGGACCGTAGATCTCAATCTTAGTGGTTGAGGCTGAATCGCTACCTGAGTTAGCTACTTTCACGCTTATCATATAATAGTATTTATAGGTGTAGTACCCTGACTTGTATTTTCCGAGATAGTAAAGCTCTACACCACTAACAGCTATAGCCGATCCCTTAGGTGAAGCACTCTTAATACTAGTAGTCATGTAATAGCCCAGTAACAAAGCACCAGCAATAGCTACACCAATAAGAACTACAGCCGCTATAACTGGGGAGATAGCCTTCACGATTCTACACCATTATGATGAGAAGCCTCATCAGTATAGTTACATATGATAAACACTCTGTAACTATTCTCGCTCCATACTACATAGAAGCCGAGGGATAATGCTATGGCTAAGCTATTAACACATCAATTACTAGGAGTAGCTGTAGCATATTATGTTCTAAGGCCTCAGAATATTATACAAGCTTTCCTATACGGCGGCCTAGCTCTGATAGGCTCTATGGTCCCAGACCTTGATGGGCTACGTGGCCATAGAACTGTTCTGCACAATATCTTCGCCTTCATATTCACGGGAATAATCGTGTATATTGTTTTATTAATGGTCGATTGTCTAGGTGTATTTCCTGTCAACATGTATCCGGACTGGTCTAGCGCCGCATATGTATTAGCCTATCTAAGCCATCTACTAGCAGATATTCCAACGGGAACAGGAGTAGCCCTATTTTACCCAATATCTAAAAGGAGGCTTGGCGTACTCGGCCTCAAATATGACAACGTGGTATATAATGGACTATTGATGGGAGTGGCTACACTACTGCTCTACGTCTTCTTCACCAGTGCACCTACGCCTTACAATATTGTAAGGGATTGGTTCTCTTCCAATAGTTGAAGCACCTATGTGTTTTGAAACACTAGTTTACAGGGGTGTATAGCCGTGGGCGTCGTGGTTGTCCGAACCTCTATAGACCTTAGAAAACTGGCCCTTCAGTTAAAGAAGCTCGGATACGAGGAAATCTCGCCTAAAGACTTAGCCGAATTATTCGGTGCCAATAGGATCTGGGCCGGTAAAATACTTGCCCGGATGGAGGCCATGGGTCTAGTAGAGAGACTTAACTCCAGGAAGGCTAGGCCTGCTAAGTACAGGATTATTGTAAACCAGTAACTATACGGATTAACTACAAAGTGTAATGGTGTACCGTGATGAGTGTTTGGAGAAAGATCTGGAGACTAATCAGGCTAACTCCATTATGGCTGGCCACAGGCTTACCGGCGATCGTATATGCACAGGGAGAAGCTCCACCCGAGGAAGTAGTTGCAATGGTCAATAAACTCTTATGCCTTATACAGTATATTGGAATAGCTGTTTTAATCGGGGGAATGATATATGCTGGAATACAG
>CAZVAW010000145.1:0-2174 GCA_964625205.1 uncultured Desulfurococcaceae archaeon
GGTATAATGTACTTTCAATTTTTGATCATTGCTTCAGGCCCGTGTCGACGAGAAAGTATGTGAGGTGATCGAGTTTGTCCTTTCAATTTTTGATCATTGCTTCAGCAGATGCATTTAGTCGCCGATGTTGTAACGAGGCATAAAATACTTTCAATTTTTGATCATTGCTTCTGGTTACTGTGGAAAAGCCGACCTAGAAATAATAAAATAACGCTTTCAATTTTTGATCATTGCTTCTAAAGATGATCTTTGACGTGTTTTTGTCAATTGCTTCATTACTATGTTTACTCGTCTGAGTATATAAGTTTTTCCTCTATAAACCCTATTGAAGTGATCTACAGTAAAGTTTTTAAACCATACTTCTATAGAATCCCGGTTTCCCCAGGGAAGTTTGGAATTCTAACCAATGGATACTATAAACATTGTTTAATAATTATGTATAGTGTTGGAATTTTTGTTCCATTAGCTTCCATTGTAGTTGTTTCATTGGGGTTTGGGGTTTCCCGGATCTGATCGGGAAGGATATTGTTTGTTCTCATTGTTACCTTTCTATCATATCTCTATGGTTTCCCGATCTTTTTCGGGAAGTTTGTCTGGTTGATGTTAGTGTGTGTTATATAGTCTTTTATCTAGAGCTTTTCCATGGAGGTGGTTTGGGGTGATTAGTCGTCGGGTTATGCTTCGGAGTATTAAGAGGCTGTATGAGTGGGCCCGTAATGACCCGGTTGATGAGGAGCTTCGTGGTTGGAGCTGGGATCGGCCTCCGGTTAAACCACGTGCGTATCTTGGTTTAACTGTCTCAGAGGTTGCTTATAGGTATTGCCCGGTAAGGCGTGATATTTGGCTTCGCCGTAAACTAGGTGTTAAACCATTGGAGAATGATGTTATGTTTCGTGGCCGGATCCTACACGAGGCTCTTAACCATGCTTATAGACATGCGTTAAAGTACATGGTTAATGGTGAGCCTGGCTGGCTTATCTATGAGAGAATCTATGGTCGTTGGAGGGATCTTGTATCAAAGTATAAGCTTAATGGTGAGCTAGTGGGTGTTGTTGAGAGGATCTATAAGTCGGCACTTATAACCATACTTGGCGAGTACGAGTATGAGTCAAGTGTTAATGGTGGCTACTCCCCACCAGTACTTATATCAGAGTATCGTGTGGATGGAACACCTCTTGGCCTAGCTAGTGGTTTATCAATAGACGCATTAGCCGAAAAAGTTATCATCGACTATAAATTTGGAGCACCACGTGATTTCCACAAACTAGGTCTTGCCGGCTATGCATTAGCTCTAGAGGCTGAGTATGAGATCCCCTATGATTATGGGATCATAGTATATGTTATGGAGCGTGGAAACGGGTTCAAGATCACGTATAAGCCGGTATATATCTCGAATAACCTAAGGAGACTATTCCTTGAGGAGAGAGACAATATCATAGACATGCTATTAGAGGATCGGGAGCCACAACCAGATCCTAGCTGTCCCGAGAACTGTCCCTATCGTAGATACTGTATTGGGAGGTGAGAAGTAGATGGTTAAGTCAGTTATAATAACTGATCATGGCGTTAGGATCAGGTTTAGGCAGGGGGCTTTCATAATAGAGTCTAGAAATGGGAGGCAAACACTTAACCCTGTTGAGGTTGAGCAAGTTGTGATCGCTACTGGTAGTGTGTGGTTGTCGAGCAAGGTTGTACGTAAAATGATCGAATACGGTATTGATCTCGTATTTCTAGATTCACGTGGTAAACCCCTAGGCCGTGTATATCCACCATATATTAATAAAACGGTATATACTAGGAGGGAGCAGTACCTCGCATACCATGACCCACGTAGTGAGTATATTGTTAAAGAAATAGTGTATGCGAAGATAGCTAATCAGGCCGGCCTTCTCAAGAGATACTATCACAACACACGTATAATTGAGTTAAGAAACGCTTACGAAGAGATTAGGGAGATACTTGGGAAAATACATGATGTTAACGGGCCCTTAAAGGATATACGTGATCAGCTCCGACAATATGAGGCTCGCGCGGCCCAGATCTACTGGCCATCATACGCATTACTACTACCACGTGATCTTGGCTTCGAGTCACGCGACCAGGATGGCGATGATCCTGTTAACATAGCTCTCAACTATGGCTACGGCATATTGTATAGTGAGTGTTGGAAAGCA
>CAZVAW010000146.1:0-2156 GCA_964625205.1 uncultured Desulfurococcaceae archaeon
CCTCGATCAGCTTCTTAATACGGTTGTATAGGGTTACTGGTATAGATACCGTTGTATATTTACCCTCTTTCTTACCAGTTTCTCCTTCCAAATCCAACACCAAAGATATTATCGTCATATACATAATAGTATTTAATTAAATATCATTAATAAGGTTTTACCATAATCACGGATTATACTTCCTATACTGCTATGAGGCCATGAAGTTTATTTGATGTTAGATACTGAGAATAACAGAGTGTTAGCAATATTGATAGTTAAAAGGCATTACAGTTAGCTTTATATAAGTATATACTCTTAGCTTTATATAGGGTTGAGAGTATGAAGGATAAAGTTAAAACAAGTATTGTAGTTGATCGTAGGCTTTGGGAAGAATTCAAATCTAAGGTTGCTGGAGAAAAAGGATTAAAAATGCTTAGTGAAGCTATTGAAAGAGCTATTGAAGACGAGTTAAGCGAATTATTAATAATTGAAGCTTTTGAAAAACAATTAGAACAAAGAGAAACTACGTTAACGATCTCTCCTATTAAACCTAGAATTCAAACTGATGCTGGCAAAATAGTTAGGGAATTGAGGGAGTCTAGAACTTGACACTGATATATCTCGATTCAAGTGCTATCGTGAAACGCTATATTCTAGAACCAGGTACTGATGAGATCAAGGAGATATATCATAAAGCATTAAATGGTGATGTAAACCTATCTTTTTCAGTATGGAATATAGGTGAAGTATTAGGAGTGTTCGATAAATATTATAGGAGAAAATGGATTTCAAAACAAGATCATAAAATAGCTAGACAACAGTTCATAGGCGAGACATTGAGATTGTTGAAGTTAAGGTTATTGAAACTAGTACCCGTTAAAACAAGATTATTAATGGAGACATGGATTTTGATCGAGAGATACCATTTATATGAAGCCGATGCCCTCCAGATAGTTTCATCAAAATATGTGGGTGCTGATAAACTATATACTGGGGATAAACAGGTATATAACGTAGCGATTAAAGAAGGGATAAACGCAGTATATGTTGGGCTAGAGGAATAGAATTAGAATATTTTAGCAAATAAGATTAATGTTTAGAGGATACGTATGTGTTTAGAGCGGGATAGGTATTGTTTAGCTTCACTTCTATGTACTATGTGGAGTTCTACGGGTGCGTCCCATGGAAGCCCATGTTTATCTATAGCGTTTACAAGGATCTCTACAGAGAGACCACGTGGATCCATATTATCTGGAATAACAATTAGTATGTCTATATCGCTTAACACTGTAACTCTATTCTCTGCAACACCGCCTATAACGTAAACCTCGACCTCTTCACCAATGATCTCTTTAACACTATGTGCTATTGCCTCAGCATATTTTCTCCAATTAGCGAGGTGTCTAAAATGGTATTTAATCCAACTTAACACTCTCACACACCTTATCGAGTAATTCGTATAGTTTTTCCACAATCTTTGCCATTTTATCAACTATTTCTTTATCATAACTTATAGCACTATACCTAGCTATAGTATATGCTTCCTCTAAAACGATCAACTCGCTCCTATACTGGGCTACAAACTCGTTTATCAACCTAGCTTCTTCCTCATAACCATTTACAAGTAATTTATTAGAGAGAAAACCGAGAAGCTCACGAAGATTATGCCCTCTGACAAGTTCCCCTAGAAGTTCTAGGATTACAGCCTTTATATAGAGTTGAGCTGCTTGCTCGAGAAACAACATGGCCAGATCATGGTTTTCAACCCTGAGTGCCTCAGCGTAGAAATCACGACTTCTCTTTTTCAACTTCTCTACGAGAACACCGCTCAAACCATGAATCCCCAGTAATAGATACTATCAAGATATTTTATCCTAATAACGTGTTAAAATACGTAGTTGTTATAAACATGTGGAAAATACACTGGGTTTCTATGGAGGAAGGCTTATTAATTAAATATCATTAATAGATACATGTGAGCGTGGTGGGGATGAGTAAGTTAATATGTCTTGATAAAGGCTTTGTGGTATGGTTTACCGGGTTACCAGGCAGTGGTAAAACCACGATAGCCACGCGTGTAGCCGAGATACTGAGGAGTAAGGGTTATCGGGTAGAGGTCCTTGATGGTGATTGGGCACGTAAAACAGTAAGTGTCGGTACAGGGTTTACACGTG
>CAZVAW010000147.1:0-2153 GCA_964625205.1 uncultured Desulfurococcaceae archaeon
CTAACCGCTGCTTTGAATCTATTTGTTTTCGTTATGATCACGTTAGTCATATACCCACCATAGCTTATACCAGTAACACCTAGTCTCCCACCATCGACCGGGTACTTACTGATCACGTGGTCTAGGAAAGCCATTAATTGTTCATAATCATCTACACCATAACGTCCACGTATATCGGCGAACTCTTCCTCATAACCGTCACTACCACGTGGATTAGCATATGCTACTGCGAAACCATTAGATACCATTAACTGGATCTCTGGGTGGAAACTATAACCATACATCCCCTTAGGCCCACCGTGTATATAGAGGATCAATGGATATGGTTTCTCGCCCTCCTCTGGTAATATGATCCACCCCTCAACACGATCCCTGCCTACCCTGATCTCCTCACGTATTGGTTTATAGAGTTTAACCTCTCGGACAAGCCAAGTGTTTAGATTAGTTAACTGTATGTGTTCACCATCTTTGTATAGGTATAGCTCTGGTGGTTGTATGGGCGTTGATTCTACATATGCGATCAACTCACCATTACCACTGGCAGAGTATACGTATTTCTCGCCAGAAACAATATCCTCTATCTTACCATCACGATATAATGCTAGTTTACAACTACCACGATCAGGGTAAGTAAATATTATTGAGCCACGATAACCTCCGCCGATCAAGTATATGTTTCTATCGAGAACACCACATGTTAAACACTCTATTTTCTCATCGATCAACCATAGTTTATAATGACTAGCAATACCGATCTCAAGCTTATGCATAAGCCCATAGAGTTTACCATCTATACATTTCAACGCCGAGACACTATATCCCTCTAATATGGTTTCACGCTCACCAGTCTTAGGATCTAGTCTTACTATCTTCTGTTTAACAGGGTTTCTCCAATCCATGACTGTGACGTAGTAGATCTGGTTATTACATACCTCTACTATATTGATCCAGTCGGGTTCCTCCGCTATAGTCTTGATATAGCCAGACTCTACATCTATTAACTGGATCGTATATTTGAGCCCAGCTGTTAAACCCTTACGATCAAACCATACTGGTAACCGGTCAGCTATAACATAGTCTCCATCTTCATCATATAATTCTTTACGAGGCGTGGGCGCTACAACTACTAGTTGTGAATCATTAAGCCATTTATAATCCTCAACACCGTGTTTAAACCATGTTATCTTACGTGGCTCGCCAAAACCACTCCAGATAAACAGGCCAGTGCCTTTCTCCTCCTCTTTAGCTCCACGCCTACTAGTAAATACTAAGAGTGAGCCATTAGGGCTCCAACGAGGCCCTGAATCACCCTCACCAACTAGATAAACATGAGTACCATCTCTCCGGATAATATGGATCTCCGACAATACCTTATTAGCATCTAGATCATTACGTGAAACACTAAAAGCAACATCGCCTTTAACCGATAAGTCAACACCACTAAACCTATATAGGCGGAGAATATCATCTATCTCTAACTTCCTCTTAGAAACCATACAATCCCCACCAAATATAATGGTAGAAGATCCGTATATTATAAATTAGTATTTAAAATAATCAATCCACATAAGAAATATTTTGGGTGGTAAAATAAACAGAATACCACATGGCTGGCTATATTGGTGGATGATTTGTCTTTAACTGAGGATGATAGAGTATTCATAAAGAGAGTTTTAAATGAAGCTAAGAAGATATTTGAGATCCTGACATCTAAGGTAGCACTTGAAAAACATACTTATGAAGACCTCCTCGTTATAAGGTATAGTATTATACAAATTGTTGAAACTATATCCATAATAGCTACTAAAATAGCTAGTCGCTTAGGATATGTTATTGAGGGTTATGTTGAAGCAATGCGTTTCCTTGTAAAACAAGGTATAGTTGATGAAGAACTGGGTGAAGAGTTAGTAAGACTTGCTCGTCTTAGAAACTTATTAGTTCATAGGTATTGGGAGGTAGATGATTATAGGGTTTTAAGAGAAGCTCGTAGTAGTGGCTTAAAAGTTATTGAGAGGGTTTTAAATGAGCTCCAAAGACTTGTTGAAGGGTAAGAAACCATTTAAAGTAACCAGCGAGTTAAGAGAAAAAATAATAAATATTATCAAGGAGGCGTTAAGAGGGGAAGATCGGGTTTTATTAGTTATTCTTTTTGG
>CAZVAW010000148.1:0-2120 GCA_964625205.1 uncultured Desulfurococcaceae archaeon
TTAGGTCCTATTAGTCCGAAAATTTCTCCCTCATCTATCTCAAATGTTACTCCCTTTAGTGCTTCAAAGTCACCGTAGAATCTATGTAGGTTCTTAATTTCTACCGCTAACATTTTAGTGTAGGCCTCTTCTAAGAGTCTTAAAATTATAGACGAAGTATATAAGTGAAATCCAGAGTGTAAACGTATTTTCAACAATATGCTAAAATATGTTATTTTAGAGCATTTGCATTTTAAACCTTCGATGCAAGCATAAAATATTTAAGTTTCGTGAAAACCTAAATTGAGTGAATACTGCTAAAAAGTGTTTTAGGGTGTAAAATTACATGAACTATAAACTTAAAATGGCTCTCTCCAAGAATGCAGCAATAGCAATAGCTGTAATACTAATATTAGTGGCAGTAGCTGGCGTATACTTCGCAATGAAACCCGCACCCAGCCCAACAACTTCGCCATCACCATCGCCTACAACAAGTCCTTCACCGTCACCGACAACTTCTCCCTCACCTACGACTTCACCATCTCCTTCGCCTACAACAAGCCCGTCGCCCTCGCCATCACCAACACCTACTGTTACTAAGACGTTCCATAAGAGAGTAATATACATAATAAACAACGATGCTACTGCGAGAATACAGCTTTACAAAGCTGGCGTCGCTGATAGAGCTGCAGTACCATTAGATAGGCTAAAAGATGTTGAAGGAACAAAGCTAGGAAACTACGAGATTGTTGTTGAAAGAGACCCGAACTTTGTCACACTAACGATAATATATGGTGTGTTCAACACAGCTAAAGCACCGCTAAACAACACATTAGTTAGACAGGCCTTAGTATGGGCAACACCATACCAGACAATATATGATAAGATATATTCAGGATTCCTAGTACCCCTAAGAGGCATCATACCCAAAGGATTAATAGGTTGGACAGACTATAATGTCATTGATTATGACTATGACATGGACAAGGCTAGAGAGTTAATAGAGAAGTCAGGTATTGATCCATCAAAGTACACGATAACTATATACTATAATGTAGGTAATGATCAGAGAGCGCAGATATCAGCTCTACTAGCAAACACCTGGGGTAGATTAGGATTTAACATAGTTATCCAGCCTCTTAACTGGCCTGTACTGCTAGGCAAGGTAGCTCATGGAGAGTTCGACTACTACACTATTGGTTGGGTACCGGACTATCTTGATCCGGACAACTATGCTGGACCACTATTCTACGGTGGAACAAGGTTCAAAGAGGTAAAGATATTAACTGTTGAATCCTCAGATGAAATACCGAACCTCCTTAAGAACGCTAAAGTCTTCGACACTAAGGAAGCATACGTTGTTGTTGGCGAGAAAGGTACTGGAGCACAAGTACCTGAGCTAACAGGTAAGAAGATAATTGTTGTTCAGTATGAGCCTGACTGGGAGGAGACATTCACCATTAAGGAAGCTATGGAGAAGGGGTGGGGCTTCTCCTTCATTAACCCGTACTTCTACAGGAACGTAACAGCTGACGCTCTAATAATCGCTGGTAGAGAAACTGCTGATGTAACACTTAGAAAGCCAATATATGAAGCAATCTTTCAAATATCAAACTATGAAGTACCAGGACTATGGCTGGGGCAACAACTATTTGTAAGAACCTATTGGAACTGGGTTGGAGGAATATACTACCACCCGACATTAGCTAATAGATATGATCTAGTATGGGAGCACTCTGATGCGCCAGTGGCAGACATAGGTATTAAGGATTACAAGAACGACCCATCAACATACGTTATAGCAACTATAGGCTGGCCTGATACATTCGATCCAGCAAAGAGCTATGAGACCTTCGGATGGGAAATATTCCTACAGGTAGGTGACACATTAGTAACGTACTGGAAAGAGGAAACAGAAGAGGTAACACCAGATCTAGCAGTAGCATGGGCGCACGATGAATCAGGAACAGAATGGTACTTCGTAATAAGAGGAGGAGTTAAAGCCTACGACCCATGGAACGATAAGACTTATCCAATAGATGCTACTGACGTACTATTCGAATTCTGGAGACTCGCTAGATCACAGTTAGACCCAACATGGATGATATCAGAGTTCATAGATGTTAATTCATCCAAGGTAC
>CAZVAW010000149.1:0-2099 GCA_964625205.1 uncultured Desulfurococcaceae archaeon
CCCCCGCGGGACTAATATTTTCACCACTCATCATTATTACTTCGTTCTAGAAGATTATTTGCGATGGTATAATACAATATAATATTGATAAAGATTGTTGATTAAAGGGTAATGCTTAGTCATATATGGTTTAAAATTTATAACATAATAATGTAGTAAAATCGGCTCTTACCTATTATATTAGGATTATTTGGTGAATATTAGTCTTGGATAAACCACCAGATTATGTATTGGAGCATATCTCTAAGCGTATTGCTGGTGAGATCATTTTAAGCCTGGAGCCCGGCCAAGTTATTAGGAAATGGCGCGAGATCTATGGTTTAAGCCAATTGGACGCTGCCCGGCTTATGGGTGTTAGTCCTAGTGTATTAAGTGATTATGAGCGTGGAAGACGCGGTGCGGGCCGTAGGTTTATCAAGCGTTTTATAGAAATACTGTTTGAGCATGATTCAAGCCGTAGATGGATCGTTACTCGTCGTGTTGCTAAATTGCTTAACATATATGTTGAGGGAGTAATTGATCTTGGTGAATTCTTATCCCCTATTTCATTAGATGAACTCGTTATATTAACCGAGGGCGTTTTATTATCGGCTTCAACAATGCATAGGCCCATACGTGGATATACTATACTCGATAGTGTCAAAGCAGTTGAAGCACTTACTGCTAATGAATATGTTAAAGCAATGGGCGCTACCAGTGATCGTGTCGTGGTTTTCACAAATATAACGCGTGGAAGATCAGTTATGGTGGCTGTAAGAGTATCACCTGTAAAACCAAGTGCTATAGTATTACATGGTATTAAGAATATAGATCCATTAGCAATACATATAGCCGTCCTAGAGAACATCCCATTAATACAATCGATGCTCAACCTTGATACAATGATCGATAGGTTTAGACAGAAAACCCTTATATAATAAATATACTAGGATAATAGATGGGCCCGCGGGGATTTGAACCCCGGACCTCCGCCTTTCTCAACGGGCCTTCGAACCCAAGTCGCTCGTAAGGGCGGCGTCCTAGACCAGGCTAGACGACGGGCCCATACCATCTATTAACTAGATTTTATGATGGGTTAAAAGTTTTCCTTGAACTAACCTACTCTAACCTATTACCATATTTATTAATGAATACTAGTTCTTTGAGGGGCCGACGTGGTTTTGGCCCTGGTTTTTCACGTGGATATCCTATCGCGAAAATAGCTACTGGGATGTATTCCTCGGGTATATCGAGTATCTTGTTTATTTCATTAATGTTGCGTAGTGTTTGTATCCATACTGCTCCAAGGCCTATGCAATGCAGTGCTAGCCAGAAGTATACCGCGGCTAGAGATGCATCGATAAGATAAGATGTGGGTGACTCATTCTTATTTGCTAGTACGACAACGGCTGTTTTAGCGTTCTTAAGTGGTGTTGCTCCACTATGTATTCTAGATAGTTTATCTATGAGGTTTTTATCACGTACTATGATGAAACGCCATGGCTGGGTATTTTTAGCGCTGGGAGCGTATCGTGCAATATCTAGGGCTTTAAGTATAGTATTAAGACTAGGTTCTTCTTCGGTGAATTCTCTTATACTTCTTCTCGTCTTGAGTGCTTCAATACAGTCCATGTGCATCACCTTCTTTAATTGATGTTTTAAACGCTTTTTATGTTTTAAGTAATTAGATATGATAATAGAATATTGTTCAATGTATAAATCTCTATTTTTCTTTTCAAGTTATAGGATAAACTCAACATATAAACACCGTATCTAATAAAGAAACATGTTGTTATGAGCTATAAAAGTTTAAACAAACTCTGCTGAGATAGATTTAAATACAATCGGGCCCTATAATATAGACCTAGGCAAGGTGTATATGTCCGGGTGTAGAATATGAATTACAAACTATTACTCGGACTAATCCTATTATCAGTAATCATATTCCCATACCTACCAGCAGCTACACAGACAACCGGGCAATTCCCATCAACCATCACATGGGGCGTGACCACTCAGCAAGACGTAGGTATATTAAGGGTTGCTAGTGGTGATTATGACGTATTCATGTTCTCCAACCCACTATTCTGGTACGACACACTAGACCCAACAGTACGTGC
>CAZVAW010000150.1:0-2081 GCA_964625205.1 uncultured Desulfurococcaceae archaeon
TCCTATAATACTCGATGATCGGTTTAAATGTTTCGTGGAAAACTCGGTATCTATTCCTGACAACCTCTGGATCATCGTCTTTTCTCCTAATGAGTTTAGCACCGTCATAATCGCATTTCTCATCTTCCTTGGGCTTAGGCTCATAATAGATATTGTATACACGGCCACATACTGGGCATATTCTACGACCACTAAGCCTCTTAACGGCGACTTCCTCGGAGACATTAAGGTATATAACTGCATCAATCTCTACTATCTCGTCAAGTGCTTGAGCCTGCTTTAGTGTCCGGGGGAAACCATCCAGTATAAAACCCCGGGCTACATCTGGTTGACTAAGCCTCTTCTTAACGATCTCGATAACGATCTCATCCGGCACAAGTAATCCCTTATCAATATACTCTTTAACCTTCCTACCTAGTTCTGTCCCCCTGGCTATCTCTTCACGAAAAATATCCCCGGTGGATATATGTGGTATACAGTATTTCTCTTTGAGAAACTGTGCATAAGTACCTTTACCAGCACCGGGTGCACCAATAAATACTATTTTCATAAAATCACCACCCACTATGGTGTAGAATACTGTTCTACTTAATAAATAGTTCTCCTAGAATCATGTGGGTAAAGCTGGTTTATAGTCAACTTTTATATCATGGTTATAACGTTACTATCACTATAGCAGGGAATAGCTGTGAGGGTGTATATGGGGATATGGATGAGCTAATATCGATCATACATGGTAGTGGTGGACGAGAAACATGGGATGTAGTATCTAGATACATAGTGAAACGTATACCAGAGAAACTATGGCGTGTAATGAATGGCGCTGGCTTAGACGTACTAGACGATGGATCATATGTTAAGGTAGGCGACCAATACCTTATATTCTCAAGCGATTCATTCACAGTAAACCCAATATTCTTCCCCGGAGGAGATATTGGACACTTAGCCGCTTCCGGTGTTTTAAACGATCTCGTCATGATGGGTGCTCGACCAGTAGCGTTTATAGATAATATTGTTGTAGAAGAGGGTTTCCCATTTAAGGACCTTGAGAAAATCATAGAGTCTATGGCTAAGGTATTGATCGAGAATAATGTAGCGTTGATTGGTGGGGATTTTAAGGTAATGCCTCGTGGTAGTATAGATAAGATAGTTATTGGTGGATTCGGAGTAGGAGTCTCTACATACAAGCCTATAATCGATCGCGTGGAGCCCGGCGATAAAATAATAGTTACGGGATATATCGCTGAACATGGATCAGCTATACTGGCTGCTCAGCTAGGCATGCTTGACAACGCCCCCGGGATCCGTAGTGATAGTAGGCCATTAGTTAAGACGGTATTGCCGGTGATCGAGAAGTATCACGAGTATATTGATGGAGCTCGAGACCCAACACGTGGTGGGTTAGCAACTGTGTTAAATGAATGGGTATTTAATACGCCTTATGCTATAGTTATCGATCGGAGGGAGATCCCGGTTAGAAGTGAAGTGCGTGGATTCTTGGATGCTCTAGGTATAGATCCGTTGAATGTAGCATGTGAAGGTGTAGCGGTACTTGCTGTTAAACCGGAGGTTGCTGAGGAAGTTGTTGATATGCTTAGGAAGAATGGTGAGAAACAAGCAAGGATCATAGGCGAGGTCATAGAACCAGATAACGATGTGTTAAGGGGTAGAGTAGTAGCAGTTACTGAGGTGGGGGGCAAAGTAGTTATTCAGCCAAACCCTCTAAACCTACCAAGAATATGTTAGGTGATCGGGAATGTGTCTAGGAATACCAGCTGAGGTATTAGATGTTCGCGAGGAAAATGGCGTGTTAATAGCTAAGGTTAAAATGGGAGGTGTTGAGAGAGAGGTACTAGTAGCATTACCCGATGTAAAACCAGGTGAATACGTAATAGTTCATGCAGGGGTAGCGATCGAGAAGATAAACGAGAATGAAATGAAAGAATTAACACAACTACTGAGAGAAGCAGGTATAATATAGTATTCCAACTAAAACTACATGGTGGTAAACTCTTCAATGGTTTTCCAGTGGAAACATACCCTTGTAACCCCCCGGTTCCACCTATGGGAAACCGATCATG
>CAZVAW010000151.1:0-2079 GCA_964625205.1 uncultured Desulfurococcaceae archaeon
GGTCGGGGGTTCAAGTCCCCCCCGCGGGACTAAATTTTTCAGTTCGAGTCTCTCCCCTCAACCATTCTCACCTCTTAGAAGCTCACAGATTAATAATAATTTGTTAAGACTTAATTGTCTTTACTAAGCTTAGCTAGGTCTATGTTTACCACATGAGCTTTGCCGGTAGCTGTACTTCGTACACGAATACCCGTAGGTTTACCGTTTACATATACTTCGAAATAAGGATCCCACTTCCCTAAATCCGTTCTGTTATATCCGGATCCGCCTAAGTAGATTATTACGATTCCTGAGGTGTTAGTATAATAGCACCGCCCTTTCGGGATCTCTACATCTAGTTTATTATCGAATAAATGTCTTAGAGTAACGCAGGCCCCAGCTACAGGGTGTCCATTATAGGTAACGTTGAAGATGAATATATCGTAGGGTATGTAGTATTTCGTTAAATCAATGAAGCCTTCATCTAAGTAGACTATTATACTAGAAACATTGCCCATCTCGTTTATTCTGTATTTAACACGTTCAGCCATTGATATACTATGACAGCACCTGTATCCTGGATCTAATACCCACCACGAACCATTAACGTATACAACCGCAAACATATGGTCTTCGCCGGGAAAACCAGCAACGTAAGCCTCATAGCCTTTCTCTTCAAGAATAGTCTTGACAACATAAGCTTTTTCACCACAAGCACCAATGCCCAATAAGCTCCACATGTATATGTCGTTGTAACTTCTCCAGCTGAAAAGACCGCTAACAGGGTATGTCCTAGACTCTACAAATTGGCTTATCTCGGCAAAATCATTAAGAGACGCTGTCGTAGCTGTAAACATAGCATAAGATATACTTGTCAGCACAATAACTGCTATTAACGTAGTTGCACATGATCTAAGCAATAATTTTCGCGGATTTGCGATGATCTTTGTTTTACCGAGAAAATAGATGGGTATGATCTTCCATAACAAATATGACGAAGTTAAGATGACAAGAATAGAATGTATCCCGATTATATCTAGAAACCAAGCCATAACGACAAAAATCCCAGCAACCGAGATTAGTAACAATACACTCTTTAACGTAATATACTTGCCCCGTAAGTTCAATATCTTACAAAGTATTTCAAGGTCGTACAGGATTATAATAAACAATACTAACTGAATCGTCGGTATAATGCTGTTTCTATATCCATACAGTATTCTCGAAGCATTAATAATGATGAATAATAAGACTAGGATCATAGTAGTTATTGTATAAAAATGTTTGTGAAATATATTTGGGAGCTTCATGTTCATCACACATTCATCCTCTTCTGTAACTCAGTTATATTATCTAATTCTTTTAACACGGTGCATAACATGCCTAGAGAGGTTAGAGTTCTTGCTGTAGAGGATAGGCCTTGGTGGATGCAACCGCTTTTTAGCTTTCCGTTTATAGGTGATCTTAGTGTTCGTCAACTACTAGTTGTAATGGTGTTTATTTTACCAGTGATCACAGTATGCGCTATCCTGGGTCTGGGATTTCTTGAAACTCTAGTTTCCACATTAGTTACGCTTTTTATAGGGCTTGCTGTTGCTAAGAAACCAGTAAAATCGGTTTTGCCCGAGAAACAACTCCTTATCCTCATAAGCGGTAGATACAAACCACAAGTTAAAACTAAGAGAATAAAAGACATAACCAGGAGAAGTACAGCAGAGGTTCCCGAAACAGTTGAAGTAGTAGCCCGGGATTCTTCCAAGATACCTACTGTTAAAGTCGTAGGAGTTCTTAGGGATCCCCTTGGAAACCCGGTATCTGGTGAAGAGCTTGAAGTGTTTGTTAATGGGAGACTTTATTCTCGAATTAAGACTGGTTCCTCTGGCGAGTATACGGTATACTATACTCCAGATGGGCCGGGAATGTATGAGATAGAGATCAGGCTTCACGGCAGGGTTATTCTGAGGAAGAGGGTTAAAGTTGGTGTTAAAACGTGAAGAAGTATTATTATCAAGTATATCCAGTGAACTATTCTCTCCTTCATCATGATGAGCAGATTAGTATTATCGAGGGTTTTAAGGAGCTCCTAAGCCAGGTTAGAAG
>CAZVAW010000152.1:0-2053 GCA_964625205.1 uncultured Desulfurococcaceae archaeon
TGGGATGATTATGATTATTATGATGAGTATATTAGTGGTTTACATGGTTTACTTCAGACTTTGACCCGTGCTGCTAGGATCGATAAGAAGATGATGAAGGAAGATTTTAGCAGGGTTTTCGGCGAGGAGCTGGGTTATTGGCTTATCCATATAAATGTTAAGCCCGATGACTATAGGTTGTTTATCTTATCGCGCTGGATCCTTGGGGAAACGATCAAGGCTTATTTAAGGGGCCGTTACACGGGAAAACTAGTGATACCCCCTCAGGCCAAGGTATTGATGATGGAGTTGGCTGCTAAGAATAGGTTTGACTGGCTTAATCTTCCACGTGCTATTAGTCTTGAGGAGCGTATTATTAGGAGCTTGGCTGAGGGTGTTGAGCGTGGCCGATAAAACAATTGCTCTTATCAACGCTATCCTTAAAGGCCGTGGATCAAGTGATTTAACGGGGGATATACGTTATTTAACGAGATACTTCTGCCCTGATAAAGACGTTAAAGGCTTTAACCATGTAAAGCTAAGGCCTCTCACGCTTGTTGGTTTCATGGAGATGGGTAAAACCGAGACGGCTAAGTACCTCATAGATCTTAGCCAGAGGCATTTCGAGGAACACGGGATAGGCTATATCAGTTTCACTGGTAAAACCATAGTTGATATCATGTACTATATAAGGGATAACCCTGACCTAGTCCGAGACGTTAACGTGATACATATATTCGTGGATGACCTGTTCTACGGCGGCTTATCAACTGAGAGGAGTAAGGGTAAGAGGCTGGGCGAGAAGATCTATAGTGATATAAGGCATTGGCCCGAGAGAATAGGTATGAAATCTGGGATACTATACGTGTTGTTCTCGGCCCAGAGGTTCAGCCTCATACCAGTATTCTTTAGAAACACTCCCTTCATATTATTCAAGGGAATGAGTATCCAGGACAAATACGAGAAAACGGTTATAAAAGAAGTATTGACGAGCGCCGATGAAAACAATAGCTACACCAGTAAATTAGCTGATATATTGATCGATATACTCCAGGCCATAACACATCTAGCCTATGTAGAGTACCGTGACGACGTCAAAGCATTAACGGTGGTTAAACCACTGCGTAAAAAACCCTACATATTCGTGCAGCCACGATTAGCGGAGCCTGATTTAACCGAGGTACCATTCAATTACTCCGGGGTATTCGAGGAACAAGACTATAACGTGAAATCAACTGATGATGTAAGAGTAGAGTTTACAAAAGTACAGCGAATCCTTAAATACATAGCTAATAGGCTCAATGTATTAAAGGAAAACAAGTATCTAGTACGCCAAGGATCGTATATATGGATTAGAACAAACGGAAAAGAAGTACCATTCCTCAAAGTAGACGTAGCCGAGAAACTAGGTATATGGAAGACAAAACATAGAAAATGAAGAGGTATTATAGATGATAAAAGGACCATACTATTATATTGGTAGGGCTCGTGGTAAAGACGTGTTTTTATCAGAGTATTCGCTGGATAAGGTTCGTTTAAGGAAAATTAGTATACAGAGTGTTCTTAGTACATTATCTAAACCGTGGAAACGGTTGATCGATAGAAAACATAAGGCAATATTACCCGGGTTTAAGCGTTTAATATATGTATCTCTTAAGTATAGATTAATAGTGGTTGTTGAAGAAAATAATAATATAGTAATAGTTACTTCATGGGTTACGAGTAAAGATATTAAGAAGTTAGTTGAGAATAGAGTTAAACAAGGTGTATGGGTTGAAGAATGAGAAGAAATGGTTTCTGTTCGGCGACGAGCTTCGATATGGACGTGAAGGTAGATTAGCATATATGATCGATATTGGTGATGTAGAACTAGTACTAGACGAGGATGGAGAAATAGTAGAGATAACAATATATAATGCAAAGAAATATTTCCCACCCGAAGTCTTAGAGAAAATAGCATATATACAGAAACCAAAACCCCCAACACATAGAAAAACAATAAAAACCAAGCATTAACCCACAAAGACCATATTCTATACATAGTCAAAGAACAACTAATACTGGTGTTAGGAAA
>CAZVAW010000153.1:0-2050 GCA_964625205.1 uncultured Desulfurococcaceae archaeon
TAACATAGCTCTCAACTATGGCTACGGCATATTGTATAGTGAGTGTTGGAAAGCATTAGTACTCGCAGGACTAGACCCTTACGCTGGTTATATGCATGTAGACAGGTCTGGAAAACCAGTGCTAGTGTTTGATTTTATCGAGCAGTTCAGGTTTATAGTGGATTATACTTTGTTAAAACTATTTCGTCGTGGTTGGAGACCAGAACTTGTCAATGGGTTTATAGAGTATGGTTCAAGATCCAAGATCATCGTTGCTATTAACGAGTTCTTAGATCACACTACAACCCAGAGATATGGTGAAAAACCATTGACGTTGAGACAGGCTATTAAAAAGAATGCTTTTCAACTAGCTGGTTTTCTACGTAATGAGCAAGTCTATAGAGGATTTATATGGGAGTGGTAAACAATGGTGCTGGTATTAGTCGTATATGATATATCCGATGATCTTGTACGTAAGAGGTTGGCTGATTATCTAAAATCTAAGGGTTTCACGAGGATCCAGAGAAGTGTTTTTGTGGGTAACCCGCCGCCATCGATCTATAAGGATGTTAAGAGAATGCTTAAATACTTCATAAAATCGCCTAGAGACGTTATCCACGTATTCCCAGTGACAGAGTATAGTTTAAAGTATATGGTGGTTTATGGTAACCCGTTATCCAATATAGATCTAGGGTCTAGGGAGTTAATGGTTGTGGGTGGTAGTGTTTGAGATCAAGTCTTGGTCTTCAACCATCGCTTATTAAAGAATATGTGTATTGCCCAGTCATACCATGGATTATTAATAAGTATGGTGTTGTCGAGCCACTAACCGATAGTATGGCTATTGGTAGGGAAGAGCATGACGCGAGTAGACAAGTACGTGTAAAGGGTAAACGGGGCGTCGCTATACTTGATGAGCTTATAGAGAAGCGTGATGGTAAAGTTATTATTGAGAGAAAAATATTCCGATCACATAGTATTCACCGATACCTAGCACAAGTTATTACCCAGTACCTAATTGCTTCGGAGAAGATAAATGGTATTAAGGAAATAATTCTTATTAATGGCGAGGATAAACACGTGTTCGAGATCACTGACGATTTAGTTGAGGAGGTTAAGAAGATTATAGGTAATTGTCTAAAGAGTATGGAGGATGATAAACCCCCAGAGCCTACGGTGGATAGACGAAGATGCGGGTTCTGCTGGTATCGCCGATTCTGCCCCTACTACTAAACTAGTGCTTCAGCCATTTTAGTGGGATACAACTTCTCACGAGGCCCCTTCTTCTCAACAAGCCCCCTACCCTTGAGTTGCGATACTATATTCCGTATACTCTTCTCCTTCCTCTCAAGCATCATAGCTAACTCTTTAACAGTTATACCCGGGTTTTCAACTATAAGTTTAAGAACCCTATACTCGGATTCCCTTAAACCATGTAGTAGTAGGTCTAGGTAATCCCATGGTATCGTTAGAGTTAAGCCAGTACCCTCGGATCTATAGTGGATCTCGAAACGCCTCCCATGCTTGATCAATGTGAATAAGGCCATATAGCCAGCGATCCTCATACCAGCCCCAATCTCCAATATATATTCATCAGCATCAACACCACCTATTTTCTCACTAAGGATCTTAAGAGAACCATAGACATCGCTACAATCAAGCTCGATAAGCTCAGGCTCTGGAAAACCCTGCCTTATACACATAGCACGAAGAGACTCATAAGCAGATTTAACACCACCAACAAGTCCACAAGTAACAATAAACAAACGATCACCTGAGCCAGCACGATACTCAGTCAACAACTTCAAAACAACATCCTCATGAAAACCCAAAGGCGAAACAAAAACACGCAAAACAATAAACACCCCTCTCATAATAAATACTTAACACAAGAAAACAATAAATTCTTCCCGATCAGATCCGGGAAAAACACAGACCCCAGTGGAAACCAGTCAACGAGAGTCAATGGAATAAGCTTTGCAACTCTGTACGAGTTTATTAAACAGTATTTTTTATTTCTATTAGTTAGGATTCCAAACTTCCCGGGCAAATCTGGGATTCTATAGAGCCG
>CAZVAW010000154.1:0-2049 GCA_964625205.1 uncultured Desulfurococcaceae archaeon
ACCCAGTCTTTATCAATAACTAGCTCCCTAGTTTTCCCTAGTAGTAACGATAACAAGTCTATGTATGTCATAAAAGGCTTACCACTATCGGCTTTAATCCTCCAATAACGCTTAGTATCTTTCTTTACCTTCTCCCTCCTCTCATTTAATAGTTTCTCTACATGATCCTTGTCTCCTCTCATATAATATTCTATGATCTTTAGCCCAACCTTGATCATCTCAGAATACATGTCTAGTATAGTATAATCGGCTATACGTAGGTGTAGTTTCCAATCGTTAACACTCAACTCTTTATCAGTATAGATCGTTTCAACGCCCAGCCCCACTAGATCATCAACTAATTCCTTATCTATAACGAGCAACGGCGATATGTAGAGTGAGGATAGAACAAAAGCTTCAGTAACAACATAGTCCAGACCAGTAAGCCCGCGTAATATCTCTACTAGATCCTTATACTTGGGTATTGGATAATAGAGTAAGCGGAAAGGCTTACCACCCATATACTTTTCTAATTCTCCACGATAAGACTCATAGAGAGTAGGAGGTATACCCAGATCCCTATACTTAAACCTCTTCCTAAGCCACTCAACCCTATCTTTAATATCTTCACTATAATCCCTAAACAATACAACACCACGTAGATTCTTAACAAGAGCGGCGTAAAGCGAGAACATAGCACCCCTACTATTAGACAATCCTTAAACCCCCAATAATCAGATCCTGCGTGGTTCATCATTTTTCAGGTAATAGTATTCATCATAATACACTATTTTACTATAATAAGGGCATTCATAAATAATGTATTTACGTGATCACCAATATTGTGGAGGCTCAGTTTCTCTTACTTTATCTTCATCGTTAAACCTCTATTTACCCCTAAGATCAAGTATAACTATCCCTAACTCGCCACCTAATTTATCACTTATAAGTGCTTCTCGTTCGATCTCAGAGATCATCACATTTAACAGGGCCTACTATGCGATCATTAGTTTCAATACATACTTCGACAGCATTTTGAACCATATATTTTCTCACAACTCCGCCTGCAGTGCCTACTTCTATTAAATAAGCGTTTCTTGGAGGAGGCCATAGACCTAGTTTTTCAGCCTAATCTACGAGGTATTAGTAATTGTGGAGAATTTGCCTCAAAACCAGAATTTACGAGTGCTGAAGTAACAACTTCTTTATCCCCCTGTTTTATCCTCAACTTTACTCTTATAGCCACTTTCTCCGCCTTGGCTACTAGGGAAATATATATGTCCTATTCTTTCTCTAACTAAGTATATATGCCCTACTCTTATTCTGGTTTCCTTTTCCATAACTTACCCCTAAGTTAGCTAATTGTATAAAACCTAGATTATATATTCTTATGTTGAGAGGTGCATAGTTGGTTGAGTAGTGTTATTAATGTTTTTAACGAGTACTATAAGAGATATGATCAATGGTATATACGTAACCTTAACATAGCTGTATCGGAGAGATTATGTGTTGGGATGCTAGCTCCTTATGGATTAATACTGGATATTGGTGTTGGAACTGGTTTTCTTACGAGAAAATTGTCTAAAACAATGATAGGAATTGATCCCGCTGAAAAACCATTATTATTAGCTAGTAGTAGAGGATTTTTAACGATTAATGGTTTTGGTGAAGAACTACCTTTTCGAAGTAATGTCTTTGATACAATCTTACTTATAGTTACACTTTGTTTTACGAGAAACCCATGTAGGGTATTGAGGGAGGCTTATAGAGTATTAAAGAAAAATGGTAAGATAATAACTTGTATTGTACCACGAGATAGTCCATGGGGACAACACTATATTATGTTGAAGACTCGTGGCGAAAATATATTCTACGAACATGCACGATTCTATACGTTATCTGAGCTAGAAGATATGATTAGATCAACTGGCTTTACTGTGAAAAGATATTGTTCAACACTAACTTATCCACCTAAAATACCAAGTTACATCGAATACCCCATACTTGATAAAGTAGAAAATGCAGGATTTGTATGTATAGAAGCTTATAAATAAGGTCAATGATCTTATT
>CAZVAW010000155.1:0-2014 GCA_964625205.1 uncultured Desulfurococcaceae archaeon
GTATAGCATATCATAGGTGTTGACATGTGTCAACAAGTATGGAGGACGCGATCATTTTAGTTAAAAACATTCTTAAAGACATTGAAAAACTCAATATTAGTGAGTTAAAGAAGAAATATGGGGATATCTTAAAAAAGATAAGTCCATTCGAAATAACTCTCATTGAACAACAACTTATACGCGAAGGATTTAAACCCGAAGATATACTTAGAATGTGTGATCTACACGTAGAGCTTTTTCGTGAATACCTAGAATCTATACAATTAAGAGACGTACCAGAGAATCACCCGCTTAACCTATTAATGCTTGAGAATCAAGAGATCGTTAAATTAGTCGAGGCTTTAAACCTCTACGCTGAAACAGTTATACGCGAGAAAGACATAGAGGGTAAGAAGAAGAGATACGAGTCATTATCAACGTTGTTAAATAAGTTAAAAGATAGTATTAGGAAACATTATAGGAAAAACCAAATGCTGATCTTCCCATATCTTGAGAGAAGAGGAATTTACGCTGTACCACGTGTACTATGGGGTAAGGAGGAAGAGGTTATTAAGGAAATACGTGAACTACTGTCAAGGAAACCAACTAATACCGCTGAATACGACGAGATCGCCGGTAAGGCTAAGGAGTTAGGTAAGAAAATTCTTGATCTAGTGTTTAGAGAGAATAAGATCTTATATCCAGCTACATGGGTTTTATTAGAGCCTGGTGAGTGGAAAGCAGTAGATATTATGGCTAGAGAGCTAGGCTATATCGTCGAGGTTAAGGGTGAATGGGGAGAGGGTATTGAGCCGATATACCCATATATGGTTGATGGCGTTATACCACCGGAGAAGTACGAGAAGCTCCCAATAGAGATTAAAAGAGTTATCAAAAACATTAAGCCAGATAACTACGTCGTAGCAGGTGAAAATGATATTGAGTTCTCTACAGGCTTCTTATCTCCAGATGAGGTCGAGGAAATCCTTAGATCACTACCGCTTGAACTAACATATGCTGATAAAAATGATAGGATTAAATTCTATACTAAAAGTAAGTTAGTCGCTGGATTTCCACGTACTAAGACTATAATTGGTAGAAAACTAGAGTATTGTCACCCACCACGTCTTGAGAAACTAGTTAAAAGTAATGTTGAGTTGTTAAAGAAAGGCGAGATCGGTTACCGCGTGTTTTGGACTCGTATGGGAGATAGGATCTTGAGAGTATTGATCGTGGGACTACGTGGTAAAAACGGGGAATACATGGGTACTCTTGAGGTTGTCGAGGATTTCACGGATGTAATTAAGAATCCTAAGGAGATTATGGAGAAGATCGTGGTGTTATAGTTGAAAACACCATTCCACCTACTAGACAAGTATGTCTACCCATCTCTAAGGCGTTATCTCGTATCACTACTTTACTCTAGGGGCTTAAGTGTATCAGAGATCTCTAGGATAACCGGCTACTCTAAATCCCTAGTAACAAGGTATATCAAGGGGGAGCGAGGAGGCTATATTGATGTATCACGTTACCCAGATATAGTAGGGGAGATCGAGAAGATAATACATGATATCTTATTCAATAAGATAAACCAAGTAGAGATAGAAGCTCGTTTAATGAAAACAGCTGTAGATATGATGAGGAAGAAATATTTATGCCAATACCATGAACTACTAGACCCTAGTATAGATATTGGTAAATGTAATATTTGTGTAAAGATATTCTCGTGAAACACACGTTATAGTTACATATAAGGTTGAATATCAACTCTAATTTTTAAACCAAGTATATTAGAGAGTTTTTCAAGATGCGTCATAGCTTCCTCAACAATATCTCCCGGGTCTAAATCATAGTATAGATAAATAGTGATCTCATCGCCGAATCTCTCAGAAGAAGTAACTACTACTCTCGAATCAAAGTATTTATCGAGAGTATGGGCTAATCCTATGATCAACGTCTCTTTATCATCTACTTTATCATAATATCTAGTTAACACGTCGTAGGTCTCTTTATTCAATAAATTCTCACTATATAG
>CAZVAW010000156.1:0-2005 GCA_964625205.1 uncultured Desulfurococcaceae archaeon
AGGTAATTCCATGAAGTAAGTAAAGTGACAAAAAAGCTCAATTTAATCAGCTGTCTTTTTACATAATAAATATTTTTGATTGTTTATTATAAATTTATGATCATTATTTTATATTTATATAGCAAATATTAATAGATAGCAGAATTTGTATAAAAAGGCTTAAATATTAAGGGGATATTTATTAAATATCGAGGTAACTGATGATATATTAATGAATGGTGATCGGAATTGAATACTTCCCGAATTATATTATTCACTTCTATAATTATTATATTACTGTCAATATTAAAAAGTAATATAGCATTTTCGTCTGGAGTATCAATTACTACTCAGTGGGTAGTTTATAGTAATATAAGCGATAACGACGATTATGCATATGCTACATGTTCGTTCGGTTCATATGTATATGTAACTGGTTCTACAGGTTACAACTTCTATGTAGAAGCTATAGACAAAGATACAGGCAGAATCATATATATTTGGTCTCCTGGATATGGTGAGGAGTTATATGATTGTGTAATAATTAATGGAGATATATACGCCGTTGGATATGAATGGACATGGCTAGGATCATATGAATGGGCAATAATTAGATTAGATTACTCTTTGAACCTAATTGATTCTGTATACGAGGATGTCTCCAGTGATGAAGACATCGCATACGCTGTTGCGACTGATGGCTCGTACCTATATATAGCAGGAGTTGATAAATCGCCAGGAGACGCTCAATGGAGGATCGAAAAAAGAAGCTTACCTGGATTAGATTTAATTAAAGTATATACGGTTAACCCAAGTAGCAGTAATGACTATGTCTACGATATTAAGATCAACCCTGCTGATGGAAAAATCTGGGTCATAGGTTTTAATGGTAATAAATGGAAACCTCATGTCGAAATTCTCGATAAAAACCTTAATAAAATAAAGTCGTTTGATATTGACATTTCAGGTGTAGGCGGTAGAGCTTATAGTATAGTGTTTGATACAAATGGATACGCGTACATAGTTAGTGAATATGCGACGATTAAGTACTCCAAGGACGGATACATGGTCTCGTTAAATAGTTATATTGGAGGTTATAAGGCGATACTATACAATGATCTTTTATACATTTTTAATTACGAATACGATGACATAACAGGGTACTTTATCCACTACATAAGCGTCTTAGATGCTAATAAACTCACCTCTATAGCTACAGTTGTATTAAGCACAGATGTGAATGGCGACTCGTATTTTGACATAGGCGATGCTTTCTTAGATAAGGATAAGAATGTTATTTATGTAGCTGGCTATAATGATGCTCCTGGTAGTGATCAATGGGTAATCTATTCGTTATCGATTAAAACGCCAGAAGAAACGGTTACAACACGAGAAGAAATAGTTAAGATCTCAACAACGACAATAACAACAACTAAGACGCAAACAACGAGTTTAATAAAAACAAAGTATCATACCTTAACTACTACTAAGTTTTCAACGAAATCATATACAACTACTAAAACTAGCATAGTTAGTACAACAACCACTACAACAAAGATCTTAAATAAAACCTTAACCACTACAAGTACCAAAGAAGTCACCAAGATAGATTGGGGTATAACTTCGCTAGTATCAATTATAGTCGCGATTATAGGTATATCAATAGGGATGTTTATTAGAAAACACTGATCATCATCAGTTTAAATATCGCTTTACCATTCCAAGAACAAAAGCGATTACTATCAGTTTTTATTAACGAGGCAGATTCATCACGAAGCCTCAACAGTAAATATTATTATAAGAAAAGTATAAGGAGGTACACTATAAAAAGTCAGCTTCTATGTTTAAATACATAAATTACTACTATAATAATTAGTACTAATACGACAGTAATTATTGGGGTTTCTGGGAAGCTGGCGGTTTAAGATATTCTGGTGGTGGATATACTGTTTTTGAAGCTATGCTCGATGAAGACTCTACTATCGTAGATGACGAGTTATACTCAGCTTTAAACGTATAGCTTTGT
>CAZVAW010000157.1:0-1957 GCA_964625205.1 uncultured Desulfurococcaceae archaeon
GACTTGTATCTACTCCTAGCAAGGTTATTGTTACTCCTTTGAGTGCTGATGCCAAGGACTTCTCTTATGCCGAAGCAGATGACACATATATTTACTTCAACTTCAGCACAGCACCACCAAGCGGGACAGACAACGTAAAACTATCATGGTATGCTGAGGTCTAGGGTGAGGTAGCTGTCTTATATGTATATTAAGTGATGGTGGTATGATATGAGTATTTATTATTTGGATCGCCCGGACTTCGCCCCAATAGTACTAAACTATCCCGGGAGACCCGTTTACTCTGGTGCATCATTAGCGTTAGAAGCAGTTGCAGAATACCATGTAATATCTGGTGGGGAGACCGAGGATCTGATAACTGTCTATGGGACTGGGAGGTTTACACACGCAACAATATTGTTTGGCGGAAAATTCGGATGGGCAGACATGGCTAATATAGGGATAGAGATATGGATAGATGATTCTAAGAGAGCTGTATGGAGTCTTCAGCAGTTCGAGCTATTCAATGCTCTAGCGTTGTATAACAAGGCATACTATAGTGGTTCGGATGGATGGTATTATCCAGACGTATTGAACCCGGTGATAGGAACGATCGGCGGTAGATGGAACTCTACGGATAAGGCGTTCGAGGAATATTATGTGTATCTAAACTTCATAGCAGAGTTCACAGACTCGTTCATAATGAAGGGATTCAACAAGACAAGCTCAGATGTAACATTTACAGTAAGAGCCCTCGTGGGGTATTACCCATGAAGAGAGTATTATTCGTAGTCGAGACCCCGGAGAACATCAGAATAATAACATATGACTATGGGAAAATGGAGGGCAAAGAATACGTTATCGACTTGGAAAAAGAATTCACACCAGAGGAAAGAATCAAGGAAATAATACGGGAACTAGAATTCAAAGGATACGATACAAGAGTACTTAAACGATTCATGAAGAAGCGTGGTAAGAAGCTTAGGAGAGGGGCTTTGAGGCATGGTTAACTACAGCTACAAGGTATGTGTGCCAAAAAATACGCCAGATAATGATCCTCATAGGGAATACATTGAGCTCAGAAACGATACCATACTCTCAATACTAATAGTGATCCCGAGCGGACATGTAGGCGTAACGGGGATAAGGATCAAGTACGGGCCTAAGCAAATAATGCCTACTGAGCCGTGTACATGGATAAGCGGAGACAACATAGCCGTACCGAGTACGGGGCCTTTACGTCTCCCAGAATCACCTATAAAGCTACTCGTAGAAGCATATAATAATTCGGACAACTATGATCACTGTTTCTACATCTACATAGATGCTATAGACTGGAAAGACTATCCATGGGGCGGACGCTTGGATAAAATGCTTGAACTACTAGACAAGCTGACAAGCATTAATGAACAAGCATTCACTAATATGGGCGTTTACCAGCCGCCAGCCAAGGAGAAAAAGAGGGAAAAAAGAGAAATAATTTCTAAGACAGAGAGTATTATTGAGAAAATCAGATCCATTTTGAGAGGCGAATAATAAATGCCTAGGAAGAAGAAAACCCAGAACGTAGTAGAAACAAAGCCCCCAGTAGATGAGAAAACCCTACTATTCAAAGAACTAATGGATACAGCTATAGATATAAGCCTATGCGATCCCGAGAAAGACAAAGACCAGTTAAACGAATTGATCAAGAGACTTAGACGCATAATAAGAGAGATCCGTAGGCAGATGAGAAGTGGTTAAAGTCCAAATCTTAGAGGTAAGACCGATAAAGATCCCTCAGCGTGAGGGAGAGGTTATAGTATATAAGATTTGCTACAGGTATGGAGACGTCTTATCTAGTTGTGTATGGATTGATGAGGACAAGTTTAACCCGGATAATATCAAAGAATATATTAGAGCTGATTTAGAGAAACAAATGAAGGTGATCAAGGGTGAACTCGAAATATGATATATCTTTTTTACTCTCCGATCCCTC
>CAZVAW010000158.1:0-1948 GCA_964625205.1 uncultured Desulfurococcaceae archaeon
TAACTCCATAGCGCGCTTATAATCGAACAAACGATATCCACCTTCTATGATAAAATTGGTTAAGGAGAAAAATAAGATTTAGAGAAGTAATTAAAAAAGAAGAAGAGACCTTCTGGGTAATATATTCCTGGCATTGTAGTTACTATTGCGGGATAACATATTCCTGATCTCTTAATGGTGTACTTTTCGTAATCATAATAAATCATAATAGTATATACCGCTTGCATGCCACATTATTCCTTTGAAGACCAGTATCGTTTTAATAAACGTGTATGAACTGTTAACGTAATGTTTGACTATATAGTATCAATGTCTTTACAAGTATATTAAAACTCATATATGCAGGGAGAAACCTATCTAGGTACATGTATGTATCCATTGATAGTCTTTTCGCCAGCTACACAAGTAGATAGTGACCCGAACCAGTGCTAGTAGAATACTCGTCGGTGGACTTAACCTTACTATAATGTCCCCTCTAATCCTATGTGTTAGATCCCCTATAGTTAGCAATACTATAGTCGCTACGCATGCCTCGATGTAAAAGTCTGTACATTAAACCATTATGGTAATCAAAAGTACCTACTATTATCCAAAACAGATATAGTAGCGGGGAATATTCTTATTATGATAATACATCATGTTTTCATATAATCAGAGCCCTTAAACATATTACGGGATATAGTAAATATCCTTAGTGCCAAGAAGTTATAAATATTGTTGAATGAGACGGATTCCTTTGGCCAAGTACGTTACTGCTCTGACCTTAACAACACTAGATCCTTAAATTATGAGAGCAACACCCAGAGAACTGCTATCGAATAGTATAGCGTCATAATTGTAAAATTGCGTCTATAATCAACTATGCCCTATGCATTAATATAGTACCAGCTAGTATACTTAATGAAGAGTCATAGTAGCTGTCGCCAATAAAGTCACGTGTCATGATCTCACCTCGATAACTAATTGTTGGTTTATCAGCTAAATTATAGCCAAGCCGTGTAGAGTTAGGTCCACTCCATAGAACAACGTCCAAGGCGTTCTTCTATAGGTCAACCACTGTATCACGTATATTATAGAATGCTATAGAAAGAATAAACACTACAGCATCGTATACTTAAGGCATATGAGTATCGATCAAAAGTATTGACACATATCAGTAAATATTATATAACTTAATCAACTTCCTCAGATACTATTACATTCATTAATACGAGGTCGTTTGTTAAACATATACTATATCTTATCCTTTCCTTATTATGCATGCATATATAATACTAGAAACTCTCTTATCAATTATGAGGAAGAACTTCGATGTAACCCTAATACTAATATCATTTATATTAAACGCTTTATCATCAGCATATATGAGCTTATAGGAGTATATATTGAATATGCTCAATATTATCTGGTCAACAACTCTCGTGGAATTTACGTCAACCCTGTTATCTGTAAATAATACGCAACCAATACCGATATATTTATTAATTTTATTATAAGGAGAATAGAGCTAAAGCTGCAACTACGCTAGTTAACCTCTTCATATGAACCAACCCACATAATCTTCTTAATAAAAATATTGCGAACGAATCATTTTTACGAAACTATTTTAAGAAGCTAACACTACCTAGTATACTTAATAAAACTATACATAAGAAAGATAGAGGGTTAAGACTAGAGTTTGGATCTTTATTTAACTGTTTTTTCTCAGTTCTCTTAAATAAGTACTCTTTTAACTCATAACCTTCCTTTGTAATAGTCAATAGATCTACTCCATCACCTGATAATACGTCTCTCTCGATAGCGGTTCTTATGGATCCGAGGACAAGCTCTTTTGCCTCTTCAACACCGATATCGTCGTGATACCGGGGTTCTATGTATCCTAACGCAATTCTGCCTCCACTACCTAGTGCAACATATTTTTCCTCAATAAGACTACCTACTGGGTCGA
>CAZVAW010000159.1:0-1937 GCA_964625205.1 uncultured Desulfurococcaceae archaeon
TATGATGAGGGCTGTGATAGCTATTGGTGATAATGTGTTTTGTGTTAGGGGGTGGTTTATTAGCCCCCCGGGTATATTGGTTGTTGTCTGTTGGGTGTAAAGTTTCTTTAACCCCGTATTGGTGAGTAATTGTATTGGTGGTGATGTAGGCCGTACTCTCGGAGCGTTGTGCTGTGAAGAAGCCTTTAAGTCCTGAGCCAAAACCCTGTATTTCTCAAATACCTTGAACACGTATCTATATGTATCCGTTGGTATTTTTAAGGATCAGATTTAAAGCTGAACCAGCATCGTATATAATTTATTAAATATATTAAATAGTATTCTAGTGCAATCATTAAACCAATTTAAAACTATTAGTAACATAATGTTTTTTGTTTCCAGTGCAAAAAACTATTTAGGTGCAGGTAATTGTTTAAGGTGCTATATATAGGTTATCTAGCTAAAGTATTCACTATAATAATGAATAGTAAAGCTGAAGAAGCCTGTAAAGATATAATGAAAAAAATTAATGTACAGGAGATAAAGAATAAGGCAAGAAAAGTTAATTGTATAGAGTTCTCTGGAGAAGTTAGATCATATATTAGGAAAGTATTAGGGAAAACTGGGTATAGGTTGAAAGAGCATATTGGTTTTCCAGGAGAACAAGCTATTATTGCTAAATTATTGGGAATGGATAGCCGATTAATAACCGTTGCTACTAGGAAATGTATTAGCGAGATCAAGGATAGTCTAAGTAAGTATAATGTTAGCTATTGTATAAGTGAATTAAATGAAACTTATCCATACCCGATAACTGATATTACTCTATTCTGTGGAGAAGATTATAGACAGTATGAGAGGGTGATCTCGCTTAAATCGTGGAGAGCATGTATTGATGAGATCGTCAATCCTAATAGAAGATCAAATGGTATATGTGTAACAAATTCAAACCATATAGACTGTAGAGAATGTATCCTAAGATTAATAGAGGATATAAACGCCATTGTTATGCTTCGTTCAGGATTTAATTTTGTGAAACAAAGGGAAGTTATAGAATATCTTAAGAAGAATCCTGAGACGAAAATAGTATTTATACCCAATGATTGTGGTGATTTTAACGAAATAAATAATATTATCGGAGAAATAATAAATGAGATACCGAATCTTAAAAACATCTATGTTATATGGGATTATGAAGATATGAGAAAGGGAAAACGAAAGAGTAAACCTTGTAAACTCCCCATATTCAGAGATCCCTTGGCGATCGGTGATAAGGAGATCATAGATCTTGAAAACAGTTTAAAACAATACTATAGTAGTTTATGGGAGCAGAACCTGATATTCTGGAACACTCTAGTTGGCCAACGATCTATTCGATATGCTTGGAAACTACGCGGTCAGAACTCGTTTAATACATATAAGAAACCACTCAATATACTAGCAAAGATCTATGGTAGAGGAGGTGATGAAGAAACACTTGCAACTGGCCTAGTATATGGACTTGAATCTGGAGAGAATTTTGATAAAGCGTTAAAAACAGCCGTTGCACTTGTATATGACAAACTAACACACCCGGACCTCGAGACTTGGTTTGAAAAACTGGGGAAGAAAGGCATTAAGAGAATACAGAGTATAAGAGACCAATTATTTCAAACTTTTTAAACTTTTCTCCCCCTACATCAACCGTGAGGTTTACTCTCTAATATTTCGTCTCAGTTTATTCTAAAATAGATGATCAAGAAGCTTTAAGGAAACATCTTAAAAAGAATAGCTTAAACAACTCTCTAAAGGATAAGATGTATTATGAGATAAAATGTGGTAAATAGGATTTATATGGATAATTAGAGGTTAAAAGTGATAATAGTAGAGTTTTACAAAAGCGTTTCCAATCACTTCTCCACTACGCAACCATTTATTCCTCAAAATACGACTATGGTAACTCCTGCTCAGCCGCCACC
>CAZVAW010000160.1:0-1913 GCA_964625205.1 uncultured Desulfurococcaceae archaeon
GAGATAACCTATAGTATGTGAATTTTCGTCTTTCCTCAAGGGTCTTTGGATACATATTTCTTCATACCTCTTGATAAACTCCTTTCTTACTTTTTCTCTGTGTATTTAATGTATTTTATGTTATAATGTATTTCATGGCTTTTTCTTCTTATGTAACCACGTAATATACCCTATAAGTAGAATGATTATAATAGTGGATATTATTGAGTAATAGTAATAGACACTTTTTTTAGAGTCTATATATCTTTCTATTGTATTTTGTTTTGTCGTTGTGGTATTAAACGGGCTGGTAAGGTATATTGGTGGAGCCCCTGGTGGAGCAGTTATTGTTGTACCACATACATTTAAAGGTTCTACTTTAACTTCATCAACGAATACCATGTAATCATTAGGGTCTTGAACTGAACCCTGAAATATGATATATGTTTTTTTATTGACAGAAGTCACTATTAGATCGTATATCGTGTATTTTAGTTTTAATGCTTTACTCTTACCGCCACTAACTAGTTCGCCTAAGGGTAGTGTATTTAAGTACATAGTAGTAATCTTCTTACCTGATAAATGATCGTATGCTGTACCTATACCGGCTAGTATAATTATGTATTCTTCACCATTAACGTTGTATACTATACCATCCTGATATGTAGGAATTTCCTCCACCGGATACTTCGGTAGTGTAATGTTCTGGGATAGTAATCTATAATATACGTCTGTATACGTCTTATTCACCACGCTTCCATTACTAGTTATTCCATAGATAGTGTTTTCCGCTATTGCTAAGTAATACATTGTATCATGTGAGGGGTTTGATCCAATATATTTGAGTAAACCATTAACTTCTAAAACCTTAGTAATATTATCTAGGTTTAAGCTTATCACGTAAACTATAGTTTTAAGTATAGGCGAGAAACTGGTTATTGCTAAGAATAATTTTCCTCCCTTAGCATTATATGTTATAAATGTTGTAGGATATAATTCATTACTTGTATTTAGTACGATCCTCTTCTTTAACACTTTGTAGTCTACGAGACTTCTTTTCTCTATAAATATAGTATTTGTCGAAATAATTGATCCGTGTATGGTTACTTGCGATGAACCAACTAGATATAAAGTGTTGTTTAAAATAACTATCCCGGTATACCATATATAGTTGTTACTTAATACTCTCTTATTCATTAAACTAAGATCTCTACTTAGCATATACAGTACTGAGTTTTTAGAATTCTCAACGCCGACAACTACTAAATTATCATTATAGATACTACATTGAAACATTAGATCAAGGCCGTCCGTAAAATCGAATTTTCTATATGTAATACTGTTCTTCTCACTATTTATAGCCGAGATACTCAGTATTGTAGTATAAGTATTTGAATGGAACATTTCATTAGCACCTATATTAGACCATATAATAACATAAGATACTCTACCATTACCACATTTAGTGAAAGCTATATCTAAACCATTACTAGGATTAAAACTCATGGTTTCACTAACATATAATTCAACTCCACAAATATCCCCGAAAACATTTACACTACAAATACAAAGCATTAATAGAATAAACAAAACTAGTATCGTGTATTTATTTAAAATCCTCAAATTTTAACCCCCATCCCCTGCCCCGTGGCTCTTAAAATATTTATAGGGGGTGGCTCTTAATGAGGGTAGCTCCGCTTATTTTGTCAATGCTATTAATGTTTATAATAGGGCTTACCCTTAATGCTAGCGAAACCCACGGATTCGTATGGTTGGGTTCTCAAAACGTAGCGTATGCAGGCTCCACTAATATGGTGTATTTATTTCAAAGAAACCCATATGGCGAAATATGGGTTAAAATATTCTACTATAAAGATACTGGTTCACAAGCACCTAATAGTAGAATCTTCTTAGCAATAGCTCATGTCGTGGTT
>CAZVAW010000161.1:0-1897 GCA_964625205.1 uncultured Desulfurococcaceae archaeon
TCACATGTATTTGATTCAATGATGAACTACTACTTACGTAGATTATTATTTGAACTACTACTATATAATAGGATTAGTTTACGCGAGTTTATCGAGAAACTTAATGAACTATATACTTCTCTACCTATTTACCAAGTACATTCACTATATAATATGCTTGGATCACATGATACTCCACGTGTAAAAACACTAGTTAATAATAGTTCTAAACTAAGGCTTTTATACGCATTATTATTTACATTACCGGGTTCTCCAGCAATATACTATGGTGACGAAATAGGGATGGATGGAGGCCCAGACCCTGATAATAGAAGGCCTATGATATGGGATAAAAGGCTATGGGATAATAAGCTATATGGTTTTATCAAGAAACTAGTTATGGCTAGAAAGAAATGGTTTTGCCTACGAATTGGTTTTTATGAAGCTGGCCAATTAGACGAGTCTATACTATTGATTAGACGATTTCTGGATAACGAGTTTGTTATCGGGATATTTAATGTTAGTGATAAACCAGTATGTTTAAACTTATCTCTACCCAGTGGTGAATATTTTGATATACTTGGTGATAAAGAGATCTTATTTAAACCCAATATGAAGATGAGCTTAGGTCCTTATGAGTTCCTATTACTAGGTAGGAGGATCGATTAGCATTTTATACAGATCTATGAAATACTCTCGTGGAACACGGCGGTTTTCCACCTTAACACCTTCTAGTCTTAATAGCTTCTCTTTAACAAGGGGTCCTCCACGACTATAGTTTTTCAAATCGCCATTCCAAGCTACTACACGATGACACGGTATTATGATTGGTTTATTGTTTTTCTTCATAGCAAGTCCTACTAGTCGTGGATTAATACCTAAGACACGGGCTATGTTACCATAGCTCGTTACTCTCCCGACTGGTATAAGCATTGTTAAAGCATATATTGCCTCGATGATGTCTTCTAGACTAGATCTCCTAATAGTATTTTCAGCTGGATCCCATGTATAGAGAACCAAGTATTACACCAAATTAAAGAATAAAGATAAGGAAAAGAAAAACTTGTTTTTACTGACTAGATTCTTTTTGTTCGGTACTTGATTGTTCGGTTTCTGTCTTTTTCTCTACTTCACTTGTTGTTGGTTGAGGCTGTGGCTGTGTTGGGGGTTGGGTAGGATACGGTGTTGTTGGCGCTGGTGGGGGTGTTGGTGGTTTCCAAGTTAAAGCTAATATTCCACCAATTAGTCCTAGGATAAATGATAAACCATTTAATACTAGTATACTGAATACTAAGACGAGTATTCCTCCTGTTTTAATCTTTGATCTAATACCACTATTGATCATAATAGCTCCTATGAATATTATTATCGACGCTATAATCTGCCATGCACCAATAGCCATTAGAAGACCGCCAGTACCTGGTACTATTGAGATCACTGTTTCTCTTGCAATAAATATTGATATTGCGCCTATTATGCCGAAGATGCCTGCGAGAAGAGATAATATGAAAGCAGCTGTGGGTTTTTCAGCCATAATAACACCGAGTAGATCCAGTCTACTATATTATTGTTTTTAATAAGATAAAAAAGTTTCTGAGGGTTTACATTTTTCTTAAATACCTAGCTATATATCATAGTTCAAATTCTTGTATACTTTTCTCTTTATATATTTTCCATAAACCGGCGATAACCTCGTCTAGTTTCTGTGACGAAATAGCTTTACGTAAATCATCGAGTTCATCTGGAGAAACTATTATTAATCCGCGGAAAGCGTCTTCACGTCTAATCATTAAAGCGAGGTGCTCAGGTTTAACGGTTGACTTACCTCTTCTCTCTGGTAGCTTTACTATCTCAATAACTATCTTACCAGATTTCAATAATGGTTTCTTCTCCCAATCCCTCATATTATTTAGCATTT
>CAZVAW010000162.1:0-1874 GCA_964625205.1 uncultured Desulfurococcaceae archaeon
CGCGTCTATATAGATAATTGTATCCCAACTGATCCAGGACTTCTTTCGAGAAAACTCTCAATATTTAAACCACCCGATCATAAAGACAAATGAGAGTTGTCAGCTAAGGCCGAACCATTCATCCCCAACTTTGGAGTCTATCTCGCCCGGGGTCATCACTCTAGTTAATTTCATAGTTACTATATACTAATAATTTTGTTATCTTTAAAGAGTTAATAAGAGAGCATTTTAGATATAATTTTACCCATTTGTTTAGCAAATACTCTTCTATCAAACATTTTAGCTCTACTTATAACTTGTTTGTACATGGCGTTGTAATTCTTTAATGCTTTCTCAATAGCTTCTACTGCTTCCTCCACTGTATCATATCCATACCCGTATTTCCCGCGATCTATTATGTCGTACCAAGGTCCACCCGATCTATGCACTACCGGTATAAGTCCGGCGGCCATTCCTTCAACAACTGCGATACCAAAATGTTCGCCAACCATTGCATGCATAAATACTTTTGACGTAGAGTAAAGCCTTAATTGCTCACTACGTGGATAATCAACTAGAAGTTTCACATTCCTTAACTTCTTCTCCTCTATTATTCTACGTAGTTTACTTATATAGGGCGGACTAACTTTACCACTACGTGCACCTATGATCGCGAACTCTACGTCACTTAGATGTTCAGCAGCCTCGATTATCAACTCGTATCTCTTCTCCGGGGTAAAACGACCACACGCTACTACCCTATCGTCTCGTTTATTGGGTGGATTATCTCCTGCTTTCAAGAATTCTTCAACATCCACTGGTGGATAGACTACTAGGGCTTTTTTACCAACATGTTTCTTTATAGCGTTTTTTGAGAACTCGCTATTAGTGAGTATTAATACGTCTTTCTCTGCGTATTTCTTCGATAGGTACTTAACTATACGCCTATATGGTTCGAAATAAATCCTCCAAAACAGGCTCTTACTATACTTAGCGGCGTCAGGGGTTTCCTCTAGTATGGCGAACATGGGGAAATGCATGTACGTTATATCAGCTACTATAGGTAATGCATCGCCATGTGTATTTATCAATAGATCATATTTACCAGCGCCTAGAAGACCTAAGGGTGTTATTAACCTACTGTATATCCCAAACATTTTCACCTTGAATGGGAAAATACTTCTCTCTCTATCTGGTTTTACAGCGTGTGGTATTAACCTCTTAATCCTATCCCAATCGGTTGGTTCAGTTGTAATGAGTGTTACTTCATGCCCCATGTTCTTAGCTAATTTAATGATCTCAATAGCTACTCTCTCGCCGCCGCCGGCAGGGTTTAGTGAGGAGTGTATTATGAATATTCGGGCCAAGATCTCACCCAGTGCTAATGCCGAGTAGTTTATGTATCATTGGCTTAAAATCGGTGATCTTCTTAGGCATTAGTGGTGGTTCTACGTTTAAACTCCAAAAACCGTAAGGACTATGATCCCCGGTTATCCCATCACGTGTGCCTTTCATTCCATGATCGGAGACTATCAACACTGCCGTGTCATCGCCTACTTTTTCTCTAACTTTCTTAGCTATACTATTTAGATCTAGGTAGGCTTTGAAGAGTTCATTACGACATCTATACCAGCATACATGCCCAAACATATCAGCTATGTCAAACCAAGCCATTAGTAACTTCCATTCGCCATCAAGGTGTTTAAATAATTCTTCTTTCCTAATCTTATGCCATTTCCACACAGTCTTTATCAGTTCTTCAAGCCCTTTCTCTAAAGCAATAGCATATTCTTCACGTGGTTCTGTAGGCTCATTCCACGCTGGTACGAATAAAGCTGTATTACCTACAACTTTAGGCTTTATATTTATACCAAGTTTTCTCAGAAGTACTCTTT
>CAZVAW010000163.1:0-1839 GCA_964625205.1 uncultured Desulfurococcaceae archaeon
GTATCATAGGCTTATCATTAATCCTATACAATAGTTTATCTTCACCAAATCGCTTCGATGAACCTCCAGCAAGCACTATACCATACAATACCTCCTTCACCTAAGCTTAATTCCACTATTAAAGAATATAGGGGATACGAGGTAAAATAATACTATAATTTTACGAGTAATTTAACTACTTCATTAACTCGACTCTAACCCTAACTCCACTTTGAACTCTATTCAATAATTCTATTCCCTCAACTACCTTACCTAATACATTTACAGGGCTGTAAGGTCTTATCTCATCTGGACTCCTACTAACCGGTGTTGGTCCAAAGAAGAGACATAAAGCATTTCCTGGAGGCCAGTATGCTATAGTTCCATAATCTACTACTTCTACAGCATTCTCTTCTTCTACGCTTACTGGTGTAGAGAAGAATACTTCCTCGCCCCAACGGTAAGCCGTAGATTCAAATGGTAATGCCTTTACTATTAACTCGTAGGTTTTTGGGCTTCTATTTGGATTTAATTCTCCTATAACGGTGCCTACTCCTTCGAAAATGAACTTTACCTTAACGCTCATTACTAGACACCAAGCTTCAACTATGTTTCTAATCCTAAATAAGCTGATAATACGGTTAGTTGGAGGCTATATCAGTTAGGGAGGACATCATCACTTAGATCAGTAAGGGCAAAAGTCATCACTTGGGTCTAGTAGTCTCAAAAGAAATATGTGGTGTAAAGGCTATTAAGTTAACTAGGTTTACGTTATTGCATGCTTCTCTACGAGTTTTTCAACTGGTACATAGTCATATTTAAATCCAAAGTGTTTAGGTCCAAAGAGTTCAAGCCCCTTACTAGTCCTCCAAATCTTTGGAGCAGGAGCAGCTATACCCGTAACCTTTAATCCTACCTCTAAGTTACGATTTATCAACGGATCACCTTTATCCGTTATCAACGTAAATAGGTCTGGAGGCATTACCACTGGTTCACTGTCTATCCATACCATTATATGTTCATTCTTTATCCAACTTCTAAGAACACGTCCTTTGTATTCATCGGTACCCTCTATTTCGAGTTCACCAAGGAGAAATCCTCCTTCACTTCTCCAAATCCACTTACTTATAGCTCCCTTGAAGATTATCCATCCATTCATGGCTTCTGCCGCTACCTTAGCTACATCTACTCCTTTACGTTTAGCTTCAATTACCTTTCTTCCAAGTTCAAGACATTTACTTAGACTACCCCTTATTACTACCTCTTTAGCCTCACTTGCCCTTATTGGAGCATCTAATACGAGGGTATGTGAGCCTGCTAGTATCGATAGGTGTCTTAGTATTGCCTCATAATCATCTATATCAGCATAACCAAGAATTACAAGTTCGTTTCCCGTTAGAGTAACTGTTACTGCAGGCGTCATGCTCCTACTAAACAATACTATGGTGTCTTGATGTACTTCAGGTGCAGCCCTACCAACACGATCCCCATCAACTACGGGTAGTCCTACTAAACCAGCTGCATAGAGCGCTACAGCGGTATTTCCTCCACCAAGTTCAACGGGAATAAATGCACCTACCTTCATGTTTAGTTTCTTCATGTATATTTCGAGTGCTCTGGCAATAGGATTATTTATCCTTACCTCTTTCCTCACCTTGACCTTAGGGGCAGCGCTACCAAGAAAATACGGGGAAACAATATACTCGTTACCATTTAATTCTTCGACATCGTAGATAAGCAGCTCTCTACCTTTATCCAGGAATACCTCTTTTACCATCATCATGCTCCTTTTTGGGTCCCCACCGCCACCTGTAGCATAAATTGTTGCACCTAAGAGAAGAGATTCAAAATCCTCTCTAC
>CAZVAW010000164.1:0-1833 GCA_964625205.1 uncultured Desulfurococcaceae archaeon
CTTTCTCATCAACATTTATCGTCGAATGAACACTGGTTAGGTCGATCGATTTCCGGCTAGTCTCTATAAACTTGTTTTGATAATCTAAAACTTTCTCCTCTAAAGCTTTTGAATAGAATAATATGTGGAGATACGATATAATTATGGACAAAACTATAGCGATAACGATTAATATTATTATAAGCCTCCTCTTACTCAAAAACAACACCAATAAATAACTCTAGTATATATGGTATTTTAACAAGATCACCTATAAATATTGTGAACACATTTAACTAAGACTTTTAATAAGGTATAAGTATAGGGTAAACACTATAGACTATGACCACGTCATAATATATCCATTACGATGAAATATATATCATACTATATGTGGAGAGGATAAACTATGTTGAATTGTATTGAGGGGGTAGGAGAGTTTAATGAAGTGAAAACTTATATCGAGGAATATCTTAGGGATAAGAATATTTTAAAGAAGACAATCTCTTATGGTAGAATAATTGTTTTTAAAACAGGTTTATTCAAGAAAGTCAAACTAATATACTACCATAGTAGCAATAGTTACCAATTATGTGGAGATAAGGATATTTTAAAAGAGCTACAAACCTATTTATCCCTAAAACTAGGTAGGCCACTCTATAGTGTTAAGGTTACGAGGGAAAAAAGTAAACGTGGTGTTGAGGATAGGATCGCTGAACTCCTTATTGAGAGAAACATAGTTTATCACAAGTATAGATATAGTAGGGAGACACTAGTTTTCCTATTAGCTGTGGCGGTACTTATGCTTCTATTTATCATGTTAAACGAGTTACATGATCCAGTGATATATCTGTCAACAACGTTATTCATACTCATATGTTCCATAGTACCTTTTAGAAGACTTTTTAGTAAAATATACTACGTCCCAATTCAATACTGGAGGTATAAGAGGAGATTAGAGGAGATCGATGAAGAGATCATTAAGTTGAAGAAACTATTGCCAAAAGAACATAGATTACACGAGATCATAGAGGTTAATCTCAGAAATAAATAGTCTACTAACTATGTAGGGTATTCTATGTACTCGGCTACTTTACGTGATACCTCCTCACCATATAGTATTTCTACGAGTTTAAGGCCTAGATCAATCGAGGCCGTTACACCAGCGGCTGTTACAACACGTTCACTAACAATCACCCTCTCTTTGACCGGGATAGCTCCTAGTTCACGAAGCACGTTTAATGCACGGTGAAAAGTTGTTGCTTTCTTCCCACGCAGTATCCCAGCCTTAGCTAGGATCAATGAACCAGTACATACAGAGGCTACAAAGCCTCCTCTCTCATAGTATTCACGAATAGCGTTTAACAATTCATCGTCATTAAGCGCTCTCATAACGAAGCCACGGCCGCCCGGAACAACCAATACGTTGCATTTACTAAAATCACTTAATACTTCATGAGGTACTATAGTTAACCCATTACCACATACTATCTTATCCCCCTCGCGGAAAGCCACAATCCTAACATCTGGGTAGTAGTTAGAGATTTTCCGAACATCATTTAAAACCTCGTAAACACCGATAAAATCAAGCTCTTCAACACCATCACCCACGAGAATACAAATCCTAATCATAAGGATCATCCACTAAAACCATTCATACATGTTAGTTACTCGTTTAAGAACATGATTTAAAATACCGATCATCTACTAATATATTCTCTTCTCAACACTCACGTTGTTCTCCAGTGGAAACAAGGTGTGGCACCGGGGAGTTCCACCAATATCCACGTGGTCTCTCCACGGCCTGGCCAATCAACATGATCGGTTTCCCATAGGTGGAACCGGGGGGTTACA
>CAZVAW010000165.1:0-1788 GCA_964625205.1 uncultured Desulfurococcaceae archaeon
AGTGCCGCCGCGGGGACTCGAACCCCGGACCGCCCGGTCTTCAGCTTCGCCGAACCCGTCCCAATCTCCAGCTGGGAGAGGGTTCGCGGGCGCTCTCCCAGCTGAGCTACGGCGGCGTTGTCGGTAAATAATATATTATCTCGGCTCTTATTAATTTTACATAATAACCGTATAAAACCTTGTATGGTGTACATGTTTGTTAGCAGCTATACTTGCTGGAGGGTTTGGCAAAAGACTTAGACCATATACTGAGGAAGTCCCTAAGCCGTTAGTAGAGGTTGCCGGTAAACCTATTCTGGAGTGGCAGATCGAGTGGTTGAAAAAACATGGTATTGAGGAATTCGTCTTACTTATTGGTTATAGGAAGGAGAAGATCATAGAACATATTGGTAGTGGGAGTAGACTCGGCGTTAGAGTAACATATGTGGTTGAAGACGAGCCATTAGGCACTGGTGGTGCCGTGAAAAACGCTGAACATATATTGAGTAAGACGGATGTATTCTTAGTGTTAAATGGTGATATATTGACAAACCTAGATCCAATGAAACTAGTTGAAAAATTAGATGAGGGGTACTTAGGAGTAATAGCTACAATACCATTACCAAGCCCCTATGGAGTATTAGAGATCGAGGATTCAAAGGTCAAAGGGTTTATAGAGAAGCCGAAGCTAAAGGATTACTGGATAAATGCTGGAGTATACGCGTTAAAACCATCTGCTCTAAAATATTTCCCCGAGAAAGGTGATCTAGAGAGAACAGCCTTTCCAGCCATGGCTCGTGACGGCGTATTAGCAGCTGTTAAGTATATTGATATATTCTGGAAAGCTATAGACACATACAAGGATCTAGAAGAAGCTACAAAAACTATAGAAAAGCTAAAAGGAAGACTCTAAACGACTACATCCTAAATATTCTAAAACTAGGATTTTTATCTATAAACATTCAAACTATACTAGAAAATAGTGTTTCTCTTTTCTCCACGATTTATAGAGCTGGTGTAGTACATTAAGAGTTTGTATTACTTGATAGAGGAGTTATTAGAAGTTATAGTCATTGAGTTGCTTGAAAAAGTCTTTAATGTACTTTAAGCTTTAATAACTTGGATAAGTTGATGTAGTTTAACAAATTATTGACCAAATAGTTAGGCGGCTAGCATGTCTAGGAAGTTGGTAGTTGAGGCATATGGGCTTACGAAGATATTTGGTGATGTAAAAGCTGTTGATGGGGTTTCATACTCTGTAGAAAGGGGAGAGATCTTTGGCATTTTAGGACCTAATGGAGCTGGTAAAACCACAACGATACGTATTACTATAGGTATATTGCCTCCGGATAAGGGTGAAGTTTATATCCTAGGCTATAACGTTCATAGAGAATCTGTTAAGGCCAGAAGTTTCATAGGCGTTGTTCCGGAGATCTCGAATCCTTACCCTGATCTTACGGTTTGGGATAATCTCATGCTTGTGGGAAGGCTTTACTGTATCCCTAAAAGAACTAGGATAGAACGAGCTAAAAAACTCCTAAAAGCACTTGGAATACAAGAGGTTTGTAATAGAAAGGCAAAAACACTTTCTAAGGGTATGCGGAGAAGATTGCTTCTAGCCATGGCTCTCATAAGTGACCCTAACATATTATTTCTAGATGAGCCGACGTCCGGATTAGACGTAATCAGTGCTAGGATAATAAGATCTATGCTTCTAGAGTTAAAGAAACAAGGTAAAACCATTGTTTTAACTACGCATAACATTAATGAAGCTGGCATGTTATGCGATAGAGTTGCTATAATGAATAA
>CAZVAW010000166.1:0-1778 GCA_964625205.1 uncultured Desulfurococcaceae archaeon
ATACTATAGATACACAGGAAAACTACTTATAGACTCGCTTATCGAGAAGATAGGTAAGCATAGTGATGATTATATTTTAAGACAGTACCATGTATTATATTTACAATATATATTGGGTTCTGATCTACTTATACATCGCGATATTCCATTGATAAATATAAGTGATCAAGATAAACTAGTTAAGATCTATAGAAAAAACTTAAAGTTAGCAGAATTGGCATTGAAAATTGGCGAGGAATTAAATAAAGAAGTCATGGTAGTTATTCATGGATGGGATCTAGATTCTTATTCTAAGTCTGCACAGTTTTTCCGAGATATCGGGATAAAATACGTTGGAATAGGTTCATTATTGAATAAAAGAAGCAATCATAGAGAGCTTATAAATATAGTTAGAGAAGTACGTTCAATAATGGGTAATAATGTATATATTCACTTATTCGGTATAACAAGCTTTAGTTTACTTAGGATATTGAGAAAATACGTCGATAGTGTTGATAGTTCTACACCTATTCGTGCAGCTATTAATCGAGAAGTACTCGTGATTAGTAATGATAAGATTAAACGAGTTAAAATAATTGATTCAAATATTATTGAAACACTTATCGAGAATTGTGATAAAACAATAGCAGATCTAGGGGCAAGAGTCTTGGAAAGCAGAAAGTATACCCATTTTAAACGATGGCTCGCCGTGTTAAATGCCTATACATACATATCATACTGTAGAGGACAAAATCCCTGCAAAATACGAGAAAACAATAGGTGACAATATGGGATGTACCAATATGAGAGGCTAAAGTTTATCATTCCGGATTGGGACGATATAGTTGACCCTAAATACGACTTCATACACGAAGAACATAGTGAGGAGTATCGCAACGATAAATATACGTATGGAGCGAGAATATGGCATATATTTAAGGAAGTACCTCTTGACGGTGTTTTAATATCACGTAGCTTAATAGATCCTCCAAAAGCTAGGAAAGAAACGAAAAAGTATAGGATGATCAAGGAAAAAGGGGTTAAGGATTTTCTTAGAATTCCTCAAGAACTTCGCGATCCCCATAGATTTCAAGTTATTGGAGATTGTGGTGCATGGCAATATATAGATCAAGATAAACCGCCATACAAGGTTGGAGATACACTTGATTTCTATAACATGATCGGAGTTGATTATGGGGTATCAGTGGATCATATAGCAATTGGGCCGAAAGCAGATGAGAGAGTCAAAATCACATATGACAATGCTGTAGAGTCGTATAAGATTTGGAGAGAGAAATACGAGAAGGGGGAATATAACTTCATACTATTAGGGTCTATACAAGCTACTAGTATTGAGGAATATCTACATATAATGAGAAAACTCTATAATATGGGTTATAGGTACTTTGCTTTCGGAGGATTAGCTAAGAGAACAACTAAGTTTATAGAGAGGCTTGTGAAAGAGCTTATAAAAGATCTTCGAACATTAAAAGATGTCGAAAAAATACATTTTCTCGGAATAGCAAGGCCTAAAGCAATAAAATTCCTTGCAAAGTTAACGAATTATGTTAATGAAGTCTCTTTCGATAATTCTACTTTCTTAAGAGGAGCATGGTCACGAAGTATTGGGAATTACTTGGATCCGAATGGATTGTTATATACTTCTATAAGAGTCCGTATAGGCTCGCCTATGGAAAAGGATGTTTTAGAGGCGCTTAGAAAATATGACCAGGGACTAATAAGTTTTAAGTCGGTTATGGAAATATTGAAGGAGTATACTATCAAGATAGGGGATACAC
>CAZVAW010000167.1:0-1772 GCA_964625205.1 uncultured Desulfurococcaceae archaeon
ACGTATAAACCCGCCTATAAGGCCTAAGTGGGAGTTGTTAGAGTCAAAGTATGCCGTGGGAGCAGCATACCTAGGTGGCGGATACTCTGAGACCGCGACTACAAGTTCTAAGCAACCAGGTAATACATTAACATCGCCAACACCATTAACTGGGGGATCCGCACCAGTAACAACGGGTAGTGGGGCAATTACCTCTAACCAAGCCTATACAGGTATTGCGAAACCTATATCAACCCCTACCAGTTCTGGGAGAGTATATGTTGAATCTAGTAAGCCAGGTTACTATAGTGTGTTGATTTCCTTCATAACCGCTATTATAGCTTCTCTCATAATATATATTGTATTGAAGAAGACCTAGCCGAGACCACACCCTATAGTTGAGGGCTTTTAGCTTGGACGATAAAGAGATACTAAGATACTACCTAATACTGAGAAAAATAGACCATCCAGTAGGGGTTAGGGAAACCCAGCGTATACTAGGTTTTAATAGCCCTGGTAAATCACAGAGATTACTGCGTAAGCTTGTTAGACTAGGTCTTGCCCAGAGAACAGAGGAGGGCAAGTATATTATAGTTAAGGATCCACCACTTGAACTTATAGGTAAATTGTTTATTCGTGGAAGACTTATACCGAAGATCCTAGTACTAGCTGTTTACACTACTGTTTTATCTACAACATATATTTTATTAGCTAAGCCCTCGCAGGAGATCATATTATTGCTTATACTACTTAATACTCCATTATGGGTTGAGGCTTTAATAGAGTATCGTGAACTTAAAAAGAAATGGGTTTAAATACTACTTTTTAATCATTTCAATGAATAACTCGTGTATCCTTGTATCATTTGTTAGTTCTGGGTGAAATACCGTAGCTAAAATATTGTTTTCACGAGCTATAACAACTACTTCTTCATCATAGTATTTTATAGTTGATAATGGCTCAACTGATCCCCAGTAACTAGTTATTGCTGGTGCCCTAATAAATACTCCACGGAAAGGCTTATCCTCTAACCCTTTAATCACTATGTCTAATTCAAAGCTTTCACGTTGTCTACCAAAATAGTTTCTCACAATCTCGACATTCATAGTAGCTATTAATGGTTGCTTAGTCTCACCAGTAACACGATCACTAACTTTCTTAGCAAGCATGATCGCTCCAGCACAAGTACCTAGTACTGGGAGACCATTAATCACCTGATCACGTAGAACATCCAATAGGCCTAATCTACGGGCAAGTACACCGATAGTAGTAGATTCCCCACCCGGTATGATCAAGCCATCTAGATCAAATAATTTATCCATCTTCTTAACAATAATTATTTCACCATTTAACCCCTTCTTCTCAAATACTTTTCTAACCATATAGTAGTGCTCGTAAATACCGCCTTGAAGACCTAAGATGCCGATCTTCATGAAAACCACCTATTATGTACCACGTACTTGTAGAAGTTCCTCGGGTTTTAACTTTCTTATATCAATCCCCATCATACTCTTATGCTCACTAATCATACGTTGGGCTTCCGCTACAGTCTCTGGATCATCCCACATACTAGTAGCAAGTACTATAGCCTCAGCTCTTTCACGCGGATCACTGCTCTTAAATATACCAGAGCCGACAAACACACCATCAGCCCCAAGCCACATCATTAAAGCGGCATCAGCCGGAGTAGCTATTCCACCGGCTGCAAAGTTTACAACTGGTAATCTACCTAGCTTAACCGTTAACTCTAACAATTCGTGGGGAACACCGTATTCGCGAGCTACTCTTTTTCT
>CAZVAW010000168.1:0-1769 GCA_964625205.1 uncultured Desulfurococcaceae archaeon
GTTTACCGTGATCGAAGGGATAAGATTAGGGAGATGATCGGTCGTATACTTGGTATTGAGAAGTTTTTCAACAAAATATATGTGATCCTAGCATATAACCCGTTAAGAGGGCTTATAGGTAGTCTCCCATACTATGATGATAAAAAAGGATATGCTATCATAGACTTATTCATAGGACCTGGTGTTACGCCCGAGAAAACGCTTGATCTCGCTATACACGAGCTTCTCCACGGCCTTATACGTATCAATGAACTTGATATCCCCGACGAGATTGAAGAGGAGTTTATAGATACGTTATGCCCTGAGGGATATTTATCACGTGAACTAGGTCTCTCCGAAGAGCTAAATATTGAGGAGTCTCGATTAGCCGTTATAATTGGGAAGTATTTTGATGAAAAACACTATATGGTTGAGACTCTCGTTGATTACCTTAAGAAATACTATAATGGTAATTATCTCCTCTAAGAAACCCTATATTTTATCAGCTTCTATTCCTATAAAGATAGGTTAGGCTTGGATAAAATAGCCATTGTTTTTAATGGTGTAAGGGTTTTGAGTAGTGAGTATTTCCGAGAATATGGTTATAAAAGATATAGACATGTTAGGCTTGAGGAACTATATGATATTATCCGTAGATTCATAGGTAGAGTTAATAGGGTTAGAGTAGATGTTAGAAAATCTCTAGGCCATGTACTTGCTGAGGAGATTAGGGTTAAATATGATCGGCCAGATAAAGATATTAGTCATGTTGACGGTTTCGCTGTTAGATCAGATGATTTATCGACAGCCACAATATACTTGCCGGTAAAACTAAGGATCGTGAAAGGAGTTGATCCACGTAAAGCGGATAAATATGTGTTAAGACGTGGAGAAACAGTATTTGTTGAGACCGGCCACCCGATCCCTCCGAACGCCGATGCTGTAATACCTATTGAAGAGGTTAAGATCGAGGGAAACTATATTATCGTGGATAAACCAGTTTATAGATACTACCACGTGTTTAGACGTGGAAGCGATTTCAAAGCAGGCGAGATCGTTTTCACTCCAGGTACTCGGATCTCATCCATGGTTGTTAAAACTTTACTTGATCTCGGTTATGAGGAAGTAGTTGTTTATAGAAAACCACGTGTAACTCTTTTTAGTGTTGGCGATGAACTTGTTGATCAACCGTATAAGCCGGGTAGTGGTTATTTACCAGCTTCTACGAGGTATTTAGACGAGCAAGCACTTAAATACTACGGGGCGGAGATCATAGAGTCTAGGATCATACCGGATGATCCATGGGTTATAACTAAGAGCGTTAAAGAAGCACTTGAAAAAGCAGATCTCGTAGTAACTATTGGCGGCGTCTCAATGGGGCCTCGCGATCATAGTTGGATAGCATTATATGAGAATTTACATCCGAGAATGTGGTGGCGTGGTGTCAAGATCTTCCCCGGCCGGTCAAATAGTGGTTTGATCATAGATGATAAACTAGTTGTTAACCAGCCTGGGCTACACCAATCTAGTTTATCCACGTTAATATTGATACTAACCCCTATACTAAACTATCTACAAGGAGGTATATTGAAACCCATATATCCTTGTTTCGAAGTATGTCTTGAAAACGATGTTTATTTCAACAAATATTTCGACCACTACAAGATCGGATTCTTAAACGTTAGAGATGGAAAAGCATATTTCATCGAAAGCCCCGGCTCCTATCATTTAAAACCAATGACTAGTAGTAATGCATTCACAATAGTAGAGCCTGGTATTGAGAGGATTAG
>CAZVAW010000169.1:0-1752 GCA_964625205.1 uncultured Desulfurococcaceae archaeon
ATCTTAGCCTCATGATCTCTCCCATTATAATCTTCATATGCCTTACAGCTTCAGCAACATTACCAGTACCTGCTTCACCCTTAGTTCTAATCATTGAAGCTCCCTCTGTTATCCTCCTCAAAGCCTCCCCTAGATCACGTGCACCGTTAACAAATGGTACTTTAAACAACCATTTATTGATATGGTGTTTCTCATCAACTGGGGTTAATACTTCGCTTTCATCGATCATGTCAACGCCTATAGTTTCAAGTATTTTAGCCTCCATATAATGACCGATCCTAACCTTAGCCATAACTGGTATCGTTATAGAATTCATGACTTCCTCGATAACCTTTACACTAGCCATACGTGCGACACCACCAGCTTTACGCACATCATATGGTAATTTATCTAACACCATAACAGATACAGCACCGGTCTCCTCAGCAATACTTGCTTGTTCAACATTAGTAACATCCATACAAACTCCTCCTTTCTGATAGATCGGGAAACCATGTTTTACACGGAGAGTACCATGTCTTGGTACATTGATCTCCTCTGGTAGTTTCTCAGGACCATATATAAACCATTCATTATCTTCACGTAATTTATCGGCTGTCTCAGCTAACCTATAGAAGAACTCAACTATGGTGTCAAATCCTACCTCGTACAACCTTGTATACTTGTAGAACATGTTATAGGGGGTTTTATCCATAATAACACCAATTAAGAAAAAAAACTATGATAATATATAAAGTTAATTCTTTAAGAAAGGCTTTAATAAAAGACCCATAAGTATTTGATACATTAAATTAATGTTTTGGTGGAAAACAAGTATGGATTATAGATTATTTGGGGTAAAACCAACAAATATAATATCAGCTTATTGTTACTCAGTTTTCCGCCTCGAACCATATAGTATTTGCACCTATAACTGTATATATTGTTACGCGAAATGGTATAGAGCATCACCTAATCTCTCGCCAGAGAGGATTCTACGTTGTTGGGAGAAGATTGCTTCAAAACTAGCTAAAGTATCAGCGCCTAAACCATATTTTAGACTAGCTACTCTTACCGAGCCTTTTCAAGAAAAACTAGAGATCAGCCATAAGTATTCCTATAAAATGCTTGAAACAGCATATAATCATCAAATACCCATAATTGTCAATACTAAATCAACATTAATCTCAGAGGATCCATGGTTTAAACTAGTTAATGAAATGGCTGATGAGAAACTAGTCTTGGTTCAAATAAGCCTCTCACTATATAGTGGGGAGGCCTCAAAAATACTAGAACCTAATGCTCCCTCTCCAGATAAGAGGGTAAAACTAATTGATCTATTGAAGGATCACGGTATACCCGTTGTATTAAGGCTACAACCATTAATACCGGGGCTTGAGAAAGAGCATTTAACACTACTAGAGCATATTATAGACCGCGTTGATGGTGTGATCATAGAGTCTATAAGGTTAACTAGTGAAGAGTTAGAGTTTATATCGAGTCTTTTAAAGAATAAAATGGGTGTTAAACTACGTAGCGTGAAATGGATTAAATATACTGTGGAGACCGAGAACCTATATATACCATCTAGGGATTGGAAACATAAAATATACACTATGTTGAACGAAGTAGTGGCTAAGAAGAATATACCATTAACAACATGTAAGGATTACCCATTAACACTTACACGTGATTGTTGCTTGTTCTGGGTATCCGGGAATAGAGAATATGGTGTTCGAGAAACTATTCGTGAGAAGATATATAGAGCTACTA
>CAZVAW010000170.1:0-1711 GCA_964625205.1 uncultured Desulfurococcaceae archaeon
ATCATGTCAATTGCTTTAGACACAAAATTAATTATTTCAACCATAGCTTCACGTACAATACCAGAGACCATATTACTAAACACCCCATGTTAGGAGACCCAGTTATCCATATAATGTTATAAACCTTTAAAAACAAGATATTCTATAGACCCCCGCTTCCTCACACCCCCCGAGACCCCGGTTATGGGGTATGGATATGAAGGGGGTCGGTCGAGCGGGGGACAACCACTACTTATTTAGATTTCAAAATAAAGTCTAATGATATAAAACTTGTAAAGGCGCTACTAGCATTAAACCATAAGAGCAACCTAACAGATCTACTTAACTATAAGTGGAAAAGTAGGAAGAGGAGTATCTAAAAAATCTTTTCTTTCTAACAAAGAATATTATTATGGATGCCGATATTATAGAGATAGTTACGATAAGGATTAGTATTGTCATGTTTATTAAACCAGGTAGGTATCTATGCTGGTTTTCCGTTACCCTTATTTGTTCTTCATATGGTTTTATTAGTTTATATAACCCCACACGTGGATCGCTTAACCCGGATAAGGAGTTAACTCCGCCTACCACGTATGTTGTTAGTGTTTCAACGTGATCCGGGTAGAGAAGAAGGGTAACAACCGTGTTTGTACCCCTAATGTACAGATGAACTAGTGGTGTAAATCTAGTAAAGTTATCTGTTGCTACATAGTAGATATCCTTAATTATAAGGTTATCAACAGTTACTTTCGAAGTATTTATAGTATCCTTAACAGCATTTTTCACTGCTTCAACGATCTCATCTATATATTTTTGATCAATCTTAAAGACTGTATATCTATTAGGTCTACTGAGATCAATAACTGGTAAGAATAGCTCTATGAATTTCACTACATTCTTTCCGTCCTGATCCTCTACACCAATTTTAATGGGATACCTTATTCTGATGCCGTTAATCAACATATAGAACTTGTAATATGGATTCTTGAGTTTGACTATTTTCTCAGGTTTTTTCTTGATAATGGTTCCATTCGGCAACTGTATATACTCTTGTCTAGTGACATATTCTTTTTCTTCAGCATCAATCCCAGCATATACTACTTTAACCTTCAATGGAATATAGAAATTCCAATCACTTTCAAACGAATCTATGATCTTACCTATGGTTTTATTAGGAATTGAACCGAGCACGTTAACGTAACCATTGCCACGCCTATAGTATATGTAGCCTATATCAAGCGTAATGTATGATGCATTAAGCACAGTATAGTTAGTTAATAATATACAAGATCCGGTATACTTGTCCATTAGCAATTTACTTGTCTCAGAACCTAAAATCTTATCTATAGCCTTACCCTCAATAAAGCTTAGGATACTAGGCACTACATCAATTATAGAAGGTCGTATATTTAACCATGTATCATATAATCCACAAGTCCCATGATAAACGAATCCAGTGTACAATACTAGAAGTTTAGTGCCAAGTAGAGAACGTAGTGTATTATTTAGGTATTTGAACTTATAGATTAAAACGGACGTTACATCGCCATAGAATACTACGTTATCATCGCCAAATATGTAGTTTGTATTACTTAGTGATAATAAGATAAGCATTACATAGGGGATAATACATCTATAGCTCATATGTGACACCCCTTTAACCAACAACATAGTGCCATTCTACTGAAACGATCTTAAACATTCCTGGCAGTGGTTCGTATTTATACAT
>CAZVAW010000171.1:0-1703 GCA_964625205.1 uncultured Desulfurococcaceae archaeon
CCAGTAGAACTTGTGTAGCTTATGGTCATCTGCACGTATTTTAAACTGCCTAGCCATAGCTATGAACTCTTTGTATCCTATAGGGGGGTGGAGTGTTACGTGTCATAATTTGTACATCCTTGGGCTCTATAATGATGTAGTTTATTTTATTGAGTAATTTTACATAATTATTTATTTCATCAATAGTGTACTCATAGGCTTTAACCAGTCTTTTAGATTTGATTAACTTAGCCACAGCCGTATATACTCCTTCCAAGAAGGTATCAAGATCACTTAGTACACGTAGTTTATAAGTTATATCCGCTAATGCTTTCATACCAGCCTTACCTATTAATTGACCAATTAACTTTATATCATTTGGATCCATAGGATAACTCTTAAACAAGTATAATTCACTAGTCGTCCTAAACACTTTATCTATTACGTTAAACACTTGTGTAGCGTGGAACACTATTAATATACCGTTAAACCCTAGTTTCTCCATTCTATGCCTCAACATAACATAGAACTGTATTTCAGGAATATTTGTTCCCTTAAGCCTTAATGTAGAAAAGGCCGATGTTGCTGCTGCGTCATCGTTGAACAAGTATAAATACTTGGTTTTTGAAAAATCAATTTCGTTCTTGACATTATCTATTATTTCACTAATATCTCTCTCATAACTATGTATGAACGTGATCTCGTTTTCATCTATAGAGTTTTTCAACAATTGCTTAACAGCCCTAGCGATTAACGCTTTAGAAAAACTTGTTTTACCACTATTCATACTACCAGTAACAATAACTGCTCTAAATGGTATCCTAGCCTTCAACATGAATGTCTTAGGAGCTATATAGTCTAGGATTAAACTCTTAAACTTGCTTGAGGCTTCTTTAAGTATAGTTCTACTCCTTATTTTAGCCTCGTATAGACTCTGCATAACTCTACTCCTCAGGGAGTACGTCGATAGAAATTAATAGTTTTGATTTATACAATGCATATATAATATCACCTAGGATCTCCTCAACTATTTTTAAAAGCTCAAAAGGAGATTTTACAGTTTGTTTAACTACGCCCTTACCTGGATTAAATACTCTTATCTCACATGGATATTTCTCATTAATAGCTATTAAAACAAGATCATCCAATGTATTATCCCATTTAACCATGTATTTCTGAACAATATCTAAATCCTTAACAAGACTATATAGTGCTCTAACTCTCATCAAATAGTTTAACAATGATCTACGCCCATTTGCTCTACTAGTTAGATCAATGTTAGAAGCGGCCTCAGCTATCCTGTCTAATTGTCTATTCAATATTGTTGTAAAACTAATTGATTCACGGTAAGCCATATAGCCCATACTACATCTCCTCTTCTAACCACTCCTCTTCTTTAACATACTTCTCAAGCTCAGACTCACTAATCGCTAATTTACCAGACTTTATCATAGCCTTGAGAAAAGCTAGCTTAACACTACCTTGAAGCTCCGATCTGCGGCGTAGATATTCTATATTACTTCTAACGCTTAGTATCCAAAGTGCAAAACGTACATCGGGGTCATCTAATGATTCAGGTGTTAGATACGGTACTACCTTACCGATCTCCTTATTAAGACTAGAAGCCGCTTCCTGGGCTTTCTCTAAAGAAGATTTGCCTAGGCGGTACCAGAAGTTTGTCATCTCCTATCACCTCGGGCCTTTATCGATATAATTACAGCTAA
>CAZVAW010000172.1:0-1698 GCA_964625205.1 uncultured Desulfurococcaceae archaeon
TAACTAGATTCTCAACATCAAGGAAATCACATAGGAGACGAGCTGGTACATAGCCCCCACGTGCAAGTGCGACAATGATATCCGGTTTATAGCCGTCCTTTCTAATCTTTTCGGCGAGCTCCCACGCCCAATCAACTATGTCCTCCCAGGACACAAGTTTAACAGGTATTCTAGGCACTCCTTAATCACCAGATAAATACTCCTATGATCTAGGATAAAAACCCTATGATACACTAACTAGGCCTACCAGGAATACCTATCCAAAGACAAGTCTATCTAGGACATTATAGAATAGATCTCCAGGTAAGGCCATGTGGGGTCGAGCTAAAGATACCTCGTAGCAAAACACATCTACAAAGGCTGATAGGGCAAGTGAGAGACTATAGCGTTCTCACATAGGAAGATTTCCTGACGAAAACTTGAGAAACTACTATTGTACATCTATAGAATACATGGAATAGTAAAGAAATATGTAGTCCAATGTTGCAAATATGATTTCTTCGGGAACAAAGAATACTGCTACAACGTAGAAATATATGTGCTGGAATCACTAGAACCAGCAGAAAAATAGGCAAAAATAAATTCTAGAGGGATAGTTACGACCATGGAGAACCAACTAATTGCTCTCGATCTCACTCCAATACTCATTAATGATTCTCTCAACAATCCTATAACGCTCTTCTAGGGTGATCCCTTCTAAGCCTCCCCTTAAACTTGGCCAAAAAGCACCAACGAACCCCTATAAACCAAGGCGTCAGAGGCCCGCCAGCCCATATGCCCGGTACTACAGTTAGCATTTTCAATATGGAAAACATATAAACGAGGAAAAGAAACGCTATCCCGAAACTAAAGCACTACATATGGTGTAGGTATGGCTAAAGCAATAGTGTTTACCCCTAAAATACTTGAGGAGGCGGGAATAAACCCTAGTGTTCTAGCTGAGAGGATCGAGAATGTATTCATAATCGTTAGAGGAGACCATGTACCACTAGATCTACTAGAGAATACAACACTAGATAACTACTACTTAAAAGAAGGATACACTACAATAAAAGAGCTACTACTAAGCTTTCTCAGCACAAGCATAGATGATAAAATAAAGGAAATATACGCCCTAATAACTGGAGAGAAACACGTAATAACAACAACGATCAAGCATGGAGAAATAGTAGAACTAGAAATCGGGAAAAAGATCAACTAGACTAGATTTCTTCCTAGCTTCTCTAACACCCTTATACCTCATCCTAAGATCAGATAACCTAAACCTAACATAAGACTCCATTAGAGCATCCCTCCAATCAATCCCTTGTACAACATGGACAATAGACCACTTCTTAACAACTCTACCCAAAACCATACGTTCATGGAAAACCTACCACCTAAGCGAAGCACCCTATTAAAAATTAAAACATAACCAACGCGTTTCAAAGAAATCCATACTCGGCTACTAAAATTGACAACATCTCCCTTAATAGAGATATAAAGATTAAAAAGAGCTATCCGAATAATCAATCCTAACCTTACTAAAAACCTTACGCCTACGTTTAGCTAGGTATGCTATTACAGAAATGGCTATGGCAGCCATAGCGATCAATGGTATAGTGTATGGCTCATGGATTGGAGGTACAGGGTTAACGACTATGGTTTCATTAACAGTTAAAGGCTCAATAAACTCTTCACCTGGTACAATCCTCTGAT
>CAZVAW010000173.1:0-1661 GCA_964625205.1 uncultured Desulfurococcaceae archaeon
GGTATCGTAGCCTTTTACTAGGCCCCATGAGATATACCATAAGTAACTTTGTGACTCGTTTTCCCTAAGCTCAACTAATTCATTATAATCCCCATATCCGATAAATGCAAGTTTAGTCTCTGGTGTTTCAGCAATTTTATATGGTCCGGAGAAGTCCTTAGACAAGTATATATACATACATATATCCTTAACTATATCATCAGCCCAAAATGTGATGTTTAAGTGATAAGTCTTTTTATTATAAGGTATATTTAATGAAACTATGAAATCATTTGATCCCGGTTTAAGCTCTATCGTAAACGATTTATCATACTTTATTGAGAGGCTAGCGGTATCGTAGAGAACTAGTCTCATATGGAAATCCACTAGCTTGCTTGTACTATATTGTACTTTAAGTTCAGCATTACTAATATTTGAGCCAAGATATACACTATAGTGTAATTTAGTATTGTTAACGGGGCCCATATACACTATTATGTTGAATAAATACTCTTCTTTAGGTGGTGGGGGAGATTGTTGCCCGCCAGAACCGCCTCCTCCGCCATCCATGTATATAGGTGGACGACGAATAAAGTAGGTAATGTGTTTTTCCACAATATTATAAATTTCTTGATACATAGATTGTGCTAAATTAACTAAGGAAGAGTAGGGTGAGGATTGTAATTTAAGCTTCCATGGCATGTTATCGTTGAATTTTAGATAATTGCTTATTATCGTATGTATATATTCTCTGTAGGTTTCATTAATTCCTAATATCTTGTCTAACGAGTTAGATACTATGAATGATGATACATGCTCGTTTTTCATAGTTATAATGTCTTTCTCTTTGAATAAAACGCCTAATTTACTAGCATTCTTGATCAATTCCATGTACTCGCTATGGACTAGGTAGCGTATATGATATAGTCCCTTGTCTTGTTTATCATAGAAGAGGAAGAATCCTACTGTGCCATTTATACTTGGTAATTCTATGTAAAGCCTATTATGAACCCCGTGTCGGGCTATTAGATTAGGCCATTTACTAGTATATATTCCATGCATAACTACTGGTATTTTAATTATTAATACTGTATTATCTGTTAGCAACCAACCAGCATTGGGAATTTCTATAAGTCTCATTCCTAAAGGCGAATATGCTTTTCTAGAGCCATTATAAATGTATACATCCGAGAATATCCAGATAGAACCATTATATATTCCAAGAGATAAACTACCAACATGAACTCCCTTTAGGAATGGAAACTCAGACACATTTAATACTAATATACATTCTTGAAGCCTCTGAATAGTGTCATTATTAACATTATTATAATGGTTACTATCACTGTAATAACTACCTATATACCGTTCCCTTGTATTAGTCAACAAGGCAGAAGTAGAGGAAGGTATAAGGGGGAATAATATACTGAATATAATACAGCATACAAGAATTAGTTTATGCGACATATTCATGTTACCACATCCATTAATGCTTATCCGTATCTAAATGCTTCATTTGCTTAAATAGTTTAAAAATAATGCTTGGATCAGAGAGCCTTTTTTCACCAAAAGATTTATTAACAAGTCCTTCGATGAATGTGAAGATACTATTAATGTAAAGACTGTATAGTGGATTATCACTATATTATATTACAGTATGGGCGTATAAGCAATCTTTATAA
>CAZVAW010000174.1:0-1648 GCA_964625205.1 uncultured Desulfurococcaceae archaeon
TCAACAAGATAGTTTCTGTATTTGCCTAAATAGATTACTTGTGTAACCGTCCCAGTACCGATGGCTTTGTATGATAATATCTTATCATTAAAGGATACATTACTCACTTCACAGTTGGCTAAACTCTCTATATGCGGTAAGGTATTATGATAATCGCCTAGAATGATAGTAATATTACTTGTGAAGCCCTTATAGTAGATCGTATTTGCATCAAAGACTAAGTAATTACTACCATTAATATAGACATTATTTATTGTATAGGGTAATGATAGGAATAATTTGTTAATGAAATTATTAGCAAGTATAACTATTTTATTATTGTTTTGCACAAACAATGATAATGGTTCACACCACCAACTAAAGTGATTAGGTATCATTATTACTAAATTATCTAGTTGAAATCTTAGTCGTGTATTTGCATCGACTACACTACCAGTTGATGGATCAACTTTATAAGCAAATCCATAAGTGCATCTATACTTCTCTATAATAGTCAGGTATAAGTCGTACATCATTTGTAAATAGGTCACATTACCGGTTACATGATATAGTACAAGTGCTAAGTTAAAGAATATTCTTTGCCACAAAAATTCGCCATTAACTTCAGTTGTAGTTAGATTATACTCTCTAGTAATAAATCCATAGTTTTGATTTCTTCTCTCCCATAATTCATTACACAAACCTATTAAAGGTTCTAAATATGTATAGTTTCCAGTAATGCTGTATAATAACGCAAGACCTAAGTACCCAAATTGTCTCCACATATGAATATATTCTCCACCAATTTGATTACCAGTATCATACTCTATATATTTAAATCCTCTTAAATCTGTACGATAATAAAAGTTGAGAACTGTATTAGCAACATCCTCTGCCATATTCAGAAATGTAGTATTACCAGTTATTAGGTAGAGGTATACCATAGCTTGTATAATACCTAGCATTATGGGTGCACCACTTACTGGTGCATTATACCATGATGGTGGTATAGGGTCTTCAGTAGTAAAGTTATAGAAGTCACTAATTGCACCTATCGTACTCCTATGATCATATAACCAATTAATTATACTAGAAGCAAATTGGATATATGTTTGATTCTTAGTAATAATGTAGAGTGGTATTAAGATCCTAATCACGAAATTAATTTCTCCTATTGTTTGAATTTTATTGTCATGTGTTAGTGTATTTTCATCAATAGTATATACAATTTTACCATTACTATACGCAACATCAAGGTAACGATTTAAAGCAAATTCTACATAATTTAGATATGTTACATTTCCTGTTACAACATATAATGCTATTGCTGAATAGAGCCATCTCATGATAAAGAATATATTAGTAGAGGATATAACAGCACTATTCGAGGTTAAATTATATTCACTATTAACTTTCCACGGAGTAGTTGATAATGAGTAAACTGTATTGAATATTTTCTCTGCAACATCAACCTTACCCAATACAAGAAGATCGGTAATAAATGATGCTAGGACATCAACCGTTACAGTATCTTCTCTACTACCTGTTGTTGCATCATATGATGCAAATAGCCATGTGTCATCATCTTTACCATATTGTAGTGCGTTATTCATATGCCATACAAAGTCATTATAAACTCTGCTTAGGAGTGCTTTGAATAATATTTCCT
>CAZVAW010000175.1:0-1640 GCA_964625205.1 uncultured Desulfurococcaceae archaeon
GTATCATGCCTGCTTTTAGTAGGTTTGTAAGTATTCTATATAGGGTTGATTTTCCCATGGGGTTGCCTAGTCTTTTTTCTAGTTCTTGCTGTAGCTCTGACCATGTTGCTCCGGTTATTGTTTTTGATAATATGTTTAGTACGTGTAGGTAGATGGGTGAGTTATAGATTTTGAGGAAAGCCTTTAGATCATTTTTTCCCATTGTGATATAGCGTAGTTTTCGGTTCTTGACAAGGCTTCGTGGTGCACCAAGCCCCCTTATTAATTAGAAGTCCATAGTATGAGATAAAACCAGGTATTCCAGAGAGTTCTTCATATACTTCGTGTAGGTCCTTTTCTTCATAGGATATATTATTATCTCTAAAGCCTTTTCAAAGAAAATCTATTGTTTCTTCTCTGCTCCATCGTGGTACATGGATCTCCTCTACATATCTTGCAAATCCTGGCTCTTCAGCATCGGCTGGCGATATTACTTTCTCTAGTAGACCGGGCATTGAACCAGTTAATATAACTACACTACTATGTTTCTATAGTTATTATGTATGAACTGTAGTAGGCCTCTGTAGTTTATACCTTTAACGAATGCCAGTACCTATGCTTCATCAAATACTATTATGAATCTATTATATTTATTATTAAGTTCTTTGAGTATTGTTAAGAAGTTTGTCTGGAATGCTTCACTGGTAAGCTTTACCTTCTTTAGTTTAAGGCTTATCAGGGCTAGGCTTAGCTGAACCTCACCAGATAAGGTCTCTTCATCTAACCCTATCTCGGCTGGAGCCAAAGACCTGAAGCTTACAGCCCTAAGCCCTATATAGAGTGATAGGTCGAAGTATATGTACTTGTACCCATAGTGATTAAGTAGAGTTTTAACAACACTTGTCTTGCCCACCCTACGGGCACCCAAGACAACTACGAAGTATCCATATTCAACGGCATCATGTAGCTTTCTAACAGAATCTCGATTTCCTCCAGTGCCTTGGCAAGTGTCAAGGCATGCCGTTCTCGCTCGAGATCTCATGATGGTGCTTCTGATATAGCCGGATGATGTACATTTCTGCAAGCTCCTGTATGGCATCAAGCCTTTCAAGGCCTACCCTATATTTCTCAAGCAGCTTGTAGATGACATCAAATCTTTCGAGATCCCTTGCCTTCTTTGATGCAGCTGTAAGTATGTCTATTACGTCAAATTTGTTTTAACCCGTGGACTTGCGGGCAAGGCAATTAGCTCCGCAAACCTATCCTGAATATGTAGCTCTTTAACGAAGTCGCTGATTTTTACAAAACTCACCAGAAGTGTCAAGTATGTTTTTATGCTTTTAAGCCGTTCTAGACCCTTTATCCTCATCTCGTGGATGTTTGGATCGATCTCGATAATACTGATGATGCAAAGGTCAGCAAGGATATCTCGGTAGTGCTCTGGATAGTGATAAGACTGCGAGACTATATATGATGGGCTAGGAATTCCATGAATTGCTATTGTTGTATACGTTATATACTTAGTAAAACAAGTTAAACATATAAAGAATAGTAGAGATATCCAGTCACCCTTACGATAGAGTTTAGATAGAGAATATCCAGTTAACTAGAATACCTCGACTCCATAAAGTATTGATTCACCCCATTCTTCGACTCCATTA
>CAZVAW010000176.1:0-1624 GCA_964625205.1 uncultured Desulfurococcaceae archaeon
TAGGAAATACTGTTTAATAAGCATGTACAGTATCACTATTTTTATTCCATTTTCTCTAATTGTATAGTTTCTATTGAAATTTTTATTTTCCTTGATCTGATCGGGAAATACTGGTATCTGATTTACTATGAATATGTGGTGTTTTGATTAAAATCGGATGCTAGAATTATGTGGTCTATCATGTATTGGTATCTATATTAGGCGTATATTACGTCACTTTATCGAGCTTAGGGATAGCTAGGTTAAAGTATTTTTAAATACTGATGTGAATAATACAATAGTTATTTCAGAGGGGATTATATATTGTCACGAGTTATTAAGGTAAGATACGAGAATAGGGTGTTAAAGCCTTGAAAGTCAGTTAAGTTTAGAGAGGATGAGAAGTTGATCGTAGGGATCAGGAAGAGTGTTAAGGAGAGATTAAAGGACTTGATCGGTATTCTAAGGGAGTCTAGTGGTGAAGAGCTTATTTGTTACCTTGAAAAGTTTGTGGGACACGGTATCTCTAGATATTAAGTATTCTCTACCCTATACGAGAGGAGCTAGAGATTTTAGAACATTCTTCTAATTCAAAATAACTCCTTAAAACCCGGGTATAACTATGTCTTCTTTTAATAACTATATAGTTGTATGGGTGTTTTCTTGTTAGGGGTATTTCTAGTTATCTTTATATACGGTATTGTATATACGTGTATATTGTGATGTATATTGGGTTCTAAGGGTATATACGTTAGGGTAGATGAGAGGTTGTTAGAAAAGTTTACTGAGTTGGCGCGTATGTTGGGTATGAGTAGGAGTGAGGCTATCCGGAAAGCCATGGAGGTTTTCATGGAGAAGCAAATGGGTAAAAGCTATACATCGAGGATGCGGGGATTAGCCAGAAGTAAGTTTACGTTGAAAGAGCTTGAAGAGATATACTTAGCGAGTAAGGGCGTGTAGAGATCTTGAAAATATTTGTTGACTCCTCAGTATTCCTAAAACTTTTGTTTAACGAACCTGGTGCCGATAAAGCACAGGAGATACTAGAGTCTATTGAGAGTAATAAAGTGATCGGTTACGTAACACCACTAGTTTTAGAGGAAGTAGTTTTTAAACTTTTATACGGTAAAGCAAGTGAATTGTTAAACACTAAGAATATATGGAGGATCAGGGAAGCATTAAGATACGATGAGGGTATTAGGAGGAAATGTCTTGAAACGATCAGGGAATTCTATGGATACATAGACTATATGTATACCCGAGGCCTTAGAGTAGAATATGTAACATATGATGATTGGAGAAAATCACTAGAATATATGAAGAAACACGGCCTACTCCCAGCAGACGCATTACACTTAGCCGTAGCGTCAAGAATAGGAGTCACTACAATAGCAACTTTCGATGAAGACTTCAAATACGTAGACAACATAAAAACTATACCGTAATAGTAAACCAAGCACTCTATTTCCTCCGAATAGACTCTTTTATAGCTTTACTCGTCTCTAACACGTCTTCCTCGGTTAGTCTAGAATTTTCTGTCAACTTATCTAAAGCCATACTCGTAAGCAAATATTCTATAATCTCTTTCTTCACAGCCTCAACTACAACTGATCTAAGCAACCTTCAATTTTTGATCATTGCTTCT
>CAZVAW010000177.1:0-1624 GCA_964625205.1 uncultured Desulfurococcaceae archaeon
ATGATTTATTGTAGAAGAAGCTATTACCAGCTTGTGTAACCATTACTCCATCATCGCTTAATATCCTATATATTTCCTTGAATGAGTTGACCGAGTATAGTGGTTTAGCTATTTCGCTAGCATATGGATCGGTTAAATCCATGATAACTACATCGAAAGAACCACTTGGTTGTCTACGTACATACTCTAAGCCATCCATTATAATTACCTCAGCCCTCGGATCATCGAAGCTACCTTGGTGCATATACTCTAGATATTTCTTAGAAAACTCTACCACGACTTCGTCAATATCAACCATAACTGCTTTCTCAACCGTATTATGTTTAAGTACCTCGCGTAATGTGGCTCCTTCTCCACCACCTAGTATCAATACTTTCCTTGGATTAGGGTGTAGAGTCATAACTGGTTGTACAAGTGACTCGTGATACATGTACTCATCTTTCTCAGTACTCTGGATCAAGTCATCAATAACAAGTGCTCGGCCAAACCCCTCTATCTCTACAAGAGCTATTTCCTGATACTTTGACTTCTCATAAGCTAGTACTTTATTCACTTTAAACATACTCTGAAAATACCACGTAGTAGGCTCGATCAGGATCAAGCCAGACGGCTTACCCATACTACCACCTAAATCCAAGACATATCGCTTAACAATATTAACATTGCCCTAGTAGACGCGGCCATTATAATTAGACGCAGAATACAGAATACAAAGAAAATGAAGAAAAAAGCTTGAAAAAATTATTTCTTTCTAATCCTCTTCATTACCTTCTTCTTTAACCGATATTTCTTAACGATACGTATTATTAATGGACTTATAGAGACTACTATTAATGCTACGAATAATGCATTCATTGTAATCTGCTTCATAGTAGCATATGCTAGAGAATTCTCAAATAGTATTCTCAAATCATGCTTACTAAAGAGTAATGGTGAAAACAGTGAACCTGCTTTTCCAGCAAATGTAATGTTGTAATGAACTAGTTTAGGGCCTTTCACAAACAAGTAGAATGTAGCTGTTTTACCTGTATTAATAGCCCTCACTATTAGTACCGGGACAAAGTATTTCAAATCATATGTATAGCTGTAGAATAAGTCGGTAATGACGAGATCATCCAAACCGTAACTTCCGTTAGTAGCAGAGTTAAAAAGCTTAACTATCTTAAGTAGATAATTATGAGTTAAGTTGAAATAATCCTTACTTATATCTTTAATACCAGCAGGAATATATCCCTCGAAGAACTTAACTATAACCTTACCATCGGATTCTTCAATCCCTAGTTTAAATGGATAGTTAATTCTAACTCCATTTAATAGAACATAGAATAAGTGATAAGGATTCTTAAATTGAACACTATATTCTGTAACTGGTACTATACTTCCATTTACAAATTTAAACTTAGTTTCTTTAACGAGAGATGATCTTTCACCTGATAAGCCCATGTATATTATCGTTATGTTGGGTTCAAGCGTGAAAACACTTCCATTGGGAGCTGTTGCTATGAATGTGAATTCTCTTTTATAAATACTGATCATAGAAGCTAGTTTATCCATGATTTTCTCGATAGCACTAGTATTTAGTAGTGCTGGGTTTTTAACCTCGGAGTATGGTTTAGACATGTAT
>CAZVAW010000178.1:0-1622 GCA_964625205.1 uncultured Desulfurococcaceae archaeon
TTTGATATAATATATGTATAGCGATCGACTATGTATAGTTTCGGTGTAACGTTCTCCACTATATCATACAGTTCTATAAAGTTTTGACGAAGATAATCAAAAACCATAGACACTAACGTAGTTTCTAAAACGTTATCCGTGGATACTCTACTAGGATAGGAATCCATGTATTTTTTAGTCACGTTATATGTATCTATCGTCATAGGCGTTAGTATTAGTGGGTTTAATAATATTGTAAATAATATAAGCACGGCTATTCGTCTAAACACGAGCATATATTGCACCATATTATATTATGTGTTATTAAGAAAATATCTTTTTTACTTATCAAGTTTAATGTGAAGATGGAAGAGTAGTTACTGGTTTAGGATCTCCTCGTATAACTTATACATTGTCCGAGCATTCCCTAGCATCCAGTGATTATTGTTAAAGAATACATAGATCCTCTCAGGTTTAAGCTCTAGTGTCTTTTTAACTAGTTCACGTAATTCGTCAATGCTGTAGTCATAGCCATACCATATCTCACGTCCATGCATTCTAAGATATATATTAGAGTTACTCCGGACTATCCAAGTAGCTATTGGAGCATCTATACTTACAAGTGTTAAACCTAGGTCAAAGGCCCATTTAACTACCTCATCGTTGAAACAACTATCGTGTCTAAACTCTAGGGCGAAACGCTCGCCGAGGCCAGTCTCCTCGTAGAAACTACGTATACGCTCTAGATACTCGGGTTTACAAGTATAGTTAGGCGGTAGCTGGAATAAGTAGAAGTCGATATACTTATCCAATGGCTTGAATAGATCATGGAATTTACGCCAAATACCAAGTGCTTCCCCACGCATCCTACGATAATGCGTAATACTACGGTGAACCTTCACAGCCCAACGTAGACGAGAGCCCTTTCTACTCCAACCTATAACCTGGTTTCTAAATGGGAACCTATAGAAACTAGCATTAAGCTCTACAGCATTCAAACCACTATATTTGACGTACCAGTCAAAAGTAGCCTCCTCGTTCCAATCATATAGCCAGCCCGAAGTACCAATATATACTTCGACCAAGACGTAAGCACCCTGCGTTAGAACATAGGATATAGGGCCTAGGAAGGCTTCATCCCCCTTATCAAAGCGGGTCTGGGAGAGGCCTCGATCCTCATGTTCATCGGTTGATCGGGCCCCGGTCCCACAAGTAAATACTATTAATGATGCTGGGTAATAATCGTTTATGAAACCAGTATTGGAGCGTGTATCCAGCATGGATATTCTAGATTATATTCGGAGGAATAAACCGAGTGATTTCGCCAAGTTAATCGATCATACATTATTAAAGCCAAACGCTGATCATAAGTTGTTGGAAAGGTATGTCGAGGATATGCGTAGATATGGTTTTAAGACATTAATGCTTCCATTAAGCCTTGTCCCACTAGCCAGGGAGATCGCCGGGAATACTATAGAGTATGCTACCGTAGTAGGCTTCCCATTAGGAAATACAACGGCATCAGCTAAGGTATATGAGGTTATGCAAGCAGTAGAATATGGCGTATCGGAGATCGATATGGTTATGAACATTAACTATTTCAAAATGGGCCGATACGACGACGTATTAAAAGATATAAGCGA
>CAZVAW010000179.1:0-1602 GCA_964625205.1 uncultured Desulfurococcaceae archaeon
CTTACTTAACTGCCATAGTAGTGAATCTATTCGGAGGGTGGAGATCCTCTCTCCTAGCATATTTGATGTTTTTATTGCGACTTGGTACCAAGCCTCGGATATTAGATATTTAGCATTATTATCTCGAAGAACATACTCGATCTCTTTACTTAGGTCAAGGCTATCTCGTTTCACGGGCTTTAATATGCCGGAGTATAGTGACATTCTGACAACGTGGTAGTTGATCGGTATGTACTTAACGTTTTTGAAATCAGCATATCTTCCCTTAGTAATTAAAGATACTAGGTCTAAGACTTTCATAGCAAATACTATAGTCTTATCGAATAACTTCTGATCCATAGCTTTAGCTAAGACATACCATATTTTCTCAGGTTTCTCCGAGAGAAACATATAGTCTCTATTCCATAGACGATCGGCGTATCTCGTGAAGAACTTCTTCAGCCTATACTTCTTCTGTCCTCTAAGTCTCGAACAAACATCTCTTTCGACAAACTCGAACATTATATCATGTATACTACCTAGGTCTAGTTGTTCACTTCTTGCCAAGTGTTCACTAACTATACTACCTAGTGTATTCCAAAACTCATATGCATCCCCTTTTAACCGGTAATCAATTAAGGCAGCTGCTATACCAAGAACAAGTACTACACGTTCATCATTGTATAACTCGTAGATCATAGATAGAATCTGGTACTCAGGCTCCATCGTATCCAGTTTAACAAATGCTTTATAACCAAGTTGACTAAGACTATGGGCGATGCTATCAACCCGTTCATGATCTATGGTAAAGAATAACATTACTTTAAGCCCCAAAAGACCTTTATATTCAGCCACTTTTGAGGATCTTATTTACTGTTTCCATAAGTTTTATACCGATGTTTGTAAGAACTTCCCAACCACTACCTAAGTACGGAACTTTCAATAAAATCCCCCTACTATCACATTGATCCCTTAATCCTACTAATAATTGTAGATAGCGGTAACTGCTTAACACTACTATTTGTTTAACATTCGTGTTTATAGCATAGTCTACTATGATCTGAGGTAATATATTAGTCCAGAACTTATATACAGGTTTACCATATGTGCTTTTATCACCTAAGTCTATGTCATAGTATCTGATGAATTCGGTAAATCTAGCAACTCCATAAAGACCTGATATAAAGAGAGCGTCAATTTTATCACTATTTTCCTTTATTGTTTCCCAAAAATATTCTCCAATACCTTCATATGCTCTGCCTCTGCTATAGCGTATGTAAGCTGGTAAGTACCCGACTTCCGGATCCTGTTTATCAAATCCTAAATCCTCACCAGGCATACTAGAGTGATAATAGCCACTTCTATCCTTAACAGTCTCTGCTATAGTGCGTCTTGTTTCAAGTAGTCTCTTTTTATACTTGTCGCTTAAGTGCTCTACAACACTACCCTGAATGCTCCACTTATTTTCCGTAGAAAAAGTTTCCTTACGCCTAGTACAGGGTATAATAATGAGGGTCTTAGTCAGAGTTTGTTCACCTACATTCCGTATTGTTATATTATATAGCGGTTATAATAAATAAATGTTTTGACAACAAAATAAAAATTTTGAATAATAAATTAAAG
>CAZVAW010000180.1:0-1594 GCA_964625205.1 uncultured Desulfurococcaceae archaeon
GCGATACTACAGTAGGGCTAACAGACACACTATTAGCTGCTAAAACTATGTTTGACACAGGAATGATACATAGCAGGAGTAGCCATACCCATATAGACCTCATACACATCCCCATACAAGAGTAAGAACTGGGAGACACTAACCTCCCTTAACAAGCCTCCACTCCTCAACCCATAGATACACTATATTGCCTTTGAAGGGTCCTTGTAAAGGTATTATTGCATAAACACCCGGATCTAAGATAATAGTATTCCCCGCACTATAATTCCCGAGAAATACCCCGTCTTTAAAAACTATACTCCAGTAATAGAATGTAATATTTGAACCTGCCATTACCAATCCATACTTAACAAGCAACGGATCATTTACTCCGGTAACATTGATGACAAGCATAGGATCGAGCCAATTAATCAACACCAAATACTTCGGCATATAATCATAAGGCTGATCAATTACAACATAGTATATTTCAGGTACTGAAACATTAACTAAGAAACAATTTGTTCCAGGAAACACGTTATCCTGGTACCATAAATAAACTATTTGATCCGAAGGTCTCTTATAACCCGATAATACGCCACCTGAAATATTAATGACGTAGAAATCATAGCTTTTATACATTAACTCCAATGTCCGATTAAATGAACGGGCGGGATTAGCTATCCAGAATATCTCTTTAGTCCAAGCACTACCTACTTTAGTAAAATTAAAGTAGTAGGGTGTATTAAGCTGAATTGTATAGTGACTAACCAGATAATCGCCGAAGTTAACTTTACCTCTATACACCCACCCAGTAGATCCGCCGGGACCTAGATAATAGTTTTCCCCAGTTCTATTAAGATATAGGTATATACGGTTATTAGCATCAATCTTAAAATACTGGTCTATATAAGCGTCAAACCCGGAGCCACCTCCATAATCAAGCCATATACTTATACCTGCTTCACTAGAAGTAATTGGTATAAAGTATATATACAAGTCAGTAGCTATACCAGCATCAACCTTATAGGTAATATTAAAGAACCCATAGTTAACAAGCTTCAATCCAAAACCCCGCAGATCCACAGTAACCCACTTACCGTGGGGCTGCCCAACCACATAAACAATAGAGTCAATAAACCTCTCAGTACCATCATCATATACAAACGAGAAATTACACTGATAATAGCCATCCTGACGCCTATACGCATAAACCTTAATGAAATCTATCCTTTTACCAGAATTATCCAAGTCATAAAACCAGAGAACAACAGAGCTATCAATATAATTACGGTAATCTAGGTCAACACCACTATTCCAACCAACATCCCCCACCAGATAAGGTATAAGGTAATAGTACTCACCAGATCCATTCTGGATGATGAGAGACTTATTAAACGACCACCCCACCAACGGGTTAACTAAATCAATAGCACTTGTAGTATTAGATAAGATCCTATCTATATCACTCTGGTCTAAAAGGCCGTCGCCTGTGTATTCAGGATCAAGATGAATAATTGCACCATTGCTTGTCACAGCTATTATATCGAATTTACCAGTAATAGCTGTTGTATTGAATATCTCTAAGTCAATGGCTTCACCAACACTAAGTGTT
>CAZVAW010000181.1:0-1552 GCA_964625205.1 uncultured Desulfurococcaceae archaeon
ACCTCGTTTACTGCCGCACCACCACTTACAAAGACTACATCACCTACTATGTTCCTTCTACCCTTAATGCTACTCTTAGCTATGGATCCAAGAGCATAACCTAACATGTATTGTACGGTCTTACCAATACTAGGTTTATCCACATTACCCATTAGCTTCTCTATACACCATAATACCATATCTGTTGTGTTTATGGTTAAAGTTCCATTATTACATGTTATCTTGATACTATAGTCTAGGATTTTACCCTCCCTACTATAAGCTTCAAGCTTCATTGCAGGTTCTCCTTCATAAGATCTATACCAACATACATTAAGTAACGCTGAAATTGCATCAAGAATTCTACCCATACTAGAAGTGTAGAGTTTAACACTTTTACACTGTTTAAGAAGTAACTGTAGCTCCTTAAAGCCATACTTAAGCTTACCATGAAGATTAAACTTTGATACTAAACTATACACCTCCTCCCCATCTAAGGCCTTACCTAGTATTGAGATTAGAATTCTAGTTGGCCAAATAGTTGATATGTCACCTCCAGGTAATGGCTGATATTCTAAGTGTCCTACCCTCTTAAATCCTCTATAGGATACTTCTAGTACCTCACCACCCCAAGCCATGCCATCAGTTCCCATGCCAAAACCATCAATAGCTATACCAATAACTCTTTTACTAAGATCGTTTATTCCATACTCAACCATAGCTGAAGCTATATGTGCATGGTGATGTTGAACTTTAACTAAGGGTATCCCATATTCTCTATGATATTTTTCTGCAAGCTTTGTTGTAGTATAGATGGGGTTAAGGTCTGATACTACAATAGCCTCTTTGATGTCTGTCCTGTATGTTTTTAGTAGGAATTTTAGTGTAGACTCTAGAAATTCCACGTTCTCCAGTTCGTCCATATCACCAACATATTGTGTTGGGATAATGTAGTTTTTATAAGCTATTGCAGCAGCGTTTGCAAGCTCAGCGCCTAAAGCTATTACTGGCTTTTCAAAGTATATTCTAGTCTTAATCCATGTGGGGGCATAACCCCTACTCCTCCGTAGGAATACTGGTTTACCCAAGGTGACTCTTAAGACACTATCATCCACTCTATTAATAATCCTCCTATTATGAACGAGAAAATAGTCGACAATATCCCTTAACTTCTTGAAGGCGCTCTCCTCATCGATGCATATAGGTTTTCCTCGGGGATTACCACTAGTCATAATCAAGAATTTATCTTTAGACCTCATTAATAGTAGGTAGTGTAGTCCAGTGTAGGGGAGCATAACTCCAAGCATATCAAGTCCTGGAGCAACATACTTTGATACTGGAGAATTCTCCCTCAAAGGCACGAGAACAATAGGCTTTTGAGGGCTAAGTAAGAGTTCTGAATGCTTTCTTGAAGGATTACTTATCTTCCTCACTACATCTATGTTAAGTGCCATCAATGCAAAGGGTTTTTGAGGTCTATTCTTTCTCAATCTAAGCTTTAACACAACATCGTCATCTGAAGCTAAAGCTGCGATATGGTATCCTCCTAAACCCTTAACAGCAACAATAAATC
>CAZVAW010000182.1:0-1547 GCA_964625205.1 uncultured Desulfurococcaceae archaeon
GCGTCTTTACTAGGCATTGCTATTCTCTTGATCAACTCCTCGTATACATCAAGGTCCTCGGTTTTCATCGCAATTAATAAGTCATCTAATGTTATACCATATTCTTGTAGAAGATCAAGTAATGCTTTCTCAACAGGAATCCTTAGTTTACCATTCAACACAAGCCACGCTCTCAACTATATCTCTAGCTTCATCTAACCTCTTTAAACTCGAAAATAGTTCTTGATAATAAGTGTATTTGGTAATAGAATCGAGTATTGCATTTACTTATATAATATAAGTTATTAAGAACTATCATAGACGGTATTGAGTGCCAGTCATTCCCATGAACTATATCTGGAGCTATACCTTCACCCAATAGTTTCTCCGCATAAGCTTTTACGCTGATAGCCCATTCAATCACTTTACTATACATGTACTTTGGGGAGTAAACCTCGGGTTGATCAAGGATATTGCTTGAGAAAATAATATGCTCAACCACTGGCTTATCATATCTATACACAACAATCCTATGGCCGAGGGTCTCTATAGTCATTATATGTTCTAGTTTATCGTGTTTCTCGCGTATAAATCCATGACTAGGGATCAATAACTGTACCTTATGACCCTTCTTAACAAGTGCTTCGCCTAGCCTAGGTGGGACTTCTGCAAGTCCCCCTACTTTAACAGTATCCTTTGACTCAAATGATAAAAACCATATAAGCATAAGTGTTACACGCTCCTAGGAGTTCTTTAGAGTTTAACATAATGTTTAACCGTTAACTCGAAAGCTTCTCCTGGTTTCAGAGTTATTTTCTCGACAAACATAACTGCTATGCCTTGGAATATATCTTGTAATCCTTTCTCAGTCCTAGCTTTACTATAGAGTGGCGAAACCCATATACTGGTTTCTCTATTAGCTATAAGCATTATGTCTGGGTATCCAGTTGATTTTATGACGATAGAGTCTCCTCTACCAGCCCATTTCTCATCTACACTATGGTATTCGCTAGTCTCATATCCTAGCTCAGCGTTAGGATCTACGCGGTTGATCTTTGGAGCTACGTGGTACTCAATACCTAGAAGTGTGCTTATTATATTATCTCCACGGTTCTGGATCATATAATGTGTCGTGTAACCATTCTCGCCGACCCTGATTTTCTTCTCTACATAAACTGGTACTGGTGGATTTACTCCATAGTAGTATCCAGTAGTCCTCAATATGACTTGTTTTTCGGGAGTAATTATTACATAGTGTTTCTTTAGCGCGAGATCACTTTGATCCTTGAACGGGGTATTGTTTATCCAGTCACTATATCTCCCACCTATCTATATATAACATGGTTATTCTAAGAGATCAAATCGAAGAATAAGTTTTGGTTATAGTAGGAATACAAATGAGTTGGTTAGAAGAATAAACTATTATACATTCATTCTCATTTATATTCTTAGTATGGGTAGTAGTGGGTTTATTATTGCTGTTAATGGTATTACGAACCAGCCAGATATGCTCCCACCATATGTTAACTCGTAGACTGTCTCATATAATGCTCTTTCAATAACCCATG
>CAZVAW010000183.1:0-1530 GCA_964625205.1 uncultured Desulfurococcaceae archaeon
CAATATATGAAGAATAAAAACGATACAAAACCAAGTCAAGAAACATTATTAATACTGATCATAGGGATAGCGACAACTCCCATTGTTATTACCATACTATATTATAAGATCTTGAGAACAAGGAAAATCTCAAAATAATTTTTAATTCCTCCACCTCCTTATCTCTTCTTAATAGTTTCTTCTTGATATTTAAAGGCTTGAATAATAATTCGAGATAATTTATCTACAACAATATCTGCAGAGATTACTAATTACTAATTTCCATCTCTTCCATCTATTCTCCATCTCTATGATTTAGGGATAGACTCTGATGGAAACTAGTTTTCGTCTAACCTAGAAGGAGATCGGGTTAGTATAGAGTGTTAGTATTCTATCATAACTTATGATGAGTTAATTGGTTACTAGTCTGTGTTTTAGGAATTCTTTATAGAGTTTATTGTTTTTCAACTTATCATGTATTTCTGGTGTATTTAACATGATGTAGAGTTCCCAACTACGTAGTGCTGGGCATATATAGCATCCTATTCTATAGAATCCATAACTATATAATGGGTTCATGGGTATGTTTTCGATCAACATATATAGTTGTACATGTGCTGTACTCCATAACTTGATCGGTGTCGTGATCATTGTTTTAATGTTCTCTCTACGTGTTGGTGGTCTAATACTTCTACGACTAGATTCAGCATCACGATCACCTGTTACTATTAACGTATTACCCTCGGAGATCTCCGAAATAGTTTTCTCAAGAGCATCTATTTTCCTACCAGTACACCATCTATTATCATGTGTTGGTATGGGTAGTTTTTCCTCAACTAGCCCCTTATCAATACCAGCATATGTAGTGTATAGTTCAATACCCCATTTCCTACTAAGTTCAAATACATACTCTCTAGTACATGGGAATTCAACACCAGTATCAACATATACTATCCTAATCTTCTTACGTGGGAAAACCTTAAGTGTAAGCCATAACGTGGTAGTACTATCTTTACCACCACTCCATGGAACAATAACTGTATCAACCCATTCAAGATATTTCTTGAGAAACTCGATCGATATATTTTCATATAATCTTATAATATCCTTATTAGATTTTATCAACCGATCGAGATCAATATCATAACACTCACTAGAATCTATTATTTTACCAACCGGTTTTACGCCTTCATCAAATATATGGATCTCTCCGAATTTCTTGAATCCACAATATATATCGTGTAATCCACCATATTTTCTAACAAGTAATGGATTCATACATGGTTTTCCATCAATAACCTCTCCTAGTATCTTGTTATAATAATTACCTAGTCCAAAGAAAATATCATATGCTGGGTTATATTCGTAATTCTCAAGTGGTAATCCTCTTCTAAGACCTAGTTTAAAACATTTAATACCATGATCCCATCCAATAGAGAGTCTAAACATACTACGTGCTAAACTAAATTCATGTGATAACTGATCTATTCTAAGATTACGTAGTTACAAACCCGGACACTGGAGAACCCATACCACTATCGTTCAATAACT
>CAZVAW010000184.1:0-1527 GCA_964625205.1 uncultured Desulfurococcaceae archaeon
TATTATGATCTCTGATAAAGCAATACAACTTATTACCCCACCCCATATTGTTTCTTTAAATCTATGTATTCCTATTGTTTTTGCAAAGCCAGTGATCGAGTATATAATGGTAATATGTGGTATAAAGGCCAGTATAGCTAAGGGCATTGAAAACACTGTATAGGGGTATTCGATCACGGGTCTAAACGCGTTTATCAATATAAGGGCGATAATTATTGCGTATGATAAGTAGAATAACATGTAGCTTAACCTTAATCTCTTAACGAGTACTTGATTTTCACCATATTTATCTAGTAAGTAGTAACCTAGTATGTGGTAGGCATTAAACATCGTTAGTGAAGCAAATAGTAGAAGCGCTATACTTTGTAGATACTGTATGATAAACAATAGGTATGGAGACAGTATTATCAGTACGAAGAAAGTAGATAGTATTGTAGCGATTAAACCTAGTTTTAAATATTTATTCATATTATCCCTTAATTTACCGGGATCGCCGCGTATATAGTTTCTAAGATATAATATGAAGAGAACAGTATAGAGTATTGCGCCTAAATAACCTATTGCAAACGTTGTTGTAGCTAATAAAACAGTGCCTTTGATAGATGATATGATCCCCTCATCTATATTGACTTCACCAGTAGTTTCAACTATTACGTCATCAAGCATTTCCGGAGTATATAGATTACCACTGAAATACGCTACACCCTTTAAACCTATAATAACTCTTAACTCATCATTATATCTCCTAATATCAAGACTAAGTTTATCACCATATATTTTCTCAACCTCATTATATAATTGTGTAAAGAAAGCCTTGATATTATTCATAGATTCTGGTTTTTGGAAAATCCATATATGGCTAGGATCTAGTCCTTTTCTCACAAACCTAACATGGTTTATATGGGTTTTAGACAAGTCGCTATCAGAGGTAATACTTATTACTACCTCTAACTCGCCTCTTTGCAACCGATCAAGGTATAACGGATATATGATCTTATCCGTTTCAAACAAATATGCTTGTAACACTATGGTTTCAGTAGTAACCTCGGCTGTACCGATCATGAAATACGTCCAACCAAGATCTTTATAGTGATCAATTATATCTTTTAAACCCTCTGGAATACTACCATTATAGCCCATTGATCCAAGTATTTCGCGGAAAATACTTATGTTGATATTTGGTGCTTCGATAAGCGATAAATTATATGTTTCACCAGTTATTGTGCCTAAAACCCTATAAGCACCCCTACTCATACCACCAGATGTTACATAAAGTGGTGGGAGCGGCGATATATATGTATAGAAGCTTTCACGTAATTTATCAAAATCCACTCCAAGTGTATAGATAGTTTCTATTCTCTCAACATTCGTGAATAAAACATTATAATATAGAGGTTTACTAGGTAGTGGGAAATAGTATATGATCTTATAAGTATTATCCGGTAACATCGAGTATTTAGAGGCTATAATGAGTAGTTCATAACCATCCCTATAATATATGATCGCGTTCTGTACAGGTAATTCGGG
>CAZVAW010000185.1:0-1515 GCA_964625205.1 uncultured Desulfurococcaceae archaeon
TCTCCACTCCTCAGCACTCAATGGTTTAGCGAGGGGGCCTTTAACATCACGTACACGTTTATACCAGTCTGGTAGCTCTTTAAACTCCAATATAATATCTGGTTTCCTAACTGGTGGTGATGAATTTAGGTCGACTATATCGTATATACGGCCGCCATAAACCATTACATCCGGCCGGAGTGCTGTATAGAGTTTCCATGTCTCTCTAAGATCAGTTGAGTCGCCCCACGACAATGGTCTTGGTGCTTCTATGTAGAAACTGAGACTCCCTTTCCCCGGAACATCTACTACTATATTGGGTGGTATCCAACGTAGTTTTTGTTTACCACTTCTCTCTAGGCTTAACACCCGATGTTCTGGATAAACAACTCTTGTCCCCTCACGGTAAATGTTCTTTAGTATTGCTAGGAAACACCAATTCTGGTAGAGTGTCCTGAGGTTTGTCTTAAGACTAGTATTTATTGCTTGCATTGACTTAGTAGCATATTCTTCGAGCTTGATCCTTCCACGCACGAAATCATGTGTATATATGAATAATTTTTTACCAAGATGCTTGAACGGATCTTCGAGGAAGCTCCTAAATTCTCGGCTATACGTTATGTATTGGAAACCATATAGTTTAGATACGTTGCCCGTGATCTCCTCTAGTTTCTCGATCCAAGTATATGCCTTGACTAGTTCTGAGCCTAGGTAACAATTTATGAAACAGTATTGTAGCTCTTCTTTTGAACCAAGACATTTCTCAACACACTTAACGGCTTTAGCAATACCACGTTCTCTCTTGCTAGACATGGTGTAGACCCTTACAAGATACCATAGCCTAAGCTGATCAATTATTATCTCGTAAATAACTACTATATATGATTTTGTCTAACCCACGTTATTTTATCCTTACCCGAAAATATCTTTCATATAGTGAGGTGTTATCTTAGTGTATGATGTTGACGAAGCACTAGGTTTTCTTAAACGTATATGGGATTATGATGACCCATTGGCTAGATGTTACACTATAGTATGGATTAGGGATAGGATCGGGTATAGACATTTCTGTAGAGAAGCTGGCAAGGATCTTTATACTGAGATCAGGGAATGGTTGGAGGAGAATTTACCAGTACTTACCAGGCAAGGGTTTCACATATACTATCAGGTTTTACCTTTAAAGACTAAACCAGCTAGGGGGCGTGGGCGTTGTGTTGATGTTGGTATTGGTAAATGGGCTTGGATCGATCTTGATTATAAGAAGGAGATACTCCCTATAGAGATACCGAAGGAGTTTAGAGAGGTATTTGACAAGAAATACTATTGTGTCGAGGAAGATGACTATGGGCTTGAATGTATATATTGGGATTGGCGTCGGAAGAAATGGATATATGTTAAACGGCCTCCTCTAAATAAGCTTTTAGACGAGATAATGGATATCTTAGGTGTAAAACCAACTATCGTCGTTGATTCTGGTAATGGATACCACGTGTATTTCGAGTTAAACACTGTGATCGAGGCTAAGTACCTTGAGAA